>JAFYMW010000005.1 GCA_017548165.1 Bacteroidaceae bacterium
ACCTCCAATATTCGAGGAGGCTCGTCCCGTTTTGCGAGTGCAAAGGTAAAACTTTTATAGAAACTGGCAAAGGAATGCTAAAGAAAAGTTAAAGAAAAATAAACAAAAGGTGTAAAACAGACAATAATAGCGAACAGAATGGGGAGTACACCTTATTTATATTATTATATAGAGAGCATATGTATGACATAGAGAGAGAACAGACTGAGATAAGAGTCACAAAAAATGGCAATGGCATTCTCACGCTCACATAACAAGCTACATGGCTGAGAGGATTTGGCTGTTTTTGCCTAAAGGCTTGGCAATTATCCCGGATAATTGGAAACTGACCCTTGAAATCACCCAAGACAAATAGATCTACGATTATTTGATACCACGAGGAGGAAAATTTTGCAACATCGCGATAAAGCAAAAAAGACACCTGGGCATGAAATACAGAAAAAGGCACGAAAGGAGCATAAACATGCTAAATGTTAAATAAAACTCTTCTTTGGCTGCAACCGCTGTACACCTAAGTTTTTTTTGTGGGCAGCAATTACCCAAATGACATACAATATATTTAGCGTAACCACACGAAGAAGACGCTATAAAAAAGGAGGAGAGCATAAAAACGTACCAGAAAAAACATATATTCCGATATATTTTGGCTGAAATATTCAAAAACAAAAAAAGCAGATATTATACGATGAAACCGGGTATTTTGGGAAGATATTTCGGTTTTTACATGTTTTTTACCCTTTTTAGCGCTTGATTAGTATAAATAGTCGTAATTTTGCAACGTGAAATTATAGTCGGCTGTTATAATAAGCGGTAATTTAAAAAACACATAAATACACAAACCAAAAAAGTATGAAGAAAAAAACATGGATGCTTGGTTTAGCAATAGCTTTAGGACTATCGCTAACCTCATGCAGTCAGGAATCGAACCTGGCAGAGTCAAAGCAAGGACGCCTGTTTCTAAATCTGAAATCAGAGACAGGTTTCTCCAAAACTACCCGTGCTCTTAACGAAAAGAGTTACGCAAACACCGATAACTATCAGATTGTAGTTACCGACAAAAACGACAATGTAAAACTTAACTGTAAGGGCAGCGATCTCCAGAATTTTACTGGCATCACACTTCCCCTCGGTGGATTCAAGGTTCAAGCTTTCTATGGAGAAGAGCACGCCTACTCACGTGATGCATTCTACGTATACGGAGAAACTGTTGGCAATATCGCGGGTGATGACATGCAGACCGTTACCGTAACCTGCACCCCCACTTGTGGACGTATTGCTGTAAACTTTGCTCCCGAGATGGCCACTTACTATCAGGGCTACAATGTAACATTCACTGGTACCGAGGCCATGGGCACAAATGTTATTTCATGGCTGGAGAACGACACCGAGCCCTGGTATGTCAAGTTGAACGAAGGTGGTGAGACTATCTCATTCACAATCACAACGACAACCAAGAGCGAATATGTGGACGGCAACAAGAACAGTGTAACAACCAAGACTGGAACCTTTAAGCTGGACCGCAACAAAGCATACAAGATGAACATTAGCCCAGCCTACACTCCCACTACCGAAGGCCAATTGGACATCAACGTAACAATCGACGAGTCAACTAACGATTCAGAACACGACATAGAGATTGACGTTGACTGGATCTAAGAATATTTTCTGGATCTACCATAGCAAATACACATATTACAGAAGATAAAATAAATATTCATATTATGAAAATTTCCAAATTTATGTTGCTGGCTGTAGTAGCTCTTGGCTTTTCATCATGCGTGAGCGAAGAATTGCAAACTGCCGAGACACGTCAGGGAAGTATGTCGCTGGAAGTAGACAAATTGGCGCCTAAAACTACCCGTGCCGTAGAGACCAACAATTTCCCTGTTTCAATCTACACAGCAGAAGGAGAACACGTACAATCTTGGGACAAGGCTTCTGAAGTCCCATACAAGATAAAGATGGCAGTAGGCAAGTACTACGCAGAGGCTCACACTCCTGGCGATCTTGTAAAATACATGGATGCGCCCTACTACTATGGTCGCGATGATTTTGAGATTCTTCAGGCCGTTAATACAAACTCTAAGATCATTTGCCGCATGGCAAACGGTAGCATAACTATTAAGTTTGGCAATAACGAGGCTGAATACAACGATTTCAAAGACCTGTTCACCAATTGGTCTGTAACTATTAGCGATTCTAAGGAAAGCGCCTTGGTTTTCTGCAAAGATGACCACGGATACGAGCCTCCCACAACCTATATAAAGTTTGCAGAAAACGTTGAGGTGCTGACAATGAATTTCTCTGGCATAACCAAGAATGGTGCAAGCATCAAGACCAGCCACAACCTTACCAAGGCTAGCGCAAGCGAAAAGTACGACAACGACGAAACCTGCTTCTCTGGAGGTGATGCCATTACCATAACATTGGCAGCTGTAGAGAAGACCGACGGTGATATCGTTGGCATAACCGTGAACGCAAATATCCAATTCGAGGAAAGCGAGGAAGACTTTGAGATGGAGGTTGAGGACAACACCGACAACTTCGAAGAATGGGAAGATCCTGAGACTCCTGAGGAGACTGGTCCTATCACTCTGAAGTTGCCCAACCACATGGTTATTGACCCCAACACCGATCCTGCCCTTGGCAACACTCTTATCTCTGCTGAAAACGGTATCAAGAGCATCAAGGTCAAGATTAGCTCTAATAGCGACGCTATGATTGAATCACTGCAGATGATGATTAAAGACTATCCCGCAGCAACATTCCTTGAAGGAGCAGAAATTGTTGGAAACCAGGATATCGTACGTCTGTTTGGTAACTTAGGCCAGACACTTGAGGTTCCTGCAGAAGGCGATACAGAGTATGTATTCCCCATCGGTAATTTCTTCCAATTGTTGGCTGTTTTGGAAGGTGTACACACCTTTGATATGGTTGTTACCGACATGGAAGGCAACACCAAGAAGGGCAAGTTGGTATTGGCTGTAGGCTGTGAACTTCCTGAAATCGAGGAAGAGCCCGAAGAAGAAGAGCCTGTCAGCAATATTTCTTTGCGTCTGCCAAAGGATATGACCGTAACAATTGATACAGATCCATCTTTGGGTAATGCGTTGATTGAATGTGCAAATGGAATCCAGAGCATCAAGGTAACAATCAATTCCGACAGCCAAGAAATGATGAACTCATTGGCCACGATGTCACAAAACTACACAGATGTGGACTTCATCAATGGCACAGAAGTTGTAGACAATTCAGAGCTGGTTGATTTGTTCACAGAATTGGATCAGCAGCTTGCTGTACCTACTGTAGGTGACAAGAGTTATACCTTCCCCATTGGCAACTTCTTCAGCCTGTTGGCGTATTTGCCTGGTCATCACACCTTTGACATGGTTGTAACAGATGCAAATGGTGAAACCAAGAGCGGTAAATTGGTTCTTACAGTAGATAATAATACATAGGAAAAAAAATTATGAAAAAGATAAAATTTTTACTGTCCATGGCTTTCCTTGCCGCCATGTTTGCGTCATGTACTCAGGAAAAGGCCGTTGACAGCACTCAGGGATACCTGACACTGAACATCAATGCGTTGGTTTCTACCAACGACCCCAGCACCCGTGCCGCAGCACCTGCTGACTATGATGCCAAGACTCTGCACGTAGAGATTCAAGATGATAAAGGCAACATTGTCAAGAGCACTGACAATTTCGGCACTGATGAGACTTTCCAAGAGCCCATTCTTCTGCCCCAGGGCAACTACACAGTTGTGGCACACTCTGCCAACTGGGATGGCAGTGAATCGGGTTTCAACACTCCATTCTACTATGGCAGTGCTGAGGTGACTGTAAGAGCAAAGTATCTGGTCAAGGCCAACATCACATGTACTCAGGCCAATGTAAAGGTAACAGTCAACTATGACCAGTCCTTCGTACAGAACTTCAAGTCTGCTATTACCACAGTCCTCAGCGACAAGGGTAACTTCAGCCCATTGAAGTACGTCATGAGAGAAACCACACAGTCTGGCTACATCCCTGTTGGCGATTTCAAAGCCAAACTGAATGTAGTAAGTTTCAGCAACCAGAACAACAATCTCGAGAAGGCATTCACAAATGTCAAAGCACGCGACCATTATATTCTGAACTTCAAATTGTCCGACGAAGGTCATTTAGGTTCTGGCAATACACCTGGCATTGAGGTTGAGGTAGACGAGAGCACAAACACCTATACCTTCACCTTCGACGTGCCCAGAAAGAGTTCTATATCTTTGTCTACACTGCAACCCAATGCATGGAGCACATTCGCTACACTCAATGCTGCCGTTACATCCAAGACAAGTGAATTCGACAAGAGTGGCCTTACTCTGCAATGGAGACAATCTGGCAGCGAGGAGTGGACCAACATTGCAAGTGATGCATTGAATATCGATGACAAGGACAATGTCAGTGTCAAGATCAAGGGACTCACACCAGAGACAGCATATCAATACCAGTTAATCTACAACTTCAACGGCACTGAGGCTAAAAGTTCTCCAATGGAGTTCCAGACAGAAGCACAAACTCCTCTGTACAATGGCGGTTTCGAAAACTGGTGGACTTCTGGCAAGGTGGTATACCCCAACGAACAAGGCGTAACATTCTGGGATACCAGTAACCCTGGTAGTGCAAGCTTCGGCGGCAGCAACACCACCTCAACCACTGAGGTTGTTCGTAGTGGTTCATATGCTGCAAAATTGGAATCTAAGTACATCGTTATCAAGTTCGCTGCAGCAAGTATCTATACCGGTAAGTTCGGTGCCCTTGTTGGCACAAGCGGTGCATGGCTGAACTGGGGTGCTGAGTTCACCTCACGCCCAACAGCACTGAAGGGTTGGATGCAGTACGCCCCCAAGGCTATCAATCGCGAAGGCAGTGGATTGCCTGCAGGTGCTCCTGGCAAAAACGAAATGGACCAGTGTGGCATGTTCTGCGCTCTGCTCACTGAAAGCATGGTAATCGACAACACCAAGATGGACGAATTCCCCGACCTGGAGACCGACCCACGCGTCATTGCATACGGTGCATTGCCCAAGGAACAGAATGTTGACAGCAAGGGTCAATGGAAAGAAGTGAATATACCTTTCGTATATCGCGACCTGACCAAGAAGCCCACACACTTGCTGATAGTATTCTCTTCAAGTAAGTATGGTGACTACTTCCATGGTGGTGAAGGCAGTACTCTTTATCTCGACGACTTCTCGTTTGAATATGGAGACGAACCTGAAACAAAGTAAACTTTAAATACTCTCACATGACATCTGCCTGCAGGTTAAACTTGCAGACAGATGTCGTGTCAAAAATAAATAATCATTGAAGAAAGCCCCAAATGAGTAATAGATATATAGCATATTTGGTCTTAACATTAACGTTTGCAACATCTTCCTTCGCATGGAATCAAGATGAAACAAATGAAACTATTCTGTCGGCAGAGATTCCAGCATTAAACATTGAGACTCCAGCAACAACCGACACATCTGCAACAGTAGGTAAGAAGCAAACTTATGCAGAGAGAAGGGGCATGATAGACCGTGACGCCATTAAGACTGTTTTTGTTCCCAAGGGACAATGGATGCTTGGTGGCCAAGTGGCATGGAACCAGTGGGACAATGAGAACTTGAACTACATGGCCATCAAAGATATTAATTTCAAGGGTTATACCTTCACAGCAGGTCCCTACCTTGGATACTTCTTCGCCAACAATATGGCTGTTGGTGCAAGATTCAATTACAACAGATATTTCCTGAATTTAGGCGAATTGGACATAAATCTGGGAGATGACTTTAACATCGGTCTAAAAGACCTATACTACCTGCAACACAACTATGAGACCTCGGCATTCTTGCGTTCATACCTTCCCATTGGCAACAGCAAGATCTTTGGCCTTTTTGGCGAGTTGCAACTGAACTATACCTTTTCGGAAGGAAAAAACACTACAGGCAGTGGCGAGACACTGTCGGGAGTTTACGAGCGCACACATGATTTGGAAATAGGCATAGCTGGCGGTATGGTGGTGTTCATCACCAATCACATGGCAGCCGAGGTGATGCTCAACGTGGGAGGCTACGGAGTGAAATGGGGGGAACAGAACAACAACAATATAGAAACTGGCAAACTGACAAATTCGGGAGCCAATTTCAAAGTGAACCTGTTCAGCATTAAATTTGGAGCGACATACTATCTATGAAACATATATACAGGAACATACTTTTCCTTATCGCACTAATGGCATGTGCCTCCTGCGATATAAAGAACGACATCCCATACCCTATCGTCCACGGACAAATTACAGAATTTGAGGTAGAGGGGCAATGTGGCGAGGATGGTGGTGAAAACTTCACCACTATAATAGACAAGGAAAAAAGACAAGTCAACATATACGTCAACGACACAGTCAATATTAAAAATCTGAGAATCAAAAAGATCACCTTGACTGGTGCTACTTATAATCCTGACGTTAACTACCAAGATACACCATCATTGGACATAGAACCGGCAAAATGTTCAGACTATAATCGATTCCCTAAGAATGCATTCAGCAAACCCGACTCGAGATTTGACACAAGAGTTGACTTCAGCAAACCCGTAAAATTTGTGGTATCTACCTATCAGGACTATGAATGGACTGTAAAGGTGACACAGATTATAATTAGAGAGATTGAGGTAGAAAATCAGGTTGGCAAGGCCGTAATCGACCCAGATTTATGCAATGCTGTAGTATATGTAAACAAAAGCCAGAAGTTAAGCGAACTGAAGGTTAACAAATTCACACTTGGCGGAAAGAGTGGCACCGTCTCTCCTGACCCAAGCAAAGCAACCCATTACGATTTCTCTGATATCTGCAGATTCACTGTAAGAACAGGATGGGACGAAACACAGATATGGCGTGTAAGCGTACAGCATACAGAAGAGGAAATCAAAACCACAGCAACCGCTTTTGCACGCAATCACCAGGCAATTATCTCTGGCGATAAACCCAACAATACAGAACCTTTGGTAGAATACAGGAAGAAGGGCGAGAGTGTATGGAACAAAGTAGATATTGCAGATATCAAAACCACATCTACAACATACAAGGCAACAATTACTAACCTTGAAGCTGGGACAGAATACGAATACAAGGTTGCATCAGGCAAATACGAAGTAGAGATGCAAGCATTTACTACTGCCACCCTGCAGCAAATGCCCAATAGCAGTTTTGACGATTGGCACACCGACGCCAGCAATGCCAAGCTGTATTGTCCCTGGGCAGCAGGAGGAACTTCGTTCTGGGATACTGGCAACCGTGGTGCTACAACCGTTGGTAACAGCAATTCATTCCCCACCGACGACAACAGTACTGGTAGTGGTAAAGCAGCATATCTGGAATCAAAGTATATTGTAATCAAGTTTGCTGCGGGCAATATCTTCACTGGTACATACCTCAAGACCGATGGAACCAACGGTATTTTGGGTTTTGGCAAACCATTCACAGCCTTTCCCACCAAGTTGACCTTCGATTACAAATACACATCTAAGGAGATAGACAAGGTAGGTGATAAATCTATGGAATATCTCAAGGGACGTCCTGATTCGTGCAACATATATATAGCATTATGGCACATCGAGGACGGAGATTACGAGCAGTTCCAGGGCGATAAATATCCGATCATTATCAAGACCAAACCTGGTCAGGACCAAAATCTATTCTCTGTCAACGACCCTCGCGTCATCGCTTATGGTAACTTTACTAGTGGTACTACAGTGACATCATGGACACCAGAGACCATAGAAGTGAAATATAAAAACACCGAAGTGGCACCAACACATATTTTGGTAGTTGCCTCGTCAAGTAAATATGGCGACTTCTTCACTGGTGGTGTCGGCAGCACATTGGTATTGGATAATTTGAAACTAATATACGAATAAATGATATCTTTCAAAAAGCATTATCTTTATACAATCTTAATTCTTGCGTTGGGGGCAATCTTTAACGCTTGTAACGAGATTGAAGATTTTGAAACAGCACAGGGTACTTTGCGTTTCTCCATAAGCCAAATCTCTGTCAAGACAGAAACACGAGCTACCCCTTCCGAGCTAGGCAAACCTCTGGCAAGCAAGTTCAACTTGAAATTGCAACGTACCGGAACAAGTCTAGTTGCATATGATGGGAAATTTGTAGAAACAATGCAGGTAAAAACTGGCATGTATAATATCACAGCAACCTGTGGCGACAATCCTATCATAGGGAGAAATTCACCATATTATATTGGAAAATCGGATAATGTGGCCGTAAATACTGGAACAACAACAGCCGTAACCATACCATGCAAGGTGGCAAATGCACTGATATCGGTAAAATTTGGCAAGGATGAAGAAGAAAGGATAAGATTTGACCGTTTCTATGATGATTTCGGAGTTTTAGTCTTTGTAGACGACTATTCCATGGAGATTCCTATGAACGATAGTCAAAGCAGCATCTACTTCCGTGCAGGAAGCAGTCCAAAACTTGTTTTCTATGGCAAATTAAAATATGACAATAACAGGCCAATTTCCTTTGACCTTACTTCGGAATCTCTTCCTAAAGTCTTCCAAGAAGCCGACCATGCCATCGTTACACTCACACTACCCGATCCCGAAAGTGCATCTATTGTCAACATAGGCAAGGTAGCAGTAGAGGATGCCAATATGGACGAGACTATACCATTATCATGGCTTCCCGTACCAACGGCAACACCTAAGCACCAATATGATGGCAATGGTTATTTGGTAGGCACAAATGTAACATTCTCCAATTCATATCCTGGTATGAATTGGAAAGCTGTACTAGTCAATGCTAACGGAGAAGAAGTGCGTGAAATAGAAGGACAAGGAGAATTGTTAACCAAATACGACAATTCTACAGAATGGCCCTATCTGCCCCAAGGCAAATATACTGCCCATTACTATTTCCTAACAAACGAAGGAGAGACAAAAGTTAGTAGCAGAGAGTTTACAGTACCTCAACCTCAAATTGAGGTTAGTGCAGGCGGTTACTCTTCCTATACCAAGTATCTTGAAGGTGATGTAGATGCTGCTAACTCGTGCGAAAGGAAAACGGTCTACAGTCCTGCTGTAATGCTGAATATCAGTGAATCTATCTTAAATTCGGGTAAATATAATTATAGTTTTTCATATACATATGACGGAGTCACTGAACAGGTTACTGCCGGCAAGAACGCTTTTTCTGTCGATTATATAGAGAACCAATCTGTCAGTCTATCACCACATGTACTGAAAGCTAATGCCACGTTCGACGGAATATCAGTTGAAGCAAGTAAGGATTTTTATATTACTGGCCTGCCGGTAAACTATACTCCTCCGACAGAAGCACAAGGTTGGGTGGCGGCAACAGACCGCATAACCTTTAGCAACAATGAGGTTAAACTTGGAGCTCAGGGTGGAATTACGGCACATAGCAATGAATATATCTACAATAACAATTTTGCTATCCCAGCCAGCACCAAGGTATCTTTGGACTATGATGTAATGATACATCCTGCCACAGTAGGAACAACACTTACCATAACCATAGGCAATAGCCAACTATTCTCGCAGACACAAAACGGCGGTGCCTTCAATTCTACGGATTACCCGCACAAAGGCACCAATACAACTACCTTGATAGAATCTGTCACACAAATGAGGTGCCTGAACAGTTATGGTGGTGGTAATACAGGATCACACATATATTCCCTAGTACTAAAATACAGCAAATAAATGAAACATATATTCCCTCTGTTATCTGCTGTCATATTAATGATTTCATGCCAGCAGAACGACATTCCAAATATTGCAGGCAGAGAATGCATCTTGGAATTGGATCTCGCTTGCGCCAACAAACCCTCAGCAACCACCCGTGCCGTGGAGGCCGATTTGGCAGTAACAATCCTTGATGCCGATGGCAAGACATATAAGTTTTATCATGCTGGCAATGTCCCGGATAAAATAGTCCTGGAACCGGGAACATTTACAGTACGTGCCTATACGGATAATCAAGATTCGTGGAAAACAGTTAACGGAGGAAAAGGAGAGCCTTGTTATTACGCAGAAAAGAATATAGTTATGGAATATGATAGCAGGCACAAACTCTCAATGGAGGTACCGATGCTGAATTATGCGGTATCACTGAAACTTCCAGAACTATTTCATGAGTTGTTCAGTTCGTACACTTTCACATTAAACAGCGGTGAAAGAGAGGTAACTATCAATGACGAAGAAAAAGCATATTTTGACATAGCCGACGAAGGTTTCTCCTATGCACTAAGCACAATCAACACAGATGGAGTTTCACACGGACACTCGGCCATCAACTTCACTGATGTAGAAAGCGGCAAACTATACCTACTGAAATACAGTTATGACTCTGATGCCACTTCTGGAGGAATTGACATTGAGATTTCAGATGACATGGGAACCGACGATACTATTGTTGACCTTTGATTTACACAGACAATGAGCATACTACATAAAAAAGTATATATACAGGCAAAACTCTATATAACGTGTCTTTTGCTGACACTTCTATCTGCCTGTTCATCAGAAAGCAACAAATTACCAGATATGCCCACAGACAATACCGGCACACTGGAATTGAGACTGGAGAATGGTTCCTCCGCAACACGAGCTACAACAACGGTTATCTCCAAGGAAGAGGCTGACAATTTCCTAATAACCATATACAAAGGCACGGACCTCTACAGAGAAACCGCAAAATTAAAGGACATTGACAAACGTCTTTCCGCAGGATACGGCTATACCGTAAAGGCTGAAAGTTGCTCAGAAACAGTTGCCGAGAGTAGCAATGGAGGATGGGGACAACGCAGATACGCCGGCCTGTCCCAACCGTTTGCCATCAAAGCCGGAGAAATCACTAAAGTCGGAGTAGCATGCACAGTTGCCAATGCCGGTTGGGAAATCATCTTTGACGAATCATTCCCACTTCATTTCACTGATTCATATATTGTAAAACATGAAAGCAACGGACGCGAAATAGTATTTGACAAAAACACCGGAGGCAGACGGGAAAACGGAGAAATCGTTTCTGATGGTAATGTCGCATACTTCAACATCGCATCAGGAGCCAAACAGAGCATCACATATACGATAGAAGCATTTGGAGAAGGGAAAAGACTCCTAAAACAAGGAACATTAACACTGACCAAAGGAAAAATCAGCAGATTAAGCCTTGCTTTTATTCCTGGAACGTTGGATTTGGATATCATTGTAGACCAGGAAGATATTTTCATAAACGACAAAATAGAAATAACCAGCGATGACGTTATTCAGGATGACGGTTCTGCTGACATAAACGGCGAACACGACAATTTTGAAGAAGGAGACGGGAATGTGGATATTTCTGATTATGGACAAAGTAACTGAAAAAACAAGACATGACATACAATAATAGATACAGAATTGCTGTTCTGGCCTGTACCATACTCTGTATTACGTCCTGCCATGAAAACAGCATAATAGAAAACGACATACGGGAGTTGTCGCCATTGGTAATCAATGCGACACCATCTTCAACCCGCACGACACTGGATAACGACGGAAAAACCGTAGTATGGAATGTCAACGACGAAATTGCCGTATATGACTACAGTGTAGCAAAACACAGATTCGTCATAGGCTCCTACAACAGCAACAAGGCTCAGTTCATCGGAAAGATAACTGCCCAAAAAGACTACTTTATAGCCCTGTACCCTCACACTTTGGGAGCAGACAACTTATCAGAGAATAATGAAGTGGTAGCTACCCTACCCTTAAAACAAAATGCTGCCCAAAGCAGCTTTGCCTCCGGATTGAATCTTTCTGTTGCCAAAGGGGCACGCAACATAGACGGAAGTCCATCAAACGTAACATTCTACAATGTCTGCCAACTGCTGAAATTTGACATCCCAAAATATGCTGCCGGAAAGATAAAGGAAATAACCTTCACCACCAATAAACCTGTTGCTGGAACCTTGAACATAGACTTCTCTACCAATACGCCTCAAACCACTATAGATCCTAACGGAAGCCAGGCCATAACCATTTTGCCCCCGGCAGGCAACAGCACATTTAATGCCGGCACATATTATATCGTTTCCGCACCGGTTGTACTGGAAGGTTTCTCAATGGCATTTACATGCGACGGCACATCATATACTTTAAACAGCAATAGCACGTTTGGAGGTGAGGCTGCAAAAATCTACACATTAGGAACCATTGACCTGGTAAATACTCCCGACATCTCAGCCCAGCATATATATACAAACGGCATATTACAAGGAACAAAGGTAACGCTTTCAAATGCACCGATAGACGGATACGAATGGAAGGCAGTCGTCAAGAACTCTGCCCAAAACATAGTACGCAGTATCATAGGAACCGGAACACTTATCTCCTCTGAGCAGGACGAGTCATGGCCATATCTTCCTCAGGGCAATTATGCCATAGAGTATACCTATACCACATCAAACGGAAAATCATTCACTAAAACGCAGACATTAAGCATCACGGAGCAACCACAATTCACGGTTAGCATGACTGCATATACCTCATTCTCTTATTATAAGGGAGATGTGGTAGAGAAGAACATTTCCGAAGCAAACAAGTGCAACAATGCAACTATCTATGCGCCAAAGATAGCAATCAACAACATTTCCCAAAGAATCATTGGCAATCCGAATTATTCCTTTAGCGTAAGCAATACATTCAATGGCACACAATCCGATTACAGTTCTGGAGTATACACATATAACAACTACACGGTTGGCAACCTGGGATCATATACCTTAACTGGTTCTGTCTCCTTTGATGGTGTCACGCAGTCATCCAGCAAAACCGTACACATCACTGGCATACCATATACGGCGGCCCCACCAACTCAGACAGACTGGACAGGCGATGCAAACTCATGGAAAAGCGATTTCGTAAGGTTACATGGCAACACTATAACAAAGACGTTCTTCTGCCCGGAGAATATTAACGTAACCGTCAGCCAGAATGCTTATGTCCGCAGAGCTACTGTCGGTACAACATACAAACTTTTGTGTAGTGGGAACGAACTGAAATCCATGTCTCCTGGCTACATGTCTTCAACAACAGACATTAACAGCTATCAAACACAAATGACCCAAAACACTCCTACGGTATCATGCACGAACTCATATGGCAACCCCGACACATGGATATCGGAAGGAACGAACGCCAAAATTTATAGTATTACCGTCCAATACAGATAAGCATGTTTTTTAGAACAATCAAATACAGAACCCTGAAACTTGCAGCACTCTCATGCTGCATTCTAAGCACAAGTTGTGACAACGAGATTATACCTTCCGAACCTATTGGTGCAAAAGGTGCATTAGCCCTTACTCTGAAAACAGGCGAAGTAAAGACGGAAACAATTACCCGTGCAACACTTGACATTGACGTTAATACATTCAGAGTAAGCATAAGCGAAAGCAATGGCACGCCCCTCATTCAAGACAAGCCTTATGCAACTCTTAGCGAATCGGATTGTACATTACCCACCGACAAAGGCTATCTTCTTAGTGTTGAAAATTGTACAGAAACAGAAGCAATTACCCAGAATGACGGGTGGGGCATGCCTCGTTTTACTGCAACATCCACATTTGACATAGAGTCTGGCAAGACCACATCCGTTGACCTCGTCTGCACCTTGGAAAACACGGGCCTTCAACTTGGGTTTGACCCCACTTTCATTGACAAGTTCCCCATACACGCCGTCACCGTTCAAGATAGCAGAGCCTTGGTTTTCAAAAGTACCAACCAAGACCAGATAGCATATTTCAATACCACCAGCGAAAATCTCACAATAAATGTGAAACTTACCGGCACTGCAGGCGGCTGGAGCGACCGACTGGACATGACAAAAAGCATCACGCTGACCAAGGGAAAGATAAATGTCATGAAACTGACATACAGTGAAAGCGGCGCTACCGCAAGGCTCATAGACATAAGCGGGATTTGACAAAAACGGTTTGCTACATAAGCAACCGATAATCTACAACTATTAGCTCTTATTTTCTACAGCAACAGCAGTTACATCTATTGTCATTTGTAACTGCTGTTGCTGATTGTTTTTGTCTCCCAATCTCCCAATAATCCCAAATTGAGCATTAGCGTTATGATGATAATGACAGATTGGGGGCATACTCTCCCAAGGACTTTGGTGTCTTCATCTCCTTTTGGTCCATTCCCGTCCTCGGTGGCGGTAAAATGAGCCGCCACCGAGGACCCCAACGGGGACTCACAGGAGAGTCATTCCAGAGAAAGCAAGATATACCTCTGCCTCCCATAGCATTCCATACCTATATGGGCATATAATGGAACATCTAAACGCTTTGTAATACAGGAATAAAAGGTTATCTGATTTTTCTAATATTATACGGAAGTACTGTGATTTCTATATTTTTAACGTACAAGGAACATTAAATGTAATAATATTTGCGTACCTTCGCAACATAAACCGTTATTGTTCTCAACATAAACCACACACATAAAATACAGACATGACATACTACATT
This sequence comes from Bacteroidaceae bacterium, assembly GCA_017548165.1. GTDB lineage: Bacteria > Bacteroidota > Bacteroidia > Bacteroidales > Bacteroidaceae > Physcousia. The sequence continues at coordinate 14,588 of JAFYMW010000005.1, forward strand.
CTATTCGGCGTTATCGCCCTTGTGAGTTATCTGGTTCAGTGGAACCTGAAGAGTAAATTCGAAAAATATGGCAAGGTACTTCTACCTAATAGAATGACTGGCAGGGATGTAGCCATCAAGATGCTTCACGACAACGGCATCTACGATGTGCGTGTCATCAGTACTCCCGGACAACTTACCGACCACTACAATCCTGTGGACAAGACAGTAAACCTTAGCGAGGATGTATATAATGATTGCTCTGTGGCTGCGGCAGCAATAGCTGCTCATGAATGTGGTCATGCAGTGCAGCATGCTACAGCATATGCACCATTGAAGATGCGCAGTTCTTTGGTTCCAGTCGTTAGCTTTGCTTCAAGCTGGATGCAGTGGGTGCTTCTCATAGGTATCCTTACCATTGAGGCATTCCCACAGATTATGCTTGGAGGCATCATTCTCTTTGCCACAACAACACTATTTTCCTTCATCACTCTCCCTGTGGAAATAAATGCCAGCATGCGTGCTTCGGCATGGCTGCAGAGAGCAGGAATAACAACATACGAGACACATCCCATGGCAAACGAAGCCTTGAGAAGTGCAGCATATACCTATGTTGCTGCAGCACTTGGTTCACTGGCAACATTGGTGTACTATGTGATGATGTTCTTGGGAAGAAGGGATTAACGATGAGCGGGGAGCGGAGAGCGAACGAAAAACTGAAAACGGGAATCGGAAAAGTTGAACGTGAGGCGATTAACGGGGAGCGGGGAGCGACTTAATGAATAATCTGAATATATCACAAACAAAACATAATAACAACAAATGAAAGTACTACGTAATTCCCTTGTTCTTGCTGCACTGATGGTGTGCGGTATGACACAAGCTGTTCCTGTATCGGACCAGAACAACGATGCAACAGAGATTGCGGCATTCCGCAAGCAACTTACCGACTCATTGTCAAAGACCAATGTGGTGACATGGAACGTTCCCTCCGACCTCGAACCCAATGCCAAAATGAATTTCTATCTGGGTGTCAAGGGCGATAAGCCTGAAAACGGCTACCCCGTATTTCTATACCTTCATGGTTCAGGTCCAAGAGCAAACGAATGGGCAACTGGCTTGAAGTTGGCAAAGTACTTCAACGATGGTCCCTCAATGTACATCGTACCACAAATTCCTCAAGAGGGCGAATGGTACAGATGGTGGCAACGTAGCAAGCAGTGGGCATGGGAAAGAATCTTACGCATTGTGATGTCAATGCCCGAGGTGGACAAAAACAGAATCTATGTATTCGGAATCTCTGAAGGTGGCTATGGCAGCCAGCGACTGGCATCTTTCTATGGCGACTATTGGGCAGCAGCCGGTCCTATGGCAGGTGGCGAACCTTTAATCAATGCTCCTGTAGAAAACGTAGGCAACGTGGCCTTCAGTTTCCTCACTGGCGAACAGGATTTGATGTTTTACCGTTCATTGCTAACACGTACTACAGGAGAAAAGCTGGATAGCATGCAGCGTCTCTATCCCAATGAGTACAAGCATCGTATTGAGATAATCCCCGGATATGGTCATTCTATCGACTACACCCCCACCACCCCATGGTTGGCAAAGCACAAGCGCAATGCACAGCCTCGCCATTTCATCTGGGAGAACTTTGAAATGGATGGTTTGAAGAGAAACGCATACTACAACCTTCAAGTCTTGGCAGAGGAAAGCAACTATAGAACACAATACGAATTTACTGCCAACGCCGACAATAGCATAGACCTCAAAGTAGACACAGTGGAATATATCACCACCTGGAAAGATCCACGTTGGGGCATAAGCATGCTCTTCAACAAGAAGTACACTACAGCACAACACGGTCATGTACGCTTGTTCCTGTCCGACCAACTTGTAGATTTGAGCAAGAAGGTAATTGTGCGCATCAATGGTAAAGAGGTTTTCAACGGCAAGGTAAAGGGTTCAAAGAAAAACCAGAAACTGAGCCAGGAACTATGGGCCGATCCAATGCGTAACTTCAAACACGCCGTAGAAGTGAAATGGTAATACCTCCCTTATCAAGCCGCCCTGTCCCAATCCCAGGATAGGGCGGTTTGATATATCAGAGAAAAGGAAAGGTACTAGCATTTGGAAATACTCAAATAAATTTAACCCTAGGGTTCTATTTGCTCTCGTTCTGCATAAAAAGTAAACTTTTTCTGCTCTCTCTTAATCGCAAATTTGGCATTTCTCTCACTTATTCGTACTCTGAGACTGCAACTCGAAGGTACTCCCGTTCGGAAATGCCCAAATAAATTTGGCATTTCTCTCACTTATTCGTACCTTTGCATATTGGAATAATGCTAATGTTATATGAAGTACGGTTTTGATAACGATAAATATATCCGCATCCAGAGCGAGCATATCAAAGAGAGAATAGCGCAGTTCAAAGGCAAATTGTATCTGGAACTTGGTGGTAAATTGTTCGACGACCACCATGCCAGCAGGGTTCTGCCTGGTTTCCAACCAGATTCGAAACTGAGAATGTTGTCGCAACTTTCTTCTCAGGCAGAGATTGTGATAGTGATAAGCGCTGTGGATATAGAGAAGAACAAGGTGAGACAAGACCTTGGCATCACATACAACGAAGATGTGTTGCGATTGAGAAACGAATTCCAACATTTGGGTTTTATGGTGGGTAGCGTAGTGATAACACACTATAATGGTCAGAATTCTGCCACGACATACCGCCGACGCCTCGAATCGTTAGGCATCAAGACCTACTACCATTACACTATCGAAGGATATCCCAACAATGTAGCTCTAATTGACTCGGACGAGGGTTTTGGCAAGAACGATTTCGTAGAGACAGAGCGTCCTTTGGTGATTGTTACTGCTCCTGGTCCCGGTTCTGGCAAGATGGCAGTATGTCTATCACAACTGTATAACGAGCACAAGCATGGTGTATGTGCAGGTTATGCCAAATTCGAAACCTTCCCCGTATGGAATCTGTCGTTGAAACATCCTGTGAATATAGCCTACGAGGCTGCTACCGCCGACCTTAATGATGTGAACGAGATAGACCCCTTCCACATGGAAGCTTACAACGAGGTGGCTATCAACTACAATCGCGACGTCGAGATATTCCCTGTACTCACAAGCATATTCGATGGCATCTATGGCACTTGCCCCTACAAGAGCCCCACAGAGATGGGAGTGAATATGCTCGGTTTCTGTATTTCCGATGACGAGGTGTGTCGCGAGGCTGCAAAACAAGAGATTATACGTCGCTACTATACCGCTTTGAACAAAATGGCCTTGGGTGCCATGAACGAGACAGAGGTGAACAAGATACGCCTGCTGATGCAGAAGGCCAACATTTCCACTGATGACCGTGTCACAACTGTGGCAGCGAAGAAGCGTGCTATGGAAACTCAGGAAGAGTGCTCTGCTATAGAGCTAAGCGACGGCACAATGATAACGGCAGGAAGCAGTGTACTCCTCGGTACATGTGCCAGCTTGCTACTGAATGCCATAAAGCACCTTGCGGGTATTGACCACGAGGTGAAACTCATTTCCCAAGACTTTATCGAGCCCATACAGAAGACTAAGGTAGACTATCTTGGAGGCAAGAATCCACGTCTGCACATGGACGAGGTTCTGGTGGCACTTTCCGTCCTGTCTCTAAATGACGACAACTGCCGTCGCGCCTTGGATATGCTTCCCAAGTTGAATGGTCTGCAGGCACATGCCACTGTGATGCTTAGTCAGGTGGATCAGAAAATACTTAAGAAATTGGGCATTTCGCTAACATGCGATCCCGTAACGAAAAAGTAGAATGAAAGACCTTCCACGCGACCCATTCATGCTCATGAGCCTCATCAATATGAAACTCCGAGACTATTATCCCAGTCTGGATGCACTTTGCGAAGACATGAACATAGAAAAAGAGGTCCTTACCACTACCCTCGGCAGCATAGGAATGGAGTACAATCCCGAAACGAATAAATTCTGGTAGTATGCGATTAGTAAAACTTATTTAAGCACCAACAGTCAACTATGAAAGAAACCAAGGTTTTGCTGATAACTGGATATTTAGGCAGTGGCAAGACAACATTGCTCAATCGTATCCTTAATAATAATAAAGGTATACGCTTCGCTGTGATAGTAAACGATATTGGCGAAGTGAATATTGACGCTGAACTAATTCAAAAAGGTGGAGTGGTTGACCAACAAGACGATTCGCTCGTGGCTCTGCAGAATGGTTGTATATGCTGCTCGTTAAAGATGGATCTAGTGCTACAGTTACGAGAATTATTGGAGTCTGAACGTTTTGACTATATTGTCATTGAAGCCTCGGGCATCAGCGAACCCTCACCCATAGCTCAGACAATATGTGCATATCGTCGCTCTCTGGACTTAAACACACTCAATGCCGGCAACATCACTCACATCCCAACATTAGATTGCATTTGCTCCGTTGTTGATGCACTACGTCTTAAAGACGAGTTCGGATGTGGGTTGGATCTCACAGGAAAAACCATAGCAGAAGAGGATATTGCCAACCTTGTGATACAACAGATAGAATTCTGCAATACCATCCTTCTCAATAAGGCCGACGAAGTCACAGAAGAAGAGTTGGGACGCATATATAGCATATTGCAGACTATACAACCCCAAGCCAATATCATCACATGTAATTTCTGTGATGTAAATCTGGACACATTGCTTTATACTGATCTTTTCAACTTTGAAAGCGTTGCCACCTCAGCAAGATGGATAGAAGAGTTGGACAACCCTGAACATGAAGAGGCAGAGCATCATCAATGCCATCACCACGATCATCATCATCACGATGAGGAAACATGTCCACATTGCGGACATCACCATCATGAAGAATGCGACTGTAACCATCACCACCACGAAGACGGACACTGTTGTTGCGGGCACCACCATGATGACGAACATCCCCATGGAGACGAATATGGTATAAGCACATGGGTATTCTATAGCCGCCGACCTTTGGATTTGGTTAACTTCGACCATTTCGTAGCCCGACAGTGGCCCAAGAGCGTAATACGTGCCAAGGGCATGTGCTATTTCAAGGGTGAGGAGAACATGTGCTATCTTTTCGAACAAGCAGGCCGACAAGTTTCCATGCATCAAACAGGCCAATGGTATGCCACCATGGCGGAAGAAGAACTAAAACCCATTCTGGCACGCGACCCAAGACTGCAGGACGACTGGGACGAAAAATATGGCGACAGGATGCAAAAGATTGTGTTCATAGGCATACACATGGACATTGACGATTTGCGCCAAAAGCTCTTGGCTTGCCTCACTGAATAAAAACAACCTTGCCTTTATTCCGAAACCCGCATAAACCTTAATCCTAATATTAATTTAACTATGCTAGATTTCATTATAGAACATCCTGTATTGATTGGATGGTTGGTCTTTGTTGCATTGGTTTACCTTTTTGTCTACCTTGACTACACGTACTATCGCCATAATATTAAAGACAAACTAAAACAGGCATACGAGGCAATTACAGAAGAAGACTAAAAAAGACACATCAAAGTCCTCTCCCAACATATGAGGAATTGTAAAAATTGCTCTTTTCAAACATTATTTGTCAGTTATTTATTATCTATTTTCATTTTTCAAAGTTACTTCCGTTTAGAAATGACAAATTAAATGCGATTTATTTGTTATTTCGCCCACTTATTCGTACCTTTGCAGCCGCAAATGACTAAATGTCAACAAATAAGTAACAAAAATACGCAAAATAACAACAACAAAATAGGATATTAATATGACAAAACAGGAACTCGTACGTAAGATTTCTCAGGAGACAGGAATTGACCAGCCCACAGCCTTGGCATCAGTAGAGGCTCTTATGAATATCATCAAGAACACCATGGCCAATGGCGAAAATGTATACTTGCGTGGTTTCGGTACTTTCAATCTGAAAAAACGTGCACAAAAAACCGCACGCAACATCACAAAAAAGGAAACAATCATCGTTCCCGAGCATTACATTCCTTCATTCAAGCCATGCCCTGAATTCCAGACTATGGTTGCAGAAGTAAAGGAAGTAAAGGAATAAAACTCTCCTAATGTACTATGAAAGCAGGTATCTTTTAAAAGATATCTGCTTTTTTTAGCTTGATATTGCACTATATTCAAAAAAAGGTTGTATATTTGCAACATCTAAGTTGCGCCTGTGGTGGAATTGGTAGACACGCCAGACTTAGGATCTGGTGCAGTGATGCGTGTAGGTTCGAGTCCTATTAGGCGTACAAAAAAGTAGGAAGTAAGCAATTTTACTTCCTACTTTTTATATCAGTATACACACCTTGCTTAGTATGGTACGTGCTGTTTCAATAAGAGTATCCTCGCCTTTTACTATATCTTCTGGATTCATAGAACATGGAATGGTGGGAGGGATGCCGAATTCGATGTGATGGCGGTTGCGGTCGAATTGGGGACAGGCACTGAAGCGGACTATCCAACCATTGGGAAGTTCGCTGACAAAAGGCATTCCACTACCTCCACCAGTACTATCGCCCAAGGTACGCACATTGGGACAGCACAGCATATCGCGAACAAAGGTGTTAGTAGCGCTATAACATGCTCTATTGGTGAGAATTATGACTGGCTTCTGCCAACGTATGGTAGTGCTGGGTTCCAGATATTCGGGATAAAGTTCAGAAAAATCCGAATGTCCTGTACCTGTCTTGTAAGAGCGGTAACCAACAAGAATACGTTCGTTGGTAAAATGCGAAGCAAAACGTTGTTCATAATCCAACTGCCCTCCACCATTACCTCTTATGTCTATGATAAGACCGGAGCACAAGCGAAGATAATACAAGACCTCGGCAATGTTACCCTCGCCTATACCAGAAGAAAAACTGGTGTAGACGATATAGCCCACATTGTCATCAAGAATGCGATAACGGAGGCCTGCAGCAATACGATAATCTGTCCCGAGGTAGGCTTCGCGAATCTCCTCGTCAAGGTTTGCGGGATAATCATCCTTCCAAGCCCAATACCTACCCACATCGGCAGCAGTATAAAGATTGACATGACCATCACGCAGTTCTGAGAGCATGTTGCATAAAACATCTTGCTGCTGCGACAAAGTCATCTGTGGATTGAGTTGTCCATTATATCTACTATACACTTCGTTCCAATCCAGTCCAATGGCTTGTGCCTTGTAGTCAAGAAAACAGTAATGTTCGTCTATTATCTTCCACAAAGCTTCTAAGTTGCCCTGTGGTGTATTGTCATACTGCTCTTCACGGATACAACCAGAGAAAAGTAAAACTATGGCTAATATAATAAGGTGTAGTTTCATAGCAGGGAGAGATTAACGGGGAGCGATGAGCGGGAGCGGCTATGTGTAGCGTCCGAGGTTAAGAGATTTACAGACCCCCTCCGCGCTTTGCGCTCGTCCCACCTAACTTAGGGGGACTGTTGGGGGTGGAACGATTAACGATTAGTGATTAACGAGGGGAGAAATTGTAGTCGGTAATATTTTTGTGTTAATCTACCCTATCTGTGTTCATCTATTTTCGCTAAACAGAATCGGTTTTTACGTTCATTCATCGCGGAGCGATAAACGGCTGAAGGTTCTGACAAGTCCTATCATAAAGGTATGTGAATAATCGTGTACTTTTATACTGTGGATATGGCTTTGGCGAATATCGCATAGGTAGCCTGCGCGCATAATGATGTATTTTCCTAATGGTATATCTACCGACAATTGTTGCCACAGAGAGAATGCATTTGCTGGGTGAGAAAAGCATACATTACCATTGATATTACCTTGATACATATCGTAATAACTCTGTCCAAACTGAGGAGAGAACATCATGCCAACAAGAGGCATATTTGCTTGATACCTCAAAGCAATATCCTTCTTGCCAAGACGGAGTTTGTAGTTTGCCATTACTGAGGCAGAGAAATCCACGGAGAGTCTTCCTTGAGCTGGATTGTTACCACCTCGGGTGCTGAATAAGAATCCTGCATCGGCGCCTACTGCACCACCCGCCATGAGGCGAAGACCTGATGCTAGAGTCCAGTTGTAATGCCAAAGAGCATCAAACCCCACATGGCCTCCGAAATAACGTGCCGTTTGTAAAGAGTTGTGCGTTGACGTGAAACTGCCTTGCCACAAGCTCTGGTAGGAAATACGTTTGTCGACCATAGTGGTCATCCGCAATGTCTCGTGCATTAGGTTTATCTGATAACCTGTGTAATCACGTGGAGAAAGATAGGTATCCAACTGATGTGATGAACCTATTCCAATGGTGAAGGCATGAGTGCGAATAGTTGTGTCCTTGCTCTGCGCAAAAAGGCATATAGCAAGGAAACTTACAATCAAAGTTGCGAGAGCACGACGTGCAGATAAGAGAATCGGCATGTATTTCCTATTGTACAACTAATCAAAGAGATGCATCTGACCTGTAAGCTCGTCAGCAATGTCTTGTTGACTCTTACCATCGTCTGGGTCAAGATTCTCGACATCATCCTCTGCCCTTAAAGACTCATCTGCTGATTCTTCAGGAAAACGTGTAGGTTCCAGTTCCTCTACTGCATCAACACAGAGTGTGGTGATACGCTTACCCTTGGCCTTGAAACTCTTCAGACCGATGAACTCCTCGGCATCAACCTCCATGGGCTCGCGGAAACTGTCGCTACCACCCAGAACAACCTTGATGCGCGGATATGGCGTATCGGAAAGAAGCAGGAGTTGATTCTCAGGATTCTCGCCGAGGAAATTCTGATGACGTACAGTAGCCTCCATACGGAACCTCTTCACATAGGCATAACCATTCTGGTCTTTGTCAAAGAGAACTGCAGTCCATATCTTCTCGGAATCGTATTTCTCTATGCGAAGAATATTGTTCTCATAGTGGTTGTTGGTATCGAAGTTGGTGACATAAAAATCACCGTTGGGCAAGACAACAAGTATCTGATCACCACTATGGAACTCGCCAAGATAAGTACCCTGTTCGTCGTAGTTGATACGGTTCACATCGGGATCCCACCATACCCTGCGACCACCGAGAGTACTTCCTCCGTGACTCTTGAGGGTGATACGGGCTATCTCGTTCTTGGACAAGAGGTTGCCCAACGATGCTCTACCCTTAATAGCAAGGAGAGAGAAGTCGTAGTCGAAGAACACCTTCTTGAGTTTGGGATTGGGTTTCATCACCACCTTTATCACCTCTGCCTCGCCATTGGGATTGGCGGTGAAATAGAGCACACGGCTACCAGGGGTACCCTTGGTGATATCATACTCCCTGTCGCGTGTAAGACTGGTGACATTGAAACGCTTCACATAGTAGTTTCCAGCTTTACCATCTCGGTACACTGCATTATAGATAATTCGGCTGTCGCTCTTCTTGAAGATGGCCACATGCATAATCTCCACCTTGCGTTTCTCTTTCTTTGAACGCTCTGTTTCGCCAACGAAAATCTTGTCGGCAACCTTGACCACCTTGTATGTTCCATCCTTGTAGAAGACAATGATGTCGTCGATATCCGAACAATTGCAGATGTATTCGTCCTTCTTCAGCGATGTGCCGATAAAACCCTCTTCTCTATTGATATAAAGTTTTTCATTAGCCTCGACAACAGTAGCAGCAGAAATGGTGTCGAAGTTCTTGATCTCTGTAAGACGAGGATGCTCCTTGCCGTATTTGTTAAGAATAAAAGAGAACCACTGACATGTTACCTCGATCATATTGGCAAGCTCGCTTTCTATCTGTGCCAACTCCTCGCGAATACGAGCCATGAGCTCTTCGGCCTTATCCTTGTTGAACTTTAGTATTCGCGCCATCTTGATATCCATAAGACGAAGGATATCGTCTTTGGTTACCTCACGAACCATCTTAGGATACCATGGAGTGAGGCGCTCATCAATCCACTCGCAAGCCTCATCCATAGTTTTGGCATTCTCGAACTTCTTGTCCTTATAGATACGTTCCTCGATGAAAATCTGTTCGAGCGAAGCAAAATGAAGTTGTTCAAGCAACTCGTTCTGACGTATGAGCCTTTCCTGGCGCAACAGTTCAAGGGTGTTGTCGACAGAACGCTTTAAAACATCACTAACAGTAAGGAACTGAGGTTTTCTCTCGTCGATAACACAACAGTTGGGACTGATGCTGACCTCGCAGTCGGTGCATGCATACAAAGCATCGATGGTTTTGTCGGAAGATGCGCCAGGGGTGAGATGGATTAGGATCTCGACATTGGCAGAGGTCATATCCTCGACCTTGCGAACCTTGATTTTGCCCTTCTCTGCAGCCTTGAGTATGGAATCGATAAAAGTAGAGGGTTTGGATGCTGTACCAGTGGTCTTGCCAAAAGGAATCTCGGTGATGGCAAGAGTCTTGCTATCGCGTTTCTCAATCTTGGCTCTGACACGGACGGCGCCACCTCGCTGGCCATCGTTGTAACGGCTTACATCTATGCTGCCTCCTGTAGGGAAATCGGGATATAGTTGAAAGTCCTCGCCACGAAGATACTTGATGGCAGCCTCACATATCTCACCTACGTTATGAGGTAAAATTTTACACGATAGACCAACGGCAATACCCTCGGCACCTTGCGCAAGGAGCAATGGGAACTTCACAGGCAATGCCACAGGTTCCTTGTTGCGACCATCGTAACTGAGTTTCCATTCCGTGGTCTTGGGATTAAAAACAACATCAAGGGCAAACTTGGAAAGTCGGGCTTCAATATAACGTGCCGCTGCAGCATCGTCGCCAGTGAGAATATTGCCCCAGTTACCCTGACAGTCAATAAGCAACTCCTTCTGTCCTAATTGCACCAGTGCATCCTTGATACTGGCATCGCCATGGGGGTGAAACTGCATGGTATGACCCACGATGTTGGCAACCTTGTTATAACGTCCGTCGTCCATACGCTTCATGGAATGCAGGATACGACGTTGAACAGGTTTGAAACCATCACCGATATGAGGTACTGCACGTTCAAGGATTACATACGATGCATAGTCCAGAAACCAATTCTGGAACATATTACTAAGATGGTGCACTACACCATCGCCTTGTTGCCTGTTGTCTATCATTTACATGGTATTTTCTGTACAAATATACAAACAAACGAGCGAAATAATATCAAACCTGCTTGGATATTTCACACTTCTTGTTATATTTGCAAACATGAGATGGTGGTTTGTTGCTATATTCTATCTGATTTCCGCGATAAACATTCACGGACAGAGGTTTCGCGTAGCAACATGGAATATAGAAAATGCCTTTGACACTATACATGACAAAGGAAAAGATGACATGGAATTCCTGCCCACAGCAGAACGTAAATGGCATAGCGGTCGCTATTGGCACAAACTACGTGGGATAACACAAACCATTGCCGCCATGGAGTTGCCGGCACTTATAGGAATACAAGAGGTAGAAAACGACACGGTGCTGCGCGACCTGACACGTCGTACTGCCCTATGGTCAGCACGATATAAGTTTGTCATGACAGACTGCGACGACACTCGAGGTGTGGATGTGGCTCTATTGTACAAACCTGAGGTATTCCAACTCTTTTCGTGGCATGCAGTGCGTATACCGTCCACAGAAAATGGGTTGCTACCAACAAGAGACATTCTTGTAGCCAGCGGTATTGTTGGCAAAGACACGCTGAACATCTGTGTGGTGCACCTACCAAGCAGACGTAACAACAACAGGGCAACGAAACTCAACAGAGCGTTGGCAGTACAAACACTGTGCCACACGCTGGATTCGCTACAAGGACAGAAAACACTTGTTATAGGAGACTTCAACGCCGAACCTGGCGACCAGATTTTCGATTCCTTAGGAAGATACGCCACTACCCTACTGCCCACAGACAAGAAAACGCTCTACGACAAACGAGGAACTTATTATTTCCGTGGCGAATGGGGATTTCTGGATCACATTCTGGCATCGAAAGAACTGCATCACTACTCTATCGGTGAAGCTGAAGAATGCAGATTTACATGGTTACTGAGAACCAGCAAACAGATACCACACAGAACATATGGTGGCAACAGTTACCTTGGGGGAATCAGTGACCATCTGCCCTTAATCTGCGACTTTGAACTGAGAAGATAAAGTTCTACAACAACAGAATAAGTCAGGAAGAAAGTTCGCTGGCAAACATTGTATCCAAACTTTGCTGAGAAAACGGACATGGTTCACCACGGAGCCTGGCAAGTTGAAACTGTTGACAAGCACGAAGTACGGAATCTTCTTGAAAACATTTGAAAAGGGTCGCTTTCAGTTCATCCAGTCTGGAAACATCCTTTACAGAAAACTTACCGCATACAGCATAACTGACCTCCTTCTGAGGCATTACATCATGATAATAGTAGGACCATACCAGAAATTGCATACACACATCAGGTGTCATCAATACTTCATTCATTTGATTTTAATCGTTAGTCGTTAAACACTAATCGCTCAACGTTAATCGTCAACCATCCCCCGACCAGCCCAGGGTGTAGACCTGCAGTCTAACTCGAGGAAATGCTTCGCGCAAAGCACGTATGGCATCACAGAGGGTTGCACCCGTTGTCATTATATCGTCAACAAGCAAGACCACCTTGTCATTCAAGTCAATCTGCCTCTTTTTCACAGCGAAGATACCATAAGTATTGTTCCAACGTTCATGGGCTCCCTTGTGGGTTTGGGTGGAATTATTCTTTTTACGAACCAATATATCTGTACACACTGGCACATGAATCACTTTGGAAACTCCTTTGGCAATCCATTCTGCCTGATTATAACCGCGGCTCAACCGTCGCTTCCATGACAAAGGAATGGGGATGACAGCGTCTACACCAACTCCCAAACCCATAGAATACCATATAGGGAAGGTCAGTACTGCAAGCTTGGTCCCCAATTGTGGACATCCTTGATATTTTATGGCGATAAATAGTTTGTGATATTCGGAATAAGAATGATAGTACAGGGAACTTCCTGCTGCTTCTACATCGTATTTATCCCACAGCGAACGCAACAAAGGATTGTCGGTAACACTGGACCATCTTACTGGCACAAGTCGGCATAAGCACACATTGCACAGATCGCGCTCGCTGGATGTCAGCTCCGCACCACACACCACACAGCGACGCGGCAGGAAGAGGTCAACCAATGTAAGCCAAAAACTCATCCGGCTGATGATTCATTATCAGTTCTGATGGAAAATTGGACTCCTCAAGCAATTCCCACAAATAGGTGTAATCGGCGATGGAGAATGAGGTATGTGCATCACTACCCAGAATAACCGGCACTCCATACTTGCGACTTAATTTAAGAATATCAAGGTTGTTGGAACGTGCCTGCAACTTGCCCCGCGAGGGTATAAGACTGCTGTTGTTTATCTCCAGAAGGGTCTTGTTTTCACCAGCAGCGATAACAAGAGGTTCGAAATCCAGTTCCGCAGCGCCATCTCCTGGATGAGAGATAATTTGGACCCACGGATTCCTTATCACATTGAGCAGTCCCTGTGTGTTCTCTTCCTTGGTGCCTCCATCCCAGCAAAGGGGATGGACACCAGCTATACGGATGTCGAGGATACGATAATAACTCTCGTCAAGATCCAGAGTGCCATTCTTGTCCAAGATATTCAATTCTGCACCTAACATCAGCTTAAGACCATACATATCCCTTGGCACTACATGCAAATTACGGAAATATATGGGGTCGCACGTACCTGGAATCCCCGGAGCATGTTCTGTTATGCCAAGGATTTCCAGTCCGCGGTTAGCAGCTTCGTGCGCCATTTCCTGTATGGTGCTATAGGCATGCCCGGAAACTATGGTGTGCGTATGCACATCCAGTTTTGGCTTTATACGCATTATGCTTCTGCCTGTGGTGTTGAGGGATTGGGCACATTGCGCTGAAAACGCAAAGGTTCGCGCATAAACTGCTGTGGGTTGACCATGGGCAGGAGTGCACGAGGGAAACCAGCATCATCGGTACGTACAGCCAAAATGCCACGCGCTGCTCCAATGGTGACATCGGTAAGATGGTGTACCAATCCTACAGGAATAATCCACTGATCACCATTGAGGTCGTACATTGAAGACCAAGATTCGCGAGAGAACTCGAAAACACCCTCAACAGACAACATAAGTTGTGTGATGTCGTTCTTCTTGTATTCGATATTCAAGAGACAACGAACAAGGCGATTCTGTGTATCGCTGCTGAAATTAATCTGGTTACCTACCTGCAACTCGCCCTCGGGCCACTCGTTGCACAATGAAACGAACTGTACCTGACGTACATCGTTCAATTTAAACTGAATTTGTATTTGCTGTTGTTTGCTCATATACCTTATATTATATTTATAGTGTTGCGACACAAAGTTACAAATTTTATTCATAATACTTTGACAAAAGGTAACACATTGACACTTTTCTGCAAAAATAATTGTACTTTTGCACAGACAGCCAACTTAAAGTACAGATGAAAGTAGAACAGCTATCTTTTTTTGACGACCTGGAGATGACACCAGCGCTACAATGTCCACTGATAGGACGCAAGGTGGTTGTCACCGGTTCCTTCGACCAAAGCAGGCAGGTTTTGCGTAGCACATTGATGCGACTTGGTGCCAGTGAGGTGCGCTATGACAAGCTACAGCGCAACACACATTATCTATTGGTTGGAGAAACACCTGACCAAGAGGTCATCAATTACTGGAGATTATATGTGCATGACGGTTACAACATATGCAGGATAGATGCTGAGGATCTGCGCAGGATACAAAATGGAGACTATGCCCCATACCAAACTGCAGAGGAGATAACAAAGCAACTGCACCTGACACAAGAGCATGTCTACTGGAAAGCTCCAGAGATAACAACATTGAAAAATACAAGGGCAGTTTCGCCAATACATTTAGGTAGCGACAATACCTTATATAATAAAGAGATATTTGTAGACATTTCCATAATAGACGAAATGCCAGACATAGCACAAGGACTGGGATGCTTGGGAGCATATGCCAATATAGAGATGGCAGACGACACGGACTACATCCTTATACCCAAGTCTATACCACAAACGGTATGCAAGGCTGTGGAGGAGTATTACAACAATAGCCGCGCAACGATATTCAACACTCCATTTATCATACTTGAGGACTTGTTAGAATTTCTAAATAGACGCCTCAAAGAATTCCCCGATGAGGTACTGGGGGACTATGTAATGCGATAGGAAACGATGAGCGAGTAGATATTAACATTGAGCGATGAGCATTGAGCGTTGAGCGATTAACGAATATAAATGAAAAACAGGCTACAACTTCGCTCACCACTTACCACTCACCGTTCTATTGTTTTCAGCTTTCAGTTTTCCGTTCGTTCATCCACCAGCACCCATTGCTGAAGTAAAACAATATAATAACATATACAATCATGAAAATTAGAGTAGGATTTGGATTTGATGTTCATCAGTTGGTAGAAGGTCGTGACCTTTGGTTAGGGGGCATCAAGCTGGAACACACAAAAGGTTTGCTCGGACACAGCGATGCGGATGTATTGATTCATGCTATCTGCGATGCACTGTTGGGAGCTGCCAATATGCGCGATATCGGTTATCATTTTCCCGACACTGGATCAGAGTTCAAGAATATAGATAGTAAAATCCTGCTACGTCGCACTGTAGAGATTATTGCCTCCAAAGGTTATAGCGTGGGTAATATTGACGCAACAATTTGTGCCGAACGCCCAAAACTTAAGATGCACATCCCCGATATGCAACAATGTCTAGCAGATTGCATGGATATCGATGCCGATGATGTAAGCATCAAAGCGACTACAACGGAGAAATTGGGTTTCACTGGCAGGGAGGAAGGTATTTCTGCCTACGCCACTGTACTAATAGAGGCGAAGTAAACTGAGGCAGTTAGCTATAGCATACATGTTTTATAACACAAATAAACATATTTACCACCTTAAATTGACATAAATCAAGAAAACACATTTTTTTGTACAAAAGTTACGCTCAACTATTGCAGGATTGCAAAAAAGCCGTACCTTTGCATCGTGTTTTTCATGGTATTAGATTTAAGGTTAACAAAAGATTGGTTGTCGTGAGACAACCTTCTTTTTTTATACCTTGACAACAACCATTTTATCACACATCCACTACTTTTCAACAATATTTTTGGGTGCACTCTAGGTTTTGGTAGTTGACCATATACCCAAAGTGCACCCAACATATGTAGAGATGATGAAAGCAGACCTACTTTCTTGGCAATACCTTATTTAATAATATCGAGCCCAAGACTGCGCTGACAATGGAGCCACATAGAATTCCCAACTTGGCATCGTTGAGCAAAGACTGCATTTGAGTGGGTTCATATCCTGGCAAATCCATAGGATATGACAATGTAGCCAAAAACGTACTAACCGTGAAACCAATGCCACACAACAAGGCAATACCAGAGAGTGATGACCAGTTACTGCCAGTAGGCATCTGAACCAGTCTAGTTTTAATACCCAACCAACATGCCAACATAACACCACAGAATTTACCAACAACCAAACCAAGGAAAACACCCAAAGCTGCTCCTTGGAAAAGATTGCCAACACTCATACCATCAAAACACACACCGGCATTGGCAAAGGCAAACAGTGGTATGATAAACAAGCTTATGGGGTTGCGCAAGACATCCTCGGTGTCCTGAAGGGTGGAGATAAGATGATCTGAAGCCGACTCTATGGAACGGAGGTTTTGAATATCCTCGCGTGAAAGCATATGCGGTGTGTGCTTGTGATGTACTGTCACCTCATAATGTGGGAACTTGTCTATCTGTGTGCGAATACGCTCTATATAATACTTGGTACCATGGCTCAATCTTGCTGGGATACAAAAAGCCAAAACCACACCGGCTATGGTGGAATGTATGCCACTTTGGAACATGCACCACCACATAACCAAACCAACCATGAAATAGATCATCTTGCTTCGCACATTGCGATATGCCTCGGCAGCACAAATGATGACACACAACAAGACTCCTGCCAAATGTGGAAGAGAGATATGGTCGGTATATTTTATAGCTATAACAAAGATGCCACCCAAATCATCGGCAACAGCCAAAGCAGCGAGAAAAACTTTTAATCCCAAAGGGACTCTGCGAGAGAACATCGAAAGAACACCAAGCGAAAAGGCGATATCTGTGGCCATGGGGATGGGCATACCTCTACCCACGAGGGCGAAATCCGTGCCCCCTGAAGTAAAATATGTCGACAAACCAAAAATAACAGTGGGCACCACCATACCGCCTATTGCTGCTATGACAGGTAGCAAGGCCTTGCGATATGAAGAAAGTTCACCACCACAGAAAATCTCTCGTTTCAATTCCAGGCCAACAGAGAGAAAGAATATGGCCATAAGGAAATCGTTGACGAAACCGCCAATAGTCAATGACTTGCCATTGTGCATCAACAAATCCACTCCACCTACAATCAGCTGAAGCGGTTCCTGCCAAAACTCTTGATACCATTGCTTAGTGAATGGAAGATTAGCAACAACAAGAGCGGCAATAGTTGCCAAAATCAGGAAGATGCCGCCCTCGGCATACTTCCTGATTGTAGACATAAACGTATAATTATGTTTCATTTCTAAGAGCTTCACTTAATGCGAAGCAACATTACTACTTTAAGCAGTCTGCAATGAATGCCTCCATTTCAGGCTCGTGCTTCTCGATACTAAGCAACAGATGCAACTGGTTGTTGGCGCGAACAAAATTGTGGTTGTCGTACTGGCACTTCCAGTATTTGTCGCCACTGAGGTAGTCCCACAAGAAACGTACACACTGCATATAGGGGAACAGTTTTACAGCATATGGAAGATTCTCTACCTCCACACGTGTCAAGAAGCTGCTGGCACTGGCAAGATAACCCTCGGTGAATGCCTTGAAGATGTCCACATCGAAGCATACAGCATCCATATCCTGGAAATCCTCTGCCACCTTGTTGGCACCAGTACGCAAGAAGTCGCCATAGTCGGAGAAGATGAAGTTGGGCATCACGGTATCAAGATCGATAACACATAGCACGTTGTCCTCCTGGTCGAACATCATGTTATTAACCTTGGTGTCGCAGTGGCACACACGCTTGGGTAAAACGCCCTCGCGACCCATACGCTCGGCCTGGCACATATACTCTGCACGAGCGTCGATCTCCTTAAGCATAGCCTGAACCTCGGGTTCTGCCACACGACCTACAGGATCCTTGGCAATAACTTCACGCAACTGCTGCAAACGGAACTCCATATTGTGGAAGTCCTTGATGGTCTCGCCAAGTTCTACAGGAATATCGGCAAGCATAGCCTGGAACTGGCCAAAAGCCTTACCAGCTGCACGTGAGCTCTCGGGATTAACAGCCTGCTTAGTAACTGCATTCTCGATGAAAATCATCATACGCCAGTACTGACCGTCAACTACGGCATACAACTTTGTATCGTCGTCCTTGGAAGGCATGAAGGTTAGAACCTTGCGGTCGATATCTGCCTCACCTGCAGCTTCCAATTTGGTGCGGATATGAGTGGTTACAGCGTAGATGTTGCGCATCACAAGGTCTACGTCGGGGAAGACATTGGTGTTTACACGCTGCAATACATAATTGGGAGCATCTGCCTCGGCTGTTGTTACCAACAAGGTGTCGTTGATAAGACCTGCACCCAAAGGCTTGATGTCAGCTACTGTGCCACGAATGGCAAAATGAGAAACAATGTTCTTAAGTTCGTTTTGGTCCATAGTATTGTATTGGTTTAACGTTTGTATACTATTATGCAATCGCAAATATATTAAATTATTGTGACAAAAGGAAAAAATGCCACGTGCAATTGGCGTTAAGTAGCATAAATCGGTCGGATTAGAACAATCTTAGCTATACGCTTAACTCAATTTAACCTACCAGACTGTGGTGTACCGTCCTGTCCCCAACCTTCAACAACAACCTGAAGGATACTTGAAGAGGAGTTGTTATACAGTTTGACATTAGCTTTTCCCGACTTATCGAGAACGACCTGTGGATTCCAATACAGAGTGCGACGATAGTCGTGCTCTGGCAAAGCTGCCTTGGAGTAGTCGGGCGAGTAGAATTCATCTGGTATAGCAAAACCTTTCATTCTCCAACGTCTGTTCTTCAGGTAAGAACGCTTACCACCTGCCTCAAGCAATCGGAGGTCTATAGTTACTGTTGGTAGTTCGTTGCCACTATACTTGTTGTGGCGATCGTTTCGTGGCGAATAATCGGTATATACCACCACATCACTGAGGTTCCAAAGGCAATTGTAGTATTGCAGTTCCTGGTCTGAAATATTGTCGATAGAATCTATACGTCCATTAAAACGAGTATAAACCTCGTATCTTCTCTCTGTCTTCATGTCTCCAATATAGGTACGGGCCACATCATAGCTAAAACGGTTGTAACCCATAAAATAACCAGGAACAAAGCCAGCATCGCATGTTGCATTAAATGCCTCATAGGCATCTACCACGAATGCAGGTTTCCATAGTCCGAATTTCCTGCGTCCGCTACGGCGCGCACCAACAGTAACCTCTTGCATCATACGAACTTGCTCATCTGCATAGTTGTAGAGAGGGTAGTCCTGAGGCATTGGTGCCACATGGGTTTGGTAATAGTCGTATGGTATAGGAAAACGAGGATAGAATGGATCAAGTTTGAGATAAAATTCAGGGAAATCGGTATCATCTCTCTTGGTTCTGCCTGACTGTACCCAGACAGGAGCTTCTCCCTTCTTCCACTTGGTGGAATCGCTGGCTCCAGCAAAGAAAAAGAATTCGTTGTAGTACCTTGGGAACTTGAAGGAGAACGTTCCCTGACTGACAGAATTGCCAAGCACACCCTCGGTACCAGGCTGTGTAAACTCAACATGCAACACCACTGGACGTTTCAGTTTCTTCTCCTTTTTGGTGAACCTTCCTCTGGCATCATCATTGGCATTGGGATTCTCGGCAAGTTGATCGGAAGGAGAAATAGTTTCGGCATTCTCAGAACCCGATGACTGGTTCTCTGAGTTGCGTTGATTTTCCGTTTCTGTTCCCTCATTATTAGAGGATTCGGCAGTCTTTCCGTCAGCCCACTCTTCGGAAGCCTGAACAAACTCTGCCAACTTGCGCTGTGCCACATTGTCCGTCTGTTCATAGCTATAATTATTAATCTGCCCATTCCAATAAGGGAAACGCTCCTCGGGCATATGCGCTATCTCGAACTCGCCTGTTACAGCCATCTGACGCCATGAGTATTTGCGCCATCCCTGAACCATCATCAGCAAATCAAGGGCTTGGCGACGTTCGGGAGTATCCTCTTGGAAAAACCACTGGGGTTGTGGCACGAAACCACGTATCTGACTAGCAAGAAGCGTTTCGGTGAGCATAGAACCTGTATCGTAAACATATTCGCTCTTGGAAGCATCCCTGACAGAAACCGACAAACTGGCCCCTGGTATACCTTGTAAGTCAACAGAAATAGGTTCGTAGGCAGCATAGTGTTTCTCCTTTACACCATTGATGGCAACATTCTCGACCTGAAAATCATTGGGGAGGTAGAAGCACAGACGATCGGCATATACCCTACCCTCTGGATTGAATACAGTAATCTGATATACACCTGCAGTTTCTACGGACAAATGTATTGATGGACGATCCAGCAACAAAGCATGCTTGAGAACACCATTGTGCATCACTGTCATACCCAGAGTTTCTTGTTTTGCTACACCTGCTGCCACGTATGATACATCTATACCGCTATGATCTGTATTGACACACAACACCACACCATCCTGGACAGGCTCGGGCAATGTTGTCTTTGATGTTCTGACATTTGCAGGATTGTTCTTTCCTGTTGGAGTGAAGAAAGCCTTTAATTTTTCCCCTTCTATAGGCATTACATTGAAAACACCACGACCACGATTTACCGTAACAGAAGTAATGGTATCGCCATTGGACATGGCAATGGAAAGCTGTCCATCAAGGGCCAAACCCGACTCATTTCTTACCTCCCATGCAACCCTCTGGTTCAATCCCGCTACAAGACTACCGCCTTCCGGAAAGAACTGAACAATGGTTTCTGGATTATCGGCAGGATTCTTATAATATGTTGCCAAAGGACGCAAAGTCATATCGGAAGAATAATTTCCTGGCGTTGTCGGTTTGTTGTAAACCGGGAATACACGTGAATACAATTTCTCATAATCTCGATAATAGTCCTTAGCCATTTCTTTGTTGAAGAAATACTTCTCTGACCATTTGCTATGAGGCTGCTCTGTAACTCCCCAGTTCAACTGCCAACGGGTATAAGCTCGCAGTTCGTAATAACCTGCATAAAGCAATGTATCGGATAGAGAAAAGGTACCATGTGCCTCGCCTTTATCCAACGGGAGCATCTGACGTTCCACCAAATAGCCATCGTTATTGAGCAATTCACAATACAGAATACCGCTGATATTCGTAGGTTTGCCATCATCGCCCCTCTTGACATATGCCTTATAGAAAATAGTATCGCCAAGATAGTAACTGGTATTATCCAAGTGGATGAATACCTGTTCTTGTGGCAACTTTGTTCCGAAATTTCCTAATCTCTCCACCATACTCTCCATACTGTTCTGTGCATATACATGCAGATAGGAGAATATTGCCACGAGACATATTAACGAACGATATATGGTCCTTTTCATCTATATCCTATTATATTTATGGTTTGACTATTCCTCGGCATCGAGCATCATTGCAGCACATTCCTCGGCAGAGGCACCCAATTCTATCGCCGTGCGGAAATCGGCGAGGGCAAGAGCATTCTTCTTGAAATCCTTGTACAATAAAGCACGTGATATATAGAAATCTGGATTGTCCGATTCCAATGTCAGAGCATGATTGATGTCAGCCAATGCCTGCTGATATTGACGACGTTTCTGATACATACCACTACGCACGGCATAAACCGTGGCATCGTCGGGCCAATAACGTAGTAGCACATCCATATGTTCCATGGCCTCCAAGGGACGACGATCATTGTCGCATAGAAGAGCCATTCCCAAACGACCTTCCTTGTGACGAGGTTGCAGAATCAGCAACCGTTCATAGTCAGATCGTGCTTTGGCATTGAGATGCTGAGCAGAATAAATGAAAGCACGATAGAAGAGCGCTTCTGTGTTTTCGGAATTTAAAACCAGCAAATCGTTTAAGTCATCCAAAGCTTTGGAATTGTTACGAAGTTGCAGATACAGCGAAGCTCTATCCATCAACATCCCTTGCATATTGGGCACAAGGGTTAATCCTGTATTAAAGGCTTGCAATGCCTCGTCGTATCGTTTCTGTCTAACACGTATCTGTCCGACATACTGATAAAGTACAGCAGAGGACTGTTCTGTAGGTCTTTCGTCTATGGCCTGCAACAAGATGCTCTCTGCCTTGTGCAAGGAATCGCGCTGAAGTTCCTCCATCCCCTGCTTTATTAAACGCGCATAGTCCTCTCCTTGGCACAACACTTGCACAAAGGGGAAGACTATAAATATTATTATCAGTATTATTCTCATTTACTCATGATTTCGCACACAGCCATAGGATCTTCTGCTCCATATACAGCAGAACCTGCAACAAGCACATCGGCACCAGCCTCGCGCAAATCCTTCCAGTTGTCCAGTCCCACACCACCATCAACTTGTATCAAGGCCTTGCTACCCTTCTCGTCTATCATCCTACGTAGGGCGCGTACCTTCTCAAAAGTATGGGGAATAAACTTCTGACCACCGAAGCCTGGATTGACACTCATCAACAACACCAGATCTACATCGCAGATGATGTCTTCCAAAACACATATCGGAGTGGCAGGATTCAGGGTGACACCGGCCTTCATACCGGCATCATGAATCTGTCCCACCACCCTGTGCAGATGCGGACATGCCTCGTAATGCACATTCATAAGATACGCACCAAGGGCCTTTACCTCGGGAATAAACTTCTGTGGCTCTACTATCATAAGATGCACATCAAGGGGTTTATCTGTCAGTTTTGCCACATATTTGAGAACGGGAAAACCAAAAGAAATATTTGGTACAAAGACACCGTCCATGATATCTAAATGCAACCACTGTGCAGCGCTGCGGTTGAACCATTCCATATCTTTCTGAAGGTTGCCGAAATCGGCACTCAACAATGAAGGGGAAAGCATAGTGTTAATTATAAAGTTTTGAGTGATTTATATACAACAATCATTGATAAGAGTTCTACTTTCAATGAACAAACTTGACAGAATAGATGAATTCACGATCCTTCCAGCCCAACAGATATTGGTTCTCTGCCCAAGCACCCCATGAATTGACACATCCAAGACCCATCTGCGTCTGTGCAATTTGGGTGATGGTGAGATTACGGGGAACTAGATCACCAGAATGTGACTGACGAGCATTCTTGTCCTTTCCGTCGTCCAAGTCAGAGGGGAAGTAGTTCAATGAAGAGCATTCCATGGGACCATGGGCCTTGAACTCAAGTCCCTCGCCCTTAACATTGAGCACCTGCCAATAGCGCACGTCGCAATGGTTGCCCGATTCCTGGGGACGAATGTATGGATGATATTGGTCGGCAACACTCTGAGTGAAAATGCCCAAATGCTGCGATTCCTTACGATCCGAATAGTTCTCTATAGGACCACGACCATAATACTTAACCTCAGCATACTCCTCGGGCATAACCCACTGCATGCCAAAACGTGTGGGCATAGGCTTGTTTCTTGCCTCCTCGTTGACATCAAGATGCTCCTTGACTACAAGTTCGCCATCACCATATAATATATATGTAAGAGTCAAATTAGCTTCAAGTCCCACGATATTCATATTGGCAGTTACACAAACTGACTTCTCTTCCTGCTTCAAAGCTATGGACTTCAACGCATACTCTGTGCTACGCCATGCCATCACATGCTTCTGCACACCAGCACCACCACCATAGTCGTTGTCGGTGGGAGCACGCCAGAAATTGGGCACGACACCATATCCATCGGCAAGCATCGGAGTACCATGTACATCAAGATAGTCTATCATACCCGTATGACGATTGATGGTCACCGTCATACCCTTGGCTGTAAGTTCATAGCAGGCAAGCATACTATCCACTTCTACACTGCCGTTAGCACAACATTCTGATTTCTGAGCAGCTATGGGCTGTACAGCATAGGCGTCCTGCAAAGGCAGTTGTCCGTGAGCCACGACATAACCTGCAGGCAACATGTTGTCGTCGTTGCTCAATACAAATTCTACATTAAGCATCACGTCTTTTCCAGGATTTGACTCTAAGGCAGCCTTGATGACCTCAGTATCAATCTTTACAGCAGTGGTCTGCTGCTGAGACAACTCTATCTTATCAAGCACCTGCTTGTTCACTTGTTTTCCATCAACAAAGGTGCTTACAAACATTCGGATATTGTCAGAGCCTGTAAAGAACTTCTCGTTGTAAACGGAAACAGTGCCAGCATTCAGGTCAATACCCTTAACCCAATAGTCTTGATAGCCATACTGCACCTCATAAGCATGAGGATGGAAGGAACGATCAGGAGCAACAATACCATTACAATTGAAATTGTGGTCGCTAGCTGGATAGCGTCCGGAATCACCACCATACATCCATATCTGTTTGCCTGTAACCTTGCTCTTGCCACGAACAGCCTGATCTACCATATCCCAGATAAAACCACCCTGATACTTGGGGTATTTACGTATGAGCTCCATATAATGCATAAAACCACCCATTGAATTGCCCATTGCATGAGCATATTCGCACTGGATAAGCGGACGGTTGGCATTGCTCTTGCTATAATTCTCACAGTCACGGTATTCGTAGTACATGGGACAGTAAACATCGGTTTCCTTTGCTAGACCAGCACGCTCGTACTGCACGGGGCGGGTATTATCCAATGCCTTTATAGCATGATATGCATCCTTGAAGTTATCACCATGTCCGCTCTCGTTACCCATACTCCAGAAAATAATGGAGGGATGGTTTTTCTGAATTTCAACATTACAGATATTACGCTCCACTATGGCCTTGCGGAAATCGGGATTCTGCGCCAATCTTGTTTTGTCATAGCCCATACCATGACTTTCGAAATTGGCCTCGGCACATACATAAATACCATATTCATCGCACAAATCATAGAAATAAGGATCGCAAGGATAATGACTGGTACGCACAGCATTAATATTGAGTTTCTTCATGGTGCGGATATCTTCCAGCATCTGTTCTCTGCTGATAACATAGCCTCCTTCGGGATCCATTTCATGACGATTGGCACCTTTAATCAAAATAGGTTGACCATTAAGCAACACCTGCGCATTCTTAATTTCGATATTACGGAAACCTACCCTCTGACGCAAACTCTCAATCACACCATTTCCGTCGGACAATGTTACATCAAGAGTATAAAGATTTGGTGTTTCTGCTGTCCATGCAGCAATACCTGGGATTTCGGCATTGTATGAAACCTCGGCAGAAGCAAGTTTTTCGGTCTTGTGCCACACCTCCTTGCCATTCATATCGGCAAGAGTAAGTTTAACGGTCTTGCCCTTAGCAGCAACGGTGGTTAGCTGCACAGAAAGCTTGCCATTCTTGAAGTCTTCACTGAGTCCTTGTCCAATGTGTATATCCTCAACATGTGACTTGGCACGGGCATAGAGATAAACCTCTCTGGCAATACCCGTGAAACGCCAAAAGTCCTGATCTTCGCCATAAGAACCATCACACCAACGCATCACCTGCATACAAATAAGGTTCTTCTCGCCAGGCTTAAGGTATTTGGTAACATCAAATTCGGCAGCATCCTTGGAATCCTCGCTATAACCAACCTCCTTACCATTGACCCAAAGGGTGAGATTGCTGGTAGCAGAACCAACATACATGATGATATTCTGTCCCTTCCATTCTGCAGGAACCTCCACTTCTCTACGGTAAGAACCTGTGTAGTTATTCTTCTCCTCTATATATGGAGGATTGGGAGTGAACTGTGTGGCCCAGGCATAACCAATATTCTTATATATAATATCGCCATATCCGTTGAGTTCAAACAAGCCAGGAACAGGAAACTGCACCCAGTCTGTATCATCATAACCTATAGCATAAAAACCCTTAGGGGCCTCGTTATGGTTCTTCACAAAATGAAAGTTCCATAATCCCTCCAAAGAAAGGAAACGATTACTCTGACTTTTATCCCCATCTTTTGCCAAAGTCTCAGACTCAAAGGCAAAGAATGAAGCACGAGGTGCCAAAGTGTTGACACGTGTGATATCAGGATCCATCCAACGCTCCTTGGCATTATCCTTAGCACAGAGATTTCCAGCAGTCAAAAAAGCTGCCAGTGCTGCAAATGTAATGATTTTGTTCATGGTTATGACAGAATTGTTACTATATAATCTATCCAATGTCACAAAGATACACCTTTTCCATTTGTCCAACAAATAATTGACTCTTTTTTAATAAATTTTGCATAAAGTGCTTGTCAATTAGCAGAAAAGTAGTACCTTTGCACGCCGATTATTATCAACGGAGCCTTTTTAGCCCCCGTGGCGTGTGTGGATAGAAGTCCGATTGGCCTCGGATTCGGTCCGTGAATCATGCCGAAGAATTAAGTAATCAATTAGCAACAAACAAAGAACAAAACAAGCAATGGACACATTGAGTTACAAGACCATCTCTGCCAACAAGGCTACCGTAAAGAAGGAGTGGGTTGTAGTTGACGCTACAGACCAGGTCCTCGGTCGTTTGGCAAGCAAGGTGGCAAAGATTTTGAGAGGTAAGTACAAGCCCGAGTTCACTCCCAACGTAGATTGCGGTGACAACGTAATTATCGTGAACGCTGAGAAGATTATCCTCACCGGTGACAAGATGACCGAGAAGGAATATCTCCGCTACACTGGTTATCCTGGTGGTCAGCGCAGCGAGACTCCCGCTGACATCTTGGCTAAGCCCAACGGTGCTGACAAGTTGATTCGTCGCACTATCAAGGGCATGCTCCCCAAGAACAAGTTGGCTCGTCAGATCATCAACAATCTGTACGTTTACGAGGGTGCAGAGCACAAGCATGCAGCTCAGACTCCTAAAACAATTGACATTAACCTCTACAAGTAATACAAGAAGATGGCAGTAATTAATGCATTGGGCCGCCGCAAGAGTGCCGTAGCCCGCGTATACGTTGAGGAGGGTAGCGGTAAGATTACCATCAACAAGCGTGACTTGACCGAGTACTTCCCCAGCACCATTCTGCAGTACGTTGTTAAGCAGCCCCTGAACCTGTTGGACGTTGCAGAGAAGTATGATATCAAGGTTAACCTGCAGGGTGGCGGTTACACCGGCCAGAGCCAGGCTCTGCGTTTGGCTATCGCCCGCGCACTGGTTAAAATCAATGCCGAGGACAAGAAGGCACTCCGTGCTGAAGGTTTCATGACTCGCGATAGCCGTGAGGTAGAACGTAAGAAGCCAGGTCGTCCCAAGGCACGTCGTCGCTTCCAGTTCAGCAAGCGTTAATACATTATATATATTATATTGTATTCACGTCTCCGCTTAACTTTTAAACGCTAAACATTCATCGTTCAACGTTATCCGGAAGTACGCCGAGTTTAGTATCTAAACCACCGGGACTCCCCAATATTGAGACTACCCGATGGTTGGTTTCCTCGCAAAGGCGGGGAAGAACAAAAAGAAAGTAAACACACAAAAGAAAAAAAACAAATGGCAAGAACATCATTTGAAACCCTATTGGAGGCTGGCTGTCACTTTGGCCACCTCAAGAGAAAGTGGAACCCCGCTATGGCTCCTTATATCTTCAAGGAGATGAACGGCATCCACATCATCGACCTTCACAAGACCGTAGGCATGGTTAACACCGCTGCTGAGGCTCTCAAGAACATCGCAAAGAGCGGTAAGAAGGTTTTGTTTGTTGCAACAAAGAAGCAGGCCAAGGACATCGTAGCCGAGAAGGCTCAGTCTATTAACATGCCTTATGTAATCGAACGCTGGCCCGGTGGTATGCTGACCAACTTCCCCACAATCCGCAAGGCTGTGAAGAAGATGAGCACCATCGACAAGCTTATTGCAGACGGCACATACAGCAATCTGTCTAAGCGTGAGTTGTTGCAGGTTACTCGCCAGCGTGCCAAGCTGGAGAAGAACCTCGGTTCAATCTCTGACTTGACTCGTCTTCCCAGCGCATTATTTGTTGTAGACGTAATGAAGGAGCACATCGCAGTAGCAGAGGCTAATCGTCTGGGTATCCCCGTGTTCGGTATCGTTGATACCAACTCAAACCCCGACAACATTGACTTCGTAATCCCCGCTAACGACGACGCAAGCAGCAGCGTAGAGGCTATCTTGAACGCGGTTTGTGGCGCCATCAACGAGGGTTTGGAGGAGCGCAAGGCAGAGAAGGCTGACGAGGCTCCCGCAAAGAAGGAAGCAAAGGCTGAGGCTGAGGCTTAATCGCAAAGTCCCGCTTTGAAAAATAAAGGGTTAGAGGACGCACACA
The DNA here is from genome assembly GCA_017548165.1 of Bacteroidaceae bacterium. Taxonomy (GTDB): domain Bacteria; phylum Bacteroidota; class Bacteroidia; order Bacteroidales; family Bacteroidaceae; genus Physcousia. The sequence goes on from JAFYMW010000005.1 coordinate 43,116, forward strand.
ATCCGCATTCTCTAACCCTTTTTTTCTTACAACAAACATCACACACAGAATTTTAAACATTAACACATAAAATACATACGACTATGGAAGTTACAATGACTGACATCAAGAAGCTCCGCGAAATGACCGGTGCAGGTCTGGCTGACTGTAAGAAGGCTTTGGCTGAGAGCGAGGATATGGACGGTGCAGTAGCATACTTGCGCAAGAAGGGTGCTGCCGTTGCTGCAAAGCGTAGCGACCGTGAAGCATCAGAGGGTTGCGTACTTGTTAAGGCTGAGAATGGCTTCGCTGCTATCATCGCTTTGAAGTGCGAGACCGACTTCGTTGCTACCAACGCTGATTTCGTTGCTTTGACACGCGAGATCCTTGACGCTGCAGTTGCAGCAAAGTGCAAGACTTTGGATGAGGTTAAGGCTCTGCCCATGGGCGACGGCACCATTCAGGACGCAGTTATCGCTCGTAGCGGTATCACTGGCGAAAAGATGGAGTTGGATGGTTACTGCGTTATCGAGAACGAGAACGTTGCTACCTACAACCACATGAACCGCAATGGTCTTTGCGCTATGTTAGCTTTCAACAAGCCCGTTTCTGACCCCGACTGCGGTAAGAACATCGCAATGCAGATTGCTTCAGCAGCTCCCGTTGCTATCGACGAGAGCGGTGTGAGCCAGGAAGTTAAGGACAACGAGGTTGCTGTTGCTATCGAGAAGACCAAGGCTGAGCAGGTTCAGAAGGCTGTTGAGGCTGCACTGAAGAAGGCTGGCATCAACCCCGCACACGTTGACAGCGAGGATCACATGGAGAGCAACATGGCTAAGGGTTGGATTACCGCTGAGGACGTTGCTCGTGCCAAGGAGATTATCGCAACAACCTCTGCCGAGAAAGCTGCGAACCTCAACGAGGCTATGATCCAGAACATCGCTAAGGGCCGTTTGAACAAGTTCCTCAAGGAATCTTGTCTTCTTTCTCAGGAGTATATCTGGGACAAGAACCTCACCGTTGAGCAGTACTTGAAGAGCATCGACAAGGAGTTGACCATCGTTGACATGAAGCGTTTCACTCTGAAGGGCGAATAATTCTTTCACAACATAAACGAAAGATTAAGATAACAGGAAGACACTCATAGATTGTCTTCCTGTTATTATTTTTAACAATATGCTATCTATAAGATAGTATTTGGATAGATTTTTGTAATAATGCTTGCTATATACCGAAAATATACTACCTTTGCACGGCAATATAGCAAAACAGATATTTAACCAGCATACACTCAAGGAAACAACCGAGAAAAACGAGACATGAAACAAAAGTTTTTGTTCTTCATCTACCTCATAGTACTCATACTCCCCAACTTGATTCTGTGCATCACAGAAAACATGCCAATAAGAGGAAAGATGGCTTTGGTACTGCTACCCCTAGGAGTGTATTGGACGACACTTAGTCTATTTCCAAAGCTCTCCAAAACATTGTGGTGGATGTTTCCTGTACTATTTCTCGGAGCATTCAACATAGTATTAAGCTACCTATTTGGACGTGGTGTAATAGCAGTGGACATGTGGCTGAACCTAACCACGAGCAGTCCAGACGAAATGGGCGAGATGCTCTCGCAAATATTCCCCGCAGTAGTGGCAGTGGTGGTAATATACCTGCCCACACTGATATATGCAACCTACGACGTAAATAAAGGAGATATCCTGCCTTCTACATTCAGAGGAATGCAGAAGAAAATAGGCTTGACATTAACGGCAATATCACTGCCAATGATGCTTGGCATCAATAATTGGAGCATAAAAGACGACCTCTTCCCTATAAATGTCTGCTACAACCTAAAGTTGGCCATAAAACGGCAGCATTTCAGCGAGAAGTATCTCGAGGATAGCAAGAATTTTATGTTCAATGCCAAAGCATGTGACACAGATAGCATAGCCAAGGTGGTGGTATTGGTAATTGGTGAGACAGGAAGAGCCTGCAACTGGCAATTGTATGGCTATGAAAGAGAGACCACTCCCTTACTTGCAAAAACAGAAAACCTGGTGGTCTTTACTGACTGTATGTCGCAAAGCAACACCACGCACAAAAGTGTACCCATACTGCTATCACCAGCTACAGCAGAAAACTATGACGTACTCTACCATTCAAAGGGGTTATTGGCTGCGTATAACGAGGCTGGATACCACACAGTATTCATCAGCAACCAACCACGAAACAAGTCGTTCAATGACCATCTTGGCGAGCAGGCCAAGGAGGTTCGTTTCCTACGCGACAACAATGAAAAAACGCCACAGGACCTACAACTACTGCCCGAGATAGAAAAGGCTCTAAAAAGAAATACGGGCAACATGCTTCTAGTGATTCACACCTATGGAAGTCATAGTACATATTCAGACAGATACGATGAATCCGATGCGCACTTCACTCCACATGTAGCACCTAGATCTACAAAGAAGTATCGAGAAACATTGTCAAATGCCTACGACAATACTATACGCTACACCGACATAGTACTGAGCCAAGTGATATCAAGTTTACAAAATAATAATAGAGCCGTGGCTATGCTTTATGCCAGTGACCATGGCGAAGATATATACGACGACAGAAGAAATCTGTTCCTACATGCCTCGCCCTGGCCAAGTTATTTCCAACTACACGTACCGATGTTCGTATGGACGAACGACACATATCGCCAGTTATATAGCGAGCGTGTGGCATTGATGCAAGAAAGAACAACAGAACCGCTACAGACCGACTGTATCTTCCCCACCCTATTGGGACTGGGTGGCATAAAAACGCCATACGGACAAGACTCTTTGGCACTAACATCTACGGAATACCAAACGAAACAACAGCGCACATACCTCAGCGACCATAACGAAGCCTTGACATTTGACAGATGCTTGGATACAAAAGACATCATGCAGATGAAACAAAGAGGTTTGCGTACATATTGACAGCAGAAAATTAAGTTACTCATGAATATACAAGACAGAATCGTAAAAGCAATCATCGTTATTGCAGAAGCAGGACAGGGACTGACCCGCGAACAACTACAGAATATTCTTGTGGGAAAGAGTACTGCCGAACTGCAAGAACTGGAACTGGACCAACTGGAATCCTTTGGTATTGCAGAGAACAACGATGAAGATGATTGGAATGCCATCATCGACAAGGCTATAGAGAAAGGACTATTGAAAATTAAGAACCAAAAAGCACAAACTCTCACCTACACGCCTGAAGGCAAGAAGTATCGCAAAAAACCATACTCTATCGTTATGGACGGTGAAGATGGAGAACAAGAGGTTCCTGTCTACCCAAATCAAAATTTTGACGACGACGACATCGATACCATGATGCGTGCAATCGGAACCAAGAGTTCTGATCCTACCGCTAACTTAAAAAGCGAACGTAGCAAGCGCCAGATAAAATTAATTAAGGCCATAGATCGTAAGATAGCACTTGATGACTTTGCCGAGAGCGAAAACATTGACCTTGACGAAGTTTTAGATGATTTGGAAAACTTGTTGCTACATGGCAAACATATGGACATAACCTACTTTACCAATGAGGTTATAGGGCGAGAAGATATTGAAGAAGTTCGCGAGAGTCTAAACGGAGGACCATTTGACATGGATTTCATGATAGATGAATGGGGAGATGTTTACAACGAAGAAGAGCTCCGTCTGCTACGCTACATCCTTTCGTAGAGAAAATCTTTCCCAAGCAGATATTATAATTTCCCATACCTCAGACAATATATTTGTACCATTAATTTTAAGACTGCAATAAATAAAAGTCCATTAGCGAGTATTCTTTAGCTCACTAATGGACTTTTATTATAGAAATCAAAATTCTTAATTATGCACCAATGTTCCTATTTCCTCGCCAGAGATAACCTTCTTGAGGTTACCTACGATATCCATATTAAAGACATAGATAGGGAGATCGTTCTGCATACACATAGCTGTAGCAGTGATGTCCATAACTTTTAGGCCCTTAGCGATAACATCTCGATAGGTGATCTCCTGGAACTTGGTGGCTGTAGGATCCTTCTCGGGGTCTGCGGTATAGATTCCATCTACACGTGTACCCTTGAGCATCACATCTGCCTCGATTTCGATACCACGCAAAGATGAACCTGTATCTGTGGTGAAATAAGGAGAACCAGTACCGGCACTCATAATAACCACTTCGCCCTGTTCCATAGCTTCGATAGCCTTCCACTTGGTATAGAACTCTCCAATGGGTTCCATACGGATGGCGGTGAGAACACGATTCTTCTGTCCGATAGCACCAAGGGCACTGCTCAATGCCAAAGAATTGATTACTGTAGCACACATACCCATCTGATCACCCTTGACACGGTCAAAACCCTTACCTGCGCCAGTAAGACCGCGGAAAATATTACCACCACCGATCACAATACCTATCTGCACTCCCATCTCAGCTATTTCCTTAATTTGACGTGCATAGTCGTTGAGACGTTCGGTATTAATTCCTTGTTTCTGTTCTCCTGCAAGACTCTCACCAGAGAGCTTAAGCAAAATTCGTTTGAACTTCATAGTATGATTGTTTTTTATATTTTAAAGATTCTCTTTTTAGCGTAGCAACCTAACTTGTTTGAAAGCGTAACGCCTGGCTTGGGCATCAGCATCAACAATGACAATATGTCCATCTGGTTCCACATGGGATATATATCCCCTAAAAACTCCTTCCTCGTCCATAAATCTGCATTGCTGTCCTCTTAGATATAGCGAGGAATGATACTTGTCCCTGACTCCTTGATAATGCCCTTGCTGAATATCATCGTAATATACAAGAAAACGCCCCATAATGTCATGAAGCAAGTCTTGTACGGAACATTCTCTGCCAGTAAGAAGACGAATGGAGGTTGCTGGAGCTGCCAAACCTTCGGGAAATTGTTGCTGGTTAACGTTTAGACCGCTACCAATAACGGAACGTCCTACCATTTTGCCCATTAGACTATTCTCTATGAGCGTGCCACATATCTTGCTATCACCGCAATATATGTCGTTTGGCCACTTAACATGTACATCAGAGAGGAAAGTAGCAAGTGTCTCCTTAATGGCTAGCGCCATAGCTTGGCTTAGGACAAAGGCATCCGAAGCCTTGAGATTGGTAGGAGAGACAAGAACACTAAACAAGAGGTTTTCCCCATAGTTGCTGAACCACGCATTACCCATCTGTCCACGACCTCTGGTTTGAAAGGACGCGAAAAGCACCGAGACATCTGCCACAGGAGAGTACTCACGCAGACTATCGTTGGTGGAAACGACCTCATCAAGATGCCTATATTCCAATACCAGCTCTGAATGCACCTTCGTAATGTTTTATATAAGGTTTTCCCATTGATCCTGTAATGGAAACAACATCGAATCTAATATCCGCATCTATGGCATAATACCTAATATAGGCATCGGCAGCAAGAACTAGTCTATGCATCTTTTGGCGCGTAACAGCATCCTCTGGTCTACCATAGAAATTGTTTGCACGTGCCTTTACCTCCACAAAGACCACAACATCACCATCTCTAGCAACGATATCTATCTCTTTATGTCCGCTACGCCAGTTCCTATCAAGAATAACATATCCCTTGCGTCGTAGATAGTCAACAGCAATGTCCTCACCTTGTATGCCAAAACTATTGTGTTGCGCCATGATGTATCACCTTTTGTTCTTAAAGAATACCTTCATCAGGCCAGCACATTCCTCTTCCAACACACCAGCAACAACCTCACATCTGGGATGCAGTGCTTGTGGAGCAAAACGCCTATAACCACGCTTCTCATCAGAGGCGCCATATACCACACGGGATATTTGGCTCCACCCCAAAGCACCAGCACACATAATACATGGTTCCACTGTAACATAGATGCAACAGTCTGTTAGGTATTTCCCCCCAAGGCATTCTGTAGCTGCCGTTATAGCTTGCATCTCCGCATGTGCCGTAACATCGTGTAGACGTTCTGTTAAGTTGTGTCCACGAGCAATGATGCGCCCATTGCATACCACCACAGCACCAATGGGCACTTCGCCCTCGGCAAAGGCCTTTTCAGCCTCAACGAGGGCTTGGTTCATAAATTGCTCGTCACTCATTCCTGAGTTTCCCAGAACTCCAATTGGCCATCAACAACCCAACGAACATCCTCTGCGTCGAAATTGCCAATTTTCTCTTTCTTGGCCTGAACTACCATGAAATCGGCAGCAGCCTCAATATCTATCTCGGCCTCCTCAGCATCGTCGTCCATAAGACCTGCAGTCTCGCAATATTCTGCAAAAGCATCCAGGAAATAATATAGTTCATCCTCGCTGAACTTATCCTTAACATCCTGTGGGAGATAGCCTTGAATAAAGGCTACAGTTTTGCGATCCTCCTCGGCAAAGAAGAGTTCTTCGTTAAATTGGTCCATTGTGTTAGAATCTTTATTGTTGTCAATAAGAATTATAGGAGAGCTTTTAACTTATCTTCCAAAACAGCCTTGGTGCAAGCACCTACTTGCTTGTCAACAACCTCACCATTCTTAATGAACAAGATGGTGGGAATGTTGCGCACACCAAAACGCATTGGAAGATCCTCGTCCTCCTCAATATCACACTTACCAATAATAGCCTGATCGGCATACTCTTCAGAAAGTTGTTCTACCAATGGAGCCACACGCTTGCAAGGACCACACCATGTTGCCCAAAAATCCAATACTACAGGTTTACCTGTTGCTACCAATTCCTCGAAATTAGCGCTGTTGATAACTTGTGCCATAATCGTTAATATAAATTTAAGTTATTACTATGTATATCACTATTTAATTCAAGGTATATTCCAAACCTTCCTGATCGTGCAAGAAGTCCATCAGGTATCGAGTTGCTTGTACCTTCAAATCAGAAGGTTTCATCGACAAGGTACTACCATCAGCATTATGGAAAACAAACTCCAAAACTACCCTACCTGGTTCACTTCTAAGCATGTCTCCAAGCATCAATACAAGTTCCTCTGTCAAAGTATCAACATTAAGGTGTATGGTAAGTTTCTGTATCAAGTCGTCTTTGACATCGCTGAGATACTGTATTTCTCCTATACCTATTTGAAGACGCGTGGCATCGTACCTGCCCGGTTGAACTCTTCCAGTTATATATAATGTACTGCCCACCATCATATACCCCCCCCATTTGGCCCAATCTTGGCCAAAAAGAGGAATCTCACCCTGTCCGCTATAGTCCTCTATGGTAACAATACCATAACCTTGTCCCCGCTTACTAATACCAGTCTTAACATTGGTAACTATGCCACCTAAAGTGAAATCACAATCAACAAACTCTACCGGATCTTCTAAGTCTGTTGCATGCATAGTACAAATATCGCGAATTATCACTACATATTCGTCAAGCGGATGACCAGAAAGATAAATGCCAACTAAATCGCGCTCCTTATTAAGGCGCTCCAACATGCTCCACGGCTCTGCTGTCGGAATAGGTGGGGTACTAACTTCTACCATATCAGCGCCAAACAGAGAATACTGTGCTTCCTGCATACTTTGTTGGTAGCTACTACCATATCTTGTGAGTGTATCAAGGAACATCTCACCCTTAGTACCATAAGCGAAGAACTGCTCACGTCTAATCTGGTTCTTGAAAGCATCAAAAGCACCACTTAGAGCAAGGCATTCCAAACCACTACGTTTGACTGCCGACATGGGTATACGCTGAATAAAGTCAAACAAATCCTTGTAGGGGCCATTCTTTTCCCTTTCGCTCACAATAACTTCTGCTGCTGATTCACCAAGACCCTTGATAGCCATAAGACCAAAACGTATCTGTGACTTGGCATTAACACCAAAGTTGGCATGGGACTCATTGACATCAGGACCAAGTACTTCAATCTTCAAGGAACGACATTCGTCGAGCAATTTTGTAATTTCCTTAATATCATCCTTACGACGAGTAAGCAATGCTGCCATAAACTCGGCAGGATAGTGAGCCTTAAGATAGGCCGTCTGGTATGCCACCCAAGAATAACATGCGGCATGCGACTTATTAAAAGCATAAGATGCAAACTTTTCCCAGTCGCCCCATATCTTCTCCAAAATCTTTGGGTCGTGGCCGTTGCGCACTCCACCTTCGATAAACTTAGGTTTCATCGCATCTACGATATCCTTTTTCTTCTTACCCATGGCCTTACGCAGAGCATCACTCTCGCCACGGGTAAAGTCGGCCAACAGTCTACTCAATAGCATCACCTGCTCTTGATACACAGTGATTCCATAGGTATCCTTCAAATACTTCTCCATTATAGGAAGGTCGTACTTGATTTCCTCCTGTCCGTTCTTACGAGCAATGAAAGAAGGTATATAGTCCATAGGTCCTGGACGATACAGGGCATTCATGGCTATCAAGTCCTCGAAGACTGTGGGACGAAGTTCCTTGAGGTACTTCTGCATGCCTGCTGATTCGAACTGAAAAGTACCTATGGTACGTCCTTCTTGATATAGTTTGTATGTCAGTTCGTCGTCTATCGGCAAATTATCGGGGTCGATATCTACTCCATGCGCTTCCTTGATGACACGGCAAGCCTCCTTCATCTCGGAAAGGGTCTTTAATCCAAGGAAGTCCATCTTGATTAAACCAGTAGACTCTATGACATGACCATCATACTGCGTCACGGCTGTCTTCTCACCAGGAAAATCCGGATCATCTGCAGTACTTACTGGAACATGCTCTGATATAGGGTCGCGACAAATAATGAAACCGCAAGCGTGGATACCAGTACCACGAATATTACCCTCAAGCATGCGAGCATATTTAATGGTATTGGCAAGAATAGGATCAGAACTTGCCTCAGCTTGTTGAAGTTCTGGTGTGCACTTGATAGCATTTGCCAAATTCATCTTTAGATCCTTGCCATCCAAACTAAGTCTATCGGGTATAGCCTTACATAAGGCATTGGCTTTGTCAAGAGGAAGTTTCTCTATTCGCGCCACATCCTTGAGGCTGTTCTTCGTAGCCATGGTGGAGTATGTGATGATATGGGCACAGTTTTCCTTACCATATTTGTCCATCACCCATTGCAACACCTTACCACGACCGTCGTCGTCAAAATCGGTATCAATATCAGGAAGAGAGATACGATCGGGATTGAGAAAACGTTCGAAAAGAAGATCATACTTCATGGGATCTAGGCGTGTGATTCCCAAGCAGTAGGCCACCACACTACCTGCAGCAGAACCACGCCCAGGGCCTACCCACACACCAAGTTCATTGCGCGCCGAGTTGATAAAATCCTGAACGATAAGAAAGTAACCAGGAAAACCCATCGTCTTCATGATGTGCAATTCGAAGCGTATGCGGTCGTCCACCTCTTTGGTAAGTTCTTCACCATACAATTTGTGTGCTCCCTCATAGGCAAGATAACCCAAATAGTCAGCTTCAAACTTTATTCGATACAATCTATCCAAACCTCCCAACTTGACAATCTTTTTCTCACCATCTTCTCTGGACATAGGATTCTCTCCGTTTTCATCGGCAGTAAACTCACGGAACAAATCCTCGGTGGTATAGCGTTGACGCCATTGCTCCTCTGTACCGAATTCCTCGGGAATAGGGAAAAATGGCATAATCGGATTTGAATCCAAATTGTAGGTTTCCACCTTGTCCAAAATCTCTATGGTATTTGATAGAGAGTGAGGCAAATCAAAGAACACTTGATTCATCTCCTCACGAGTCTTGAACCATTCCTGCTTAGTATAAAGCATTCGTGAAGGATCGTTCAAATCTCTGCCTGTAGAAAGACACAGAAGATGATCATGTGCCTCAGCATTATCTTCGTCAACAAAATGTGTATCATTGGTGGCGATAACCTTCACTCCGTGTTTTTCTGCCAATTCCAGAATAACAGCATTCACCTTAGATTGCAATTCGTACACTTCACGATTTGCCCTCTGACGTGGATCTGTAACCTTGTGACGTTGAATTTCAAGATAATAGTCGTCTCCCCAGATGCCCTTGAACCACGCTATGGCCTCCTCGGCTGCATGCAGGTCGTCCGCCATTATCTTTTTGGGAACCTCTCCACCCAAGCAAGCGGAAGCGATGATAAGGCCCTCATGAAATTGTTCCAAATCTTTGTGATCAGTACGAGGACGCATATAATAGCCATCAACCCATGAACGACTAACCAATTTTATCAAGTTTTTGTAACCAACCTCATTCTTGGCCAAAACTATCAAATGCCATCCGCTTTGATCTTGCTTAATCTCCTTCAATGACTTGTCGCCACGACGAGCAACATACATCTCGCATCCGAATATGGGTTTAAATGGTTCCAGTCCCTCCTTCTTACGTTTACCATTCACCTTGGCACAATAGTCAAAAAAATCCTTTATGCCAAACATATTACCATGGTCGGTCACTGCCATGCCACGCATACCATCGGCTATAGCCTTATCCACCAGACGAGGGATACTTGCCTGACCGTCCAGAAGGGAATATTGTGTATGAACATGAAGGTGAACGTAATCTTCCATTTCTAACTCGCTTTTCCGTTTTCAAGGTATAAAGATATGGCTTTTTATCCTTGTCGCACTGACAAAAAGGCGTTTTTTGGTTCTTTTTATAAAAAAATAGCACTCATCTACACATTATTAATATTATTTTGTATCTTTGTACATAAAAAATCATAAATCATGGGCAAAAGACTACGCAAACTAAAGAAAATACGCCTCCACCGTGAAGGCACTAGTACTTTGGTATTGGGATTCATTGCATACGCATCCCTCAACGCATTGGTATACCTTATATGTGCACCAATATGTCCTTTAGTCAGTCATGTTTTTTTCGGTATCACAACCATAATCTATCTTGTTCTGGTCAATTTCTTCCGTTGTCCAATAAGACACTATGAAGATGCCGACACAGATGGATTGATTATTGCACCTGCCGACGGCAAGATTGTCGTTATAGAGGAAGTCGAGGAAAACGAATATTTCCATGACCGCCGCTTGATGGTAAGTATCTTTATGAGTCTTTTCAACGTACATGCCAACTGGACTCCATGTGACGGTAAGGTAAAAATGGTGCGCCACCACGACGGGCGATATCAAGCTGCATGGCTTCCAAAATCTTCTACAGAAAACGAACGTAGCACCGTTGTCATTACCACATCAACTGGACAAGACATCTTGGTACGTCAGGTAGCTGGAGCTATGGCACGACGCATTGTTACATACCTACAGGAAGGTGACACATGTGAGATTGACGAGCACATGGGTTTTATCAAGCTTGGTAGCCGTGTGGACATATATCTACCAATAGGCACTAAAGTTGATGTTCAGTTGGGCCAACGCACCACTGGTAACGAGACCATAATAGCCCGACTCTCATGAAAAAGCATATCCCCAACATCATCACATGCTGCAATTTAATATGCGGTTGCATTGCTTGTGGAGCTGCGTTCCAATCGCCCATGCCAGTCAACTACTTCTGGGCTATAGTATTCATTTTGGCCGGAGCAATCTTTGATTTCTTTGACGGCATGGTGGCACGTGCACTTGGTGTGAGTTCTCCCATAGGCAAGGAACTTGACTCATTGGCAGACGTTGTCACATTTGGCGTTGCACCTAGCGCTATGATTTTTTGTCTGTTCCGCGAGGTACAATACCCAGAATTCATGGAATCTCTGCGCGGCATAATGCCCTACACTGCTTTTATCATGGCAGCTTTCTCTGCACTGAGGTTAGCGAAATTCAACATCGATACAAGACAGACATCCTCATTCATAGGTCTACCAACCCCTGCCAACGCATTATTTTGGGGTAGCCTTATCGTTGGACAACATGCATTCCTTGTAAGCGGTAAGTTCAATGCGATTTTCTTGTTCCTCTTCATGCTACTTTTCTGTTTCCTATTGGTGGCAGAACTTCCTTTGTTTGCATTGAAGTTCAAGAACCTTTCATGGCATGATAACAAAACAAAGTACCTTTTCTTGGTCGGTTGTGTCCCATGCTTCCTTTTGGAAGAGAGTTGTTTTGCTGCTATCATAATGTGGTACGTGTTGCTTTCATTATTATCTCCCTTTATCAACTCTGGGAAAGAACATGACTGAAATCCTCATACCTTCTATTGATTGTATCGGTCAGGCTGCCAAAGAGTTTGTTGCCCAGATAGGGCAACAACGCATCTTTGCCTTCTATGGTGGAATGGGAGCAGGCAAGACAACCTTCATCAAAGCCGTATGTCAACAACTTGGCGTAACAGATACTGTCAGTTCCCCCACATTTGCCATAGTCAACGAATATGGTTCTAGCCTCGGCCCCATCTACCATTTCGATTTCTATCGCATCAAGAACATTAGCGAAGTACTCGACCTCGGCTTTGAAGACTATGCCTATAGTGGTAACCTCTGCTTTATGGAATGGCCTGAGCTTATAGAAGAAATCTTACCCGAAGAAACCATTTGCGTCCGTATTGAAGAAATAGCCGACGGCAAGCGATTGCTTACCATCGACTAAATAAGGTCTAAAAAATGAGAGGAAACCTTAAGTTCTGGCTTATCTTTTCTTTCCTTGAAGAACTATCAATGGCACAAGCATTTCTTCCATACTGATACCACCATGCTGGAAGGTGTCGCGATAGTACTGCACATAATAATTGTAATTATTGGGATAAGCCAGGAAATCCTGATTCTGTGCAAAGATATATGCTGTACTAATATTGGGAGCAGGCAATCCTGCCTTGCGTGGTTCACGTACCTCAAAGACTTCGCGAGCATTATAGCTAAGATTCTTGCCTAACTTATAACGAAGATTAGTATTGACGTTCTTGTCGCCTATCACCTTAACAGGATTATTAGCACGAACAGAACCATGGTCTGTGGTAAGCACCACTATACAATCTATAGCAGAAAGAGCACGGAAGAGTTCAGCAACAGCAGAATGACGGAACCAACTCCGAGTGATACTACGATAAGCTGCTTCGTTGTTAGCGAGTTCACGAACCATGCGACTCTCTGTGCGTGCATGGGAGAGCATATCAACAAAATTCAGCACAACTATATTCAAATCGTTTTGCAACAATGAAGGCAACTGCTGAACCAATTTCTCTGCTGCCGAGGAATCGTTGACCTTGCTATAAGAAAAAGAGTGACGACGACGAAAACGGTCAAACTGCGTCTGTACCATTGGTGATTCATTGAGGTTCTTACCCTCCTCAGAATCCTCATCAACCCACAACTGTGGAAACATTGCTTCTATCTCTATAGGCATAAGCCCAGAGAAAATGGCATTACGCGCATACTGTGTTGCTGTTGGCAAAATGCTACAGTACATTGCCTCCTCCACATTAAAATCCTCCGAAACTTCTGGCAGTAGTGTCTTCCACTGATCCCAACGCAAATTATCAACAAGCAGGAAAAATACCTTCTCGCCCTTGCCTAAAAGAGGGAAAACATGGCTTTTGAATATCTCCGGTGACATCAGCGGACGGTTGTTGTCCGATTGATGTTGTACCAACGTCTCCATCCAGCTCATATAATTCTTGCGCACAAACTTACAGAACTCAACATTCGCCTCACGCTTCTGCATAGCAAGCATCTCCTTCATCTCAGCAGCAGCATCCTCAAGTTCCAATTCCCAACGCACAAGAGTTTTGTAGACCTCCATCCAATCTGATATAGTAAGCGAGTCGTTTATCTGCATAGACAAGCGGCAGAAGTTCTGCTGATATGCTGTTTGAGTAGCCTCGTTTACTATCTCCCGCGAATGTATATTTTTCTTGAGAGACAGGAGTATCTGAGTAGGATTAACTGGTTTTATGAGATAATCCGCTATCTTGGCACCAATAGCCTGGTTCATAATATTCTCCTCTTCGCTCTTTGTTACCATTACCACAGGTGTAGTAGGAAGAATATCCTTTATGCGAGCCAGAGTTTCCAGTCCACTGAGTCCAGGCATATTCTCGTCAAGGAGAACCAAATCATAATTAAACTTCTGACACAACTCCAGAGCATCATAGCCATTTGTTGCCGTATCAAGGCTATACCCTTTCTTCTCCAAGAATATAATGTGTGCTTTGAGTAAATCTATCTCATCGTCAACCCACAATAGTCTGTATGTCATCATGTTTTTCAATGTTTCTTGTTTTTAGTCTTAAGCCTCGATTATCTCTTTTCAGTTTTCCGTTTTCACATTAAAAACCAAATGGAAAATCATCGTCTTCGCTGGTATTATTAACATTATCCTCCAACTCAGGAACATCTTTAACAGAGTCGTCAAGCTCGTCCTCGCCACGAATAATGATACCATTATCTAATTTCAATTCTTCAGGTATCTCCAACGGAGAGAAATACTCTTCATAGAATCGCTGATAGTCGTCAAAACTATATTTCGTACCCAACAAGTTAAGATTTTCCTCCAGTATAATCAATGAACGGATACCTTCTATGACTTTCAGCATATGGCTATCAGCATACAATTTCTGTGCATATGAATGCGCCTCGTCATAACTCAAGAACCCTTTGACCAACATCATGCTCACTTCTCCCAAATCGCTGATTTCCAATTCAAAGTTACGCATGGTAAAGGATGTAAAATTATACCTTGCCAATTCAAAAAGCAACTGATCTTCGTTGATTCCGCCTTTGGGATAGGCCAAAACGAAAGAGAAGTTACCCAAACGGTCGTTCTTCAAAGTATCTCCACTCTGAACTCCCTCATCAGCCCCTGCATTAAAACGACGTGACCAAATATCACTAGCATCCCACTGATCGCCATTAAGCAAACGACCTTCCTGAACGCCTTTCATTATCTCCGATGCCAGTTTGCCTATCTCCTCGGCAGAGTACTTATCTGTCAACGTCTTGAGAGTCACGAGGAAACTATCTCTTTGACCTGAATACAATTGACTCATGGCATAAACAAACATAAATCTTGATATATGCCTACCCTCTGGAAAATTCTCACTTGAGAATAAGTAACCATCTTGAACTTTAGCATACTCGCCACGCAGATAAGCCCCATAGGCATCAGCATAAAGCGAATCTTCCAGATGCTTGCCACCACGAGCGATAAGTTCGTACCTAGGATTGGCTAGCAACTGAGCATATTCATTATCGGGATATTCGGAAATAATCTTTTCTCTGTAATATGCCGCTTCTTTGTCCATACCCAAACGACCATTTACCAGAAACAGATGGTAGTATGCATCTGGCAATTTCTCGTGCTCAGGATAGTCAGTAACAAATCTCAATAGCGTCTTATATGCCAAAGAATGATTGCCTAGTCTATCCTTCTCAAGCACACCTGCCTGAAACAAGGCTTCGCTAATCTGCTGATGTGATGCCTGTACAGCCTCATCAGTAAGAGGAATCTGTGCTAGATAGAAAGCCTTGTTACGAGGGTCGTTTTGCACACTATCATCCTCAACCACCTCCACAGTATCAACGGCAAAACCCATACCCTCCTGCTGTTCTTGATTCATTATTTCAACCAATGCTTCAGGCAAAGTTCCATCTACAGCAAAACCACTTTTATCGGCCCAACGCCAATAATCTGTATTTCTGCGCATACCCCATTTACGGAAAAAGGCCGTTTTACCCTGCGCCACCGTGTTGGGATTACTGAAATACCAACCTTGAGCGCTTTGGGCAGACGAACCATTATTGCCGCTTCCTCGCATGTTCGCCATATTGTTTTGGGCAACATTACCGCCAAATGCCTTATTAGCAGTACTTTGAGTACCTGAAGCCGCACGGCGCTTTTCTTCTTCCTTCTCCTTCTCGATATATTCCTTTGCCAGACGTTCGCAAACTGCTATCCTCTCCTTCTCGGGCAAACGTGCCAAAACCAACAAGCTATCCTGCAATTTAACAACACCAAGAGGCTCTGCCAACCCCTCCAACATCTTGTTGCGTTGCTCCACATCCTTATATTCGTCTCTCTCCTTATCTAAGACTGCCATACATTCTTTGTAGCAGCGCGATGCCTCGATATAGTTTTCTTGTTGCCAATAAACCGAAGCCAGGCGCAACAACAATGTTGCCTTGGCAGTACCTCCCTTACTATCCAACAACCCCTTCTCCCAAGCATATATAGCTCGAAGGGTGTCGCTCATATTCATATGTATATTACCAATCGCCAACTGTATTTGGTCAACAAATTCCTTATTCTTCCCAGCCTTGGCCATATACTCCAACTTGCGTATCATCTGTCGCGTCTGCGACTTTGTTGCCATCTCCGATTGCATCACACGTGCATTAAGGCTCATCTCATACGGAGGATTGGACCTTATCACCTTTTTAAAGGCTTCAAAGGCTTCCTCTCGCTTACCAGTCTGTCGGCACAATTGTCCTAACAGAAAGTTAAGTCTGGCTTTTTGTGTTGGATTTTTCTGTAACGAGATGGATTTCCTGAGCAATGGAATAGCCTCTTCATACTGCTCTGTCTGTATGAGCCACGCAGCACGACTATTGTCGTATTCCTGTTGGATTTTCAAATTAAAACTATCCTTGGACATCTTGCGTAAAACATCCTCGGCATCATAGGGCCACTCTAGCGCCACATAACAACGTGCCATCCACGCCCTTGCCAAATTGGACACCTCGGGCTGAGTGGCATAAAGTCTGATAATGTAGTTGAATGTAGAAGCTGCCTCAATGAATTCGCCACGCTGAAACTGGCTCTCTCCCATCATCATCCAAGTCTTCCACAGATAGGGATTGAACTCCTTGCGAGCAAGATAGTCTTTTTCCGCTTGCGTACGCTTCTTTCCTGCCTTTTGTTCGGGCTTTTTCTTTATACTGTGCAACTTAATCGCTTTCTCGCACTTCTCTATTGCCGTGGCATAACTTCCCTTACCCATATTTGCCGTGGCCTTGTTGGTACTGATATACATCGGCAACAACGAATTGTAGTCATCCTTATGCCCCTCGGTTTGAGCATCCATTCCTTTCTCAAAAGCCACTTCGCCATTATACATTATATTATAATGTGCTGTCAAAGAATGATAGAAACGCGTCATTGGCGTGTTCTTTTTCGTAGAACACGATGCTATAGCAATTATTGCCAACACGACCAGCAACAATTTATGTATGTTTCTATATATCATTCCTCTTACTAAGAAAGTATGGAACAGAAAGTTAGTTCACCTACCTTAATAACGAAAGACTATGCATCTTTATTGTCGTCGCTCGCCTATAATCAGGAAAACCTCGTCCTTCAATTCGTCTGGCAGTTCCACCTGACGCAGTTGCAATGACCGTATCCATCCTGCCACCTCATCCTCACGCATGGTATACAAGATGTACCTGAACTCCTCAATTTCTGGTGGCAGATATTCGTCTGATGCAACACCACGAAAACGATCCAACTCCTCGTCGTCGTAATACTCAATATCCTTGCTCACGGCTGACAGAAGGCTATCCTTCTCGCATGTCTCATGCATACCGCAACACTCTGCATCGGGTATGACAATTTCATTTTCTGTGCTATTTGAAGCTATATTCTTGCCGCTCATATCTCAGTCTAATTTGAATCCGCACTTTTTTAGATCTTGCCAGAAATTGGGATAAGACTTGCTTACCACCTCTGGATTATTGATTACTATGCTAGCCCGAGTCAGTGCTACGGGAGCAAAAGCCATTGCCATACGATGATCGTCGTATGTGTCTATACCTATAACATCAATATCAGCTATTTCCTCTATTTTTTCGCCATTCCATGACATAGAGTCGTCACCATCAGCCTTAATTACATACCCCAACTTGAGCAATTCCTTCTGCAGGGCAGCAATACGATCAGTTTCCTTAATCCTCAAAGTTTGGAGGCCGCTGATATTAAAAGGAATGCCAAGCATACAACATGTTACCACCATTGTTTGTGCAAGATCTGGTTGATTAACCATATCCTTAACAAATTCTCCCGCCCTAATCTTTGTCTTGCGAAGACACACCTTGTTGTCTTCAAAGATTGTTTCAACTCCTAAAGAAGCAAAGAATTGAGCTACAGCAGAATCGCCTTGAAGACTTTCCTTGAATAACCCTGGTAATACTATAGTCAGATTCTCATTCGATGACAGTGCTACTATTTCATACCAATACGATGCCGCACTCCAGTCATTCTCAATATAATAAGGTGTAGGTTTATATGGTTGTGGTGCAACATAGATTATATTATCAGTCTCCCAATTGGCATCAGCGCCAAATTGTTTCATGATTTCCAACGTCATATCTATATAGGGACGGCTGATTATTTCTCCCGTTAGCTCTAGAGAAAGCCCACTGTGCAAGGTGGGGGCTATCATTAGCAAAGAACTGATGTACTGACTGCTTACGTTGCCAGGCAAACAGAGATGTCCACCTGATAATGTCCCACCTTTAATTCTCAATGGAGGAAATCCCTCCTTGTCAACATAAGTAATATCAGCGCCAATAGTTTGAAGTGCCTTGACCAATACACCTATTGGACGATTACGCATACGCTCAGTCCCCGTAATCACATGCTCGGCCGGCATAGTTGCCAACAAGGAAGTAAGGAAACGCATCGCCGTACCTGCCGCCTTGATATCTATTTCGTATGGCATCGTATGCAATGCCTCTACTACAACATTGCTATCATCACACTCGGAAATATTGTCCAATGAAGCATCTACCCCAGCCAAAGCACGTATAACCAAAGCCCTGTTACTAATGCTTTTACTTGCCGGCAATTTTATCTCCGTAGATAATAAATAAGGTATAGAGATGGTCATTTCAGGTGTTTCTATAAGTATTTTCACTATTTAGTACGCAAAATTACAAAAAATATTTGGAGATTACAAAATAAAGTCATACCTTTGCATCGCAAATGAGAAATCATTGGCAATAAGGTATCGGGATGTAGCGCAGTTGGTAGCGCACACGTCTGGGGGGCGCGAGGTCGCAAGTTCGAGTCTTGTCATCCCGACCAAAGGAAAGCATTAGTACTGAATAAGTTACTGATGCTTTTTCTTTTTGTGTAAATTTGTGGGAAATCCACCGGTTGAGGCTTTGGTTGACGCAAAAAGTCAACCAAGAAGTCAACCAAAATATTGAAAACTGACGATATACTGAGTTTCTAAAGAAAGGCGACATTTTTGAGTAGAAATCTTTTTATAGCCCCTGTTCAATTTTTGTCGCCACTCTATTATCCCAACCTCCCACTCCCTTTGAATGAGTCCGAAAAATATTGTCACTTTCTCATCACACATAGATTCACAAAGCAATAAGAGAGTATTAAACACAAAAGACAGTATATATTACTTGGCAAAGACAGTACTACTTACTTGGCAATGTTAATAGTACCTACTTGGTCAAGCCAATAGTACTGTCTTTCCAATGTTAGTACTAGTGCCTTTTTTATATCAATATACTGACGTAATTGGAGAAGATACTTTTTCTGCAGCCCGACAAATAGCCCTCATCGCAAATAAGCAGTATCTGCCACTGATACACAAATGATTACACTCAGCCAACTTATCTTTCATCATTTCCAAGAACTCTTGATGTCCTAATACATTTTTTGAGGATGGTAGTGGCGCAAAGCAAAAAAAATAGTTTTTGTGCAAAGAAATTATCAAAAAGCAGACAAGTACACTACTTCAATAATAATACTAGTATCCGAAAAAACATTACAATACGTCAATATTGAGAAGCGAGAGAGAGAAAGAGGCGCAATGTGGTTCCTTTGTAATCGAGAAGTAACGAAACAGAGGACAAAAAGATGGCTTCATTAGCGCGTAACAGTCTAATGACCGATTTGGGTTTAAAGGTTGGTAGCAAATTAGCACAATGCATTTAGAGGCATTTTGGGAAATAGTTATCATGACATGTACAGAATATCACATCTTTTCGCCAAATTTGACCTAACGGTCTTAGTTACTCTCGTTCGAAAATCCTCAAATAATTTGGGATTTTCCTCACTTATTCGTAACTTTGCGACATCGTTCTGCTACTACAGCGGTGGTTATGAATGACTTTAACTAAAAGGTGTTATTGAAATTATCTTCATTGATGAAATTCTCGCAAAATTTCTATGTACCGAAGATAATGGGCAATGGCACCACATCATGGTTTGTACAGCCACAATTGGCTCCCTACATATCCTTTTGGTGTGGGCTATTGCTTTATCCGGTACTAAGGCAATGCGAGAAGCCTCATCAATAGGATAAAGCAGATATAGTTCCCACACCTTTATTTCATACTAACAGCTTTCTTCTGGGGATTGAGAGGCATGAATGATTAAATGACATGAAAACATTTAGAGCGATTGGAATGGCTTTGCTAGCCGTTTTGTTGTGTGTAGGAATTTCGTCTTGTAGCAAAGAGGATGATTTAGGTGGTAATGGTGATGTGACATCTGGTAGTAAGAAATTAACTAGACTTGTTCAAACTTCAGAATCTGGCGACTCTGAAGAAGTAATTTTTTCATATGATGACAACGGACGTTTAATATCCTGTTATGATGAAGATGGTAATATTCATCAATATTCTTGGTCGGATAATACTATTACAAGAACAAGAGGTAATGATGTGAGGACATATTCATACATAGATGGTTTGGTAAGAAAAGAAGAGCGAGACTATTATACTTATGGTTATGCATATAATTCATCTAAACAAATTATAGCTTTAAATATCGTTCATAAAAACTCCAATAAAATTGACCAAAAAGAAGTTTATTCTTGGGAAAATGGAAAAATTACTCAAATTTCAAGAGAAGAAGACGAACACATTGATATATTGCAGATAAATTATAGTCCTGAGACTTGCAAGGGATATAATCCATTCATGACAATGTCAATGACTAATACCCAATTATTTTGGGTACATCCAGAATTAATAGGAGTTACATACAATCAATTACCCAACAGAATTATTCAAGATGGCACTACTATAGATAAGGTTAAGGATATCTCATATACTTTAGATAAGGATGGTTATATTATACGTTGCTTCATTGAGCAAGTAACTAAAACAAATGGAAAAGAATCTCAAAAAACATATTCCTATACATTTACATGGGAATAATACTCTAAGGTCACGTTTATATTTGTTCTAGGACTTGTCTCCTATACGTGAAAATATAAGAAAAGAATAAGCCAACCTATCTTGCCGGAGATAAGTTGGCTTATTTCATTTACTTCTATTTAGTAATTTGGGATTTGTTTCTTTTCCTACTATTGGCATTTGGGGCGTGTTGGGTACTAGTCCATGAATAGCGGGAAATAGCTTCTTCATTATTTGTTCATTCATAGCTATAAAAAATTAAGGTTTAACATATATACAAGGATATGCTGATTCTATCTATTATCCAGGAATATATGTGCTTATCAAAAAAAGAATGACAAATAGATATTATTGCGAAAAATAAGGTAATTGGGAAGCTACAGTAGTTTGAAATATATGGTAAGTTGAAACGTAGAAAAAACTATATTCAATCCATATTCTTGCATTCATCTTTTACAGATAACAACTGAGACACCAAAGCACACACTCTTTGCTAACTTGTTGATATACAGCACTACTCTTCTTTCCAAAAGAACAAGAATAGAATAATCAAATACAATGGCGTTCTTTATATCAAGGTGCCTTTCGATTCCCGACACTGCACCTATAGTAAAGCCACATATTGTTTAAGCAAGGTTCATAGTATCGTCGAGGCATATTCCTCACGACGTCATACCTTAGACGATACTAGGGTTTTTAGAAAGGAATAAGCACACATCTTATTGTCATAATTTTTCACAAAGCAACCCCTTAAAGACAGACAAAGAGAAGAAAAAAGAAAAAAATCAGACAAGAGTATGAAAGTGAGTTCCCGAAAAAATCTGCCACCACTAGCTAATGCCTATGCTAAGCATAACAAAAAAAAGTGAGAGCAAATACTCTCACTTCCTGTACCCAGAGCCGGGGTCGAACCGGCACAGGTTGCCCTACTGGTGTTTGAGACCAGCGCGTCTACCGATTCCGCCATCTGGGCTTCTTGTTTTCGCTTGCAAAGGTACGTCTTTTTTTTGAACTAGCAATAGTTTACTGTATTTTTTTTCATTTTGAGACAAAAAAACTCCAAAAATCGTCCCTAACGTCATAAATCACATTCTATTTATACATTTCGGCATCCTTAATTCCCTTTTTAGCAGCTTTACTTAAGCGCTCAACCTTAGCAGAAATTATAACAACATCTTGAAGGGGACGATCGAGCGAATCAGTAGGTTGCGACTGAATATCTTTAACTACCCCAAGACCTTCCACCACTTGACCAAAAACAGTATAGGCACCATCGAGATGCGGAGTGCCACCCGTAACCTGATATTCCTGGAACTGAAAACTATCCATTTCCACTCCTCTTTCAGCAAGATGAGGCAACACCTTTTGGATACTGTAGCTTGTCATCTTCTGACCCCACACAATGTAAAATTGAGAACCACTACTGCGCCATTCGGGATTGACATCATCTCCCAAACGTGCAGCAGCAACTGCACCACGTAAATGATAAAGTTGTGGATAAACTATTTCGGCGGGGATAGTATAACCTGGATCTCCTTCGCCAAGATGCTTACCTGGAGCAGCCCCACGACTTTCCGGATCACCACCCTGAATCATAAAATTCTTAATAACACGATGAAAAAGAATACCATCATAATACCCTTGTTGAACAAGGCGAATAAAATTATCGCGATGCAAGGGAGTGAGATCCGAGAGTGATATACGTATGACACCAGCCGAGGTTTCAAGGCGCACTATACTGGGTTTATCCTTCTTACGCGCTTGAAGAGCATGAGCGGGGAAGAAGACAAACAGTAATACACAGAATGTAATTTGATATAGATATTTCATAATTAGATGACTTCACTTAGGACAAGTTTGATTAATACTATTTATTATATAGAGGACAAAGATACAGCTAAGCGAGCAATAAGCAAAATATGACGTAAAAAAAATCAACGTACGCAATCGATTGTGCACCCAAACCACCACAACAAGCAGTAAAGCACCAACCTTCACAAGCAGGATTAAACATATGCATATATAGACAAGCCCTACTCCCCCACCCTTATCCACTTGGCAAATGCCTTATACACACATATGCCCCTAACATCTCCCAATGGCCCTAAATTGCAATAAATGCCCATTTCATCGAATCTTCAAACAACACCACACAATAACCACAATTTGAGGAAGATAAAAAGTTTTCTTCAGTACAAAAATATTTTAGCGGAAACAAGTGGGGAATTGTGGGGAATTTACTATCTTTGTGGCGAAAAAGCAAAAAGAGGTACGCACATATGAGATTCACTGGCAACATAGACGCAAAAACAGACGAAAAGGGAAGGGTATTTATCCCCGCCCAATTCCGCAAGTTGTTGCAACAAGAAGGACTGGAGGCAATGATCCTGCGCAAGGATATATTCCAACAGTGCTTGGTGTTGTACCCCGAAAGCGTATGGGACAGCATGGTAGATAGTATTACTGCCAAAACTTCCCCTTTTGATCCACGTGGTAGAGCTGCATTGAGAGGCTTCGTAGCTGGTGCAGAAAGAATAGGAATAGATGCTAACGGACGCATACTAATACCCCGAAGATACCTAGACAGTGCAGAAATAGGCAATGAGGTACGTTTCATTGGCATGGACAATAGCATAGAGCTTTGGAACAGGGAAAAAGCAGAGCAGTTATTGTGTAGCCCAGAAGAATTGGCGGAAAGTCTGGAACTGTTAATGAAACAAGAGCACAACGAACAATAGTGCTAAAACCCCAATAGTTGAAGGAAGAAAGAATAGAGAAGATGAATCCTGATTGTTACCATATTCCAGTGATGCTGGACGAATGTCTTGTAGGTTTGGACATCAAGCCCGACGGAGTGTATGTGGACCTCACCTACGGAGGAGGTGGACATAGTCGTGAGATTGTCAAAAGACTTTCAACAAGCGGTCATCTCTATGGTTTTGACCAGGACTTAGATGCAATGAAAGGTGCCATGAAGGATGACGAACGCTTTACCTTTGTGCGCAGCAACTTCCGCTACATAAAAAACTGGATGCAGTACTATGGCATAGAGAAAGTGGATGGCATACTTGCCGACTTGGGGGTAAGTAGTCATCACCTTGACGAAGCCCAGAGAGGTTTTTCTTTCCGTTATGATGCCCCATTAGACATGCGTATGAATCAGGCGGGAAAACTCTCAGCAAAAGACATCATAGCCAAGTACACAGAAGAGCAGTTGGCCGATATCTTGTATTACTATGGCGAGTTAAAGCAGAGCCGTCGTATAGCATCAACGATAGTAAAGGCTCGACAAGCCAAAGACATCCTAACAACTGGCCAGTTGGCAGAGGTGGTACAACCCCTCATGGGATACGATAGAGAGAAAAAGGATTTGGCAAAACTATTCCAAGCCTTGCGCATAGAGGTAAACGGCGAAATGAAGGTTTTACGCCAAATGCTAGCAAACGCAACCGACATATTGGCACCTGGAGGAAGATTGGTAGTGATGACCTACCATAGCCTGGAAGACCGCATAGTAAAAAACCACATAAAAGGAACAAACAAGACTGACAACGATGGTACAGACGCACAGGCATTGATTTTCGGAAGACCAAAGATGTCACTAAAACAAGTAAACAAGAATGTCACTACTGCCTCAGCAGAGGAACTGACAAGAAACCCAAGAAGCCGTTCGGCAAAACTACGTATAGCAGAAAAGATATGAGGGAGAGCAAAGAAAAAAATGCCAAAAAGCAAGAGAATGGAAACAAGAGCAAAGCATTCTCTTTTTTGAGCAACAATATTGAGGACGAACTAGCACTAAAACAGTGGAAAAACGTCGTCCAGCAAATGAGTATAGACGGTCAATGGTTCAAGAAACAAATACCATTAATAATACTCATCGTCCTAGGCACAATAACATACATAACTTGTCGATATCAGGCCCAACAAGAAATAATACTGGAAGAACAGTTGAAGCTTGAACTACAAGATTGGAAGTATCGTTCTGTGACACGTAGCAGCGAACTAACTCTAAAAAGCAGGCAAAGCCAAGTTGAAAGTTCGCTAAAGTTTTTTGGAGACAGTACATTAAAAGTCAGCACAGTAGCACCATACACCCTCAATATCAGCAAAACGGAATGAAACCAGAGAAAAACCACTGCATAATTCGCTTCCGCATAATATTTATTGCCATATGCTTAGTCGGAATCTACATAATAGGTTCGGCTCTCTATACCATGCTGGCAAAAAGGGATTATTGGAAAACTATAAGTAATAGCTTCATACGCCACAATATTACAATTCCACCAACAAGAGGAAACATTTATGACTGCAATGGCAAACTACTAGCCGCCTCGGTACCAGAATACCATATATACATGGACTATGTGGTGATAGACAAGGATACTGCAGCCCGACGCAAAGCCCAGGAGTGGAGAGACGCCGAGTTCGCAGATAAACTAGATAGCATCTCGGAAGGACTTGCCAACATTTTCCCTGACAAAAAAAGATCGCATCAGGAAAATGTAAAGTGGTTCCGTAACAGACTACTTGAAGGCAAGAAACGTGGTAGTCACGCATGGAGAATATACCCCCGCAATGCCACATACATTCAATATAAAGAGTGCAAAGAACTTCCTCTATTTAGAGAAAGGTCCTACAAAGGTGGATTCTACGCAACAGAAATAATGCAACGCAAACACCCATACGGCTCGTTAGCATCCAGAACTCTGGGTAGTCTGCGTTCTGACACCAATGCCGCAAAGAACGGATTGGAACTTAGCTACGACACCATTCTAAGAGGTAAAAATGGCCGGGCACACAGTATGAAAGTACGCAACAAGAGAGTCCGCATTATAGATGTAGAACCAGAGCATGGACACGATTTGGTCAGCACCATTGATGTGGACATCCAAGATATGGCAGAAAAGGCCTTGGTGACAAAATTGAAGGAGCCAAGCGTAAATGGTATCCTTGGTATGGCTATAGTGATGGAAGTCAAAACCGGTGAGGTAAAGGCCATCGTAAACATGCACAAAGCCAAAGATGGCAATTATTACGAAATGAAGAATAGCGCTGTTAGCGACTTGATGGAACCTGGCAGCACCTTCAAGACCGCCAGCATGATGGTAGCACTAGAGTACGGAAAGGCCACACTAAAGACTACGGTGGACTGCGTTGGTGGCATATATCCCATGTATGGTCGAAGAATGAAGGACCACAATTGGCACCGTGGAGGATACGGTGTATTGACCTTCTCACAAATTTTGGAAAATAGTAGTAACATCGGCGTGAGTCGAATAATTGATGATGGTTTCAAGAACAATCCACAAGAATTTGTAGACGGACTTAGGAAAATGGGTATAGGCATTCCCTTAAATTTGCCTTTCGCGGGCAAGGGCGAACCCAATATTCCTCAACCCAACAGCAAGATTAGATATTGGAGCAAATCAGATCTGCCATGGATGAGTATTGGCTATGTTAGCCAGCAGCCTGTAATAAGCACACTAACTTTCTACAATGCCATAGCAAATGGTGGCAAGATGGTTAAGCCCAAGTTCGTCAAGGCTGAACTGAAAGATGGCGAGGTGGTAAGAGAATTTCCCACCGAGGTGCTGATAGAACAGATTTGCAAACCTTCAACTCTAAAGGACATACAATTCTGTTTGGAGAATGTGGTAAGTATCGGATTAGGCAAAAAGGCTGGCAACGGCGGTAAACTCTTCCCTGTAAGCGGCAAGACAGGTACAGCTCAGGTTGCAAAAGGAGGAGGATACCATAGTGGCATCACTAGATATATGGTCAGTTTCTGTGGTTACTTCCCTTCAAACTATCCTCAATATAGTTGCATCGTGTGCATCGTCAAGGATGGCCTACCTGCCTCGGGCGGTGGTCAATGCGGACCTGTATTCAGTCAGATTTCGCAATACATTATGGCCCAAGCTGTGGAACGTGATGCTTCGGCATTAGCAGATAGTGCCTCGGTATTCACTCCAGAAACAAAGACACATCGCGAAAAAAATGACACGAGCAACCTGTCTCAAATACCCAACGTTGTAGGAATGGGAGCCAAAGACGCTGTATTCTTAATGAAACAACGTGGCATAAAAGTATCAATAGAAGGAAGTGGAACTGTACGCCGACAAAGTATTGCTGCAGGCAGCAAAGTAAACAAAGGACAACAAATTCGACTAATACTGGAATAAGTTGATTTAAACTCCAATTATACACCTTATATATAATAAGATAAAACTTAAAACTGATGACGCTGAAAGAACTGATACGTGGATGTAAGCCTGTGCAGATTATAGGCAATACCAATGTGGTAGTTACTGGCATAGAGATCGATTCGCGCAAGTGCAAGGAAGGATGCATTTTTGTTGCAGTAAAAGGCACCCAAACAGATGGTCATGCATACATTGCGAAAGCCATAGAATTGGGAGCACGAGTGATTGTCTGCCAAGTTCTACCCGAGGTAGTAAATCAGGAGGTGGTGTATATTGTTTATCGTGACACAACAGATGTAGTAGGACCTTTAGCGACAGAATTCTATGGAAACCCCACAAAGCAAATGAAACTCGTGGGAATAACAGGAACCAATGGCAAGACAACTATAGCCACAACACTGTACAACATAGTACGACGCATGGGAATAAAGGCTGGACTATGCAGTACTGTCTGCAACTATATAGATGGCGAGCCCTTCCCCACCGAATGCACTACACCAGACCCTATCACCTTGAATCGTCTCTTGGGTGAAATGGCCGATAGAGGTTGTGAATATGCATTTATGGAAGTAAGCAGCCACGCCGTAGACCAGAAACGCATTGCTGGACTAAACTTCGCTGGTGGTGTCTTCACAAACCTGACCAGAGACCATCTAGACTACCACAAGACTTTCGAGAACTACCGCGATGCCAAGAAAGGATTCTTCGATATGCTAACGAACAAGGCTTTTGCCGTAACCAACAAGGACGACAAAAATGGTCTTATCATGACCCAAAACACTAAAGCAGAGGTGAAGACCTACTCCATAGGCAGAAGTGCTGATTTCAACGCCAAGATTCTGGAAGAGAGTTTTGAGGGCATGAACCTAGACATCAATGGTATGGAAGTGTTTGTACAGTTTGTGGGTAAGTTCAACGTACAAAACATATTGGCCATATACGGCACCCTAAGAATGATGGGGCTTGAAGCACAAGAGGCATTAATACAGTTGAGCGCCATGAAACCTGTAAACGGAAGATTCGAAACATTTCGTTCTGCCGAGGGAGTGACTGCGGTAATTGACTATGCTCATACACCAGATGCACTGAACAACGTGCTTGCAACCATCAATGAGGTGCTCAACGGCAAAGGACAATGCTGGACAGTGTGTGGTGCCGGTGGCAACCGCGACAAAGGTAAACGTCCATTAATGGCACAAGAAGCTGCAAAACAGAGTGATAAGGTGATTATCACAAGCGATAATCCTCGCGACGAGGAACCTCAGGACATAATCAACGATATGTTAGCTGGCCTAAACAAGGATGAACTCAAAAAAACAATCAGCATTGTGGATAGACGAGAGGCCATACGTACTGCTTGTATGATGGCACAAAGAGGAGATGTTATCCTAGTAGCAGGCAAAGGCCATGAGGATTATCAGATAATCAAAGGAGTGAAGTATCACTTTGATGATCACGAGGTGGTCCGAGAAGCATTTGGATTAACAGAAAACTAAATATATAGCTCAACGCAACAAAGAAAAACTAATACGATGCTATACTATCTATTCAGGTATTTGGAACAATATGGAATCAGCGGTGCCGGAATGTGGCAATACATTTCGTTCCGTGGTCTTTTGACTTTGGTTCTCAGTCTGTTGATTTCCATGTGGTTCGGGCAGTATTTCATCCAATGGATGAGAAAAAGGAATATCAGCGAGGCGCAACGTGACGAAAGCATAGACCCATATGGTGTTGAAAAGAGGGGTGTACCAAGCATGGGCGGACTGATTATTATTGTTTCCATCATTATCCCATGCCTATTACTCGGTCGCTTGCGCAACATATACATGTTACTGATGCTAGCAACAACGGTTTGGCTAGGCGCAATAGGTTTCATCGACGACTATATCAAACTGAAGATTAACAAGGATGGCTTACGCCCTATATACAAACTAGCCGCACAAGCACTACTAGGACTAAGTGTTGGCTTGACGCTATGGCTCAGTCCCGATGCCGTAATACGCGAAAACGTTAGCGTAGAAAAACAAGGTACGACAACAGTGATTCACAAGAGTGAACCAGTAAAAAGTACAATTACTACTATACCATTTGTAAAGGATAATAATCTATCCTATAGTGAGATATTCTCATTCCTGGGCAAGTATCGCACTGCGGCTGGATGGATATTCTTTGTTGTGATGGTAACATTCGTGGTAATGGCAGTTAGCAATGGCTCTAATCTAAACGATGGCATGGATGGAATGTGTGCAGGAAATTCGGCCATCATGGGCATTGCCTTGGCTATATTGGCATACGTATCCAGCCACATTAATTTTGCAGGATACCTAAACATTATGTACATTCCTGGATCGGAAGAACTTGTAATTTTCCTTCTAGCATTTGTGGGTTCATTGATAGGCTTTCTCTGGTACAATGCATATCCTGCACAGGTGTTTATGGGAGACACAGGAAGTTTGGCCATAGGCGGTATCATTGCTGTAACAGCAATCATAATTCACAAGGAACTATTGATACCCATCATCTGTTTTGTTTTCGTAATGGAAAGCGTAAGTGTGCTCTTACAAACCAATGTTGCAAAAGCTGGCAATAAGCGTGGACAGAAATGGAGAGTGTTCAAGCGTGCTCCAATACACGATGCATTCCGCATAAAACCCGGACAACTGAGTCCAGATTTGAAGATTCTGCTGAAATGGCCTCAGGGATGTTGGTTAGAAAGCAAGATAACCACAAGATTCTGGATTGTTACTATAATTATGGCAGCATTGGCCATAGTGACACTGAAAATTAGATAATAGACTGAACATATGAGTAAAATTGCTATACTTGGTGCTGCAGAGAGTGGCGTGGGTGCAGCTGTATTGGCCCAAAAAAAAGGGTATGACGTTTTTGTCAGCGATATGGGACTAATAAAGCAGCACTACAAGGATGTGCTGGACCAATACGGTATTGAGTGGGAAGAAGGACGACACACAAGCGAAAAGATCTTAGACAGTGAGGAAATAATCAAGAGTCCTGGAATTCCTGATAATGCGCCTATAGTTGCCACTGCGACAGAAATGGGTATCCATATCATCAATGAACTAGAATTTGCTGCTCGATACACCAATGCAAAAATGATCTGTATCACTGGTAGCAATGGCAAAACCACAACAACAAGTTTGGTATACCATATACTAAAAAATGCCAACTATAACGTGGGACTGGCAGGAAACATAGGACGTTCTCTTGCTCTACAGATAGCCGAAGGAGCAGATTATGAATACTATGTGATAGAATTAAGCAGTTTCCAGTTAGACAATATGTACGACTTTCATGCTAACATAGCAGTACTTCTCAACATAACCCCCGACCATCTGGACAGGTATGAAAACGACATGCAAAAGTACACTGACTCCAAGATGAGGATTTTACGAAACCAAGATGCTAACGACGCCTTCATATATTGGGCAGACGACCCAATAATAAAGACTGAATTGCACAAGTATGGTATCAAAGCCCAACAATGTCCCTTCTCCATTGTGAGCAAGAACGGTATGATTGGCTACATCGAGAATGGCACATACACTTTGGAAACACCTATGCCGTTTAATATGGAGCAGGAATCCTTGGCTTTAAGTGGCAAACACAATATGTATAACTCACTTGCTGCGGGTATAGCCACACGCCTAGCTGGTGTAAGTAACGAAAAATTACGAGAAAGTTTGGCAAGTTTCGAAGGCGTGGAACACAGATTGGAAAAAGTGGCAACTGTGGGGGGGGTGCAGTATATCAACGACTCAAAGGCAACTAATGTGGACGCTTGCTGGTATGCTCTGGAAAGCATGACTACACCAACAATCTTGATAATCGGAGGTAAGGATAAAGGCAATGATTACGAAGCTATACGCGAACTTGTACAGAAAAAATGCGTTGCATTGGTATTTCTAGGAGCCGACAACACAAAGCTAAAGGATTTCTTTGGCCCCATGAACATCCGTACATTTGATACTCACAGTATGAAGGAGTGCATAGAGGCCTGTACTAGTGTGGCCCAACCTGGCGACACAGTTCTACTGAGCCCTTGTTGTGCAAGTTTTGACTTGTTCAAAAACATGGAAGACAGAGGGGAGCAGTTCAAAGAACTCGTAAGAAAATTATAAGTAACCCAGAAAAGATTCTAAAAGCATTCACGCAAATATAGACAAGTTGACATGAACAACTGGAGCAAAAAGAACTTTAAAGAAAACGGACTCATGCAAGGAGATATGGTTCTTTGGATGATTTTTCTGTTGTTATGTTTCATATCCATAATAATGGTTTACAGTGCTAGTAGTAACATGACATACAGTTCGGGAAAATACTGGGCACCTGTTATGCGCCACGGCATCTTCATTGCTTTGGGTATAATTGTCACATGGGTAATACACATGTTGCCTTGTAAACTATTCAAACTTGTCAGTTTGGCAACAACACTTTTATCTTACATTCTACTCTTTCTAGCCCTTTTCGCTGGCAAAATTAATGGTGCTTCGAGATGGATAGGAATTGGCAGTTTCACCATCCAACCAAGTGAGATTGCCAAAGTGGGATTGGTTATGACTACAGCATTTATTTTCAGTGTGTTTAGAGACAAAAACGGCGTAACAAGTTTCGGAAGCAAACTGGCAATTGGCAACATTGTTGCAACACTGATGCTGATAGTCACAGAAAACCTAAGTACAGCAGGAATTATATTTATAGTAATGTTTCTTATGGCCTTCTATGCACAGGTTTCTGCAAAATTGTTACTCTGGGTTTCTGTTCCCCTAGCAGCCTTGGCCATTGGTGGATACCTAACAATGACAAATATTCCGCAGTCTACACTGGACAATTGGGCAAAATCGGATGGTCCGCTACATCGTGTACCAACATGGGTGAACAGACTAAAGGATGGTAATGAATTACCTGAAGACCCAACTAAATATGATGTCACAAAAAACGTACAAGTAACACACGCACAAATTGCCATTGCCACAGGTGGCGTCTTGGGACGTGGACCAGGCAACTCAATAGAGCGCGACTTCCTTCCACAGGCTTTCTCTGACTTTATTTATGCTATTATTCTTGAAGAAGGAGGTATTTGGTTGGGAGGAAGCGTCATGTTCCTATATATACTTTTAATGTACAGGGCCATGAGAATAGCCAAAAAATGCAAATCGTTATTTCCAGCATATCTTATAATGGGACTAGCGCTCATGCTAACAGTACAAGCAATGATAAATATGGCTGTTGCAGTTGGAGTATTTCCTGTCACGGGACAGCCATTGCCCTTGATAAGCCGAGGAGGTACCAGTACATTCATTAATTGTGCATATCTAGGTATGATGTTGAGTGTAAGCCGTTCCGCTCGTCAGATTGAGGAAAACGAAAATACGGACGGAGAGATTATAGAAGGTGAGAATGCAAAAATAGAAACAAATGTATTGAAGGAGAAGGAGGCATCGTTGGCATGAAACAACCAAGAGTAATAATCAGTGGCGGTGGCACTGGCGGACACATATTCCCTGCCGTAAGCATCGCTAACGCAATAAAAAAGATTCATCCAGAAGCAGAGATTCTGTTCGTCGGAGCTAAAGACAGAATGGAGATGCAAAAAGTTCCACAGGCGGGCTACAAGATAATAGGCCTACCCGTCAGGGGACTCATCCGACCATTATGGACACCCAAAAACATCAGCATATTATGCGACTTTGTCAGGAGCAAATGGAAGATGAAAAAGATTATCAAGGATTTCAAACCTGATGTTGCCGTAGGCGTTGGTGGATATGCTAGTGCTGCTACACTAAATGCTGCGTATGATATGGGAATACCTTGCCTTATTCAAGAACAGAATAGCTTTGCTGGCCTGACTAACAAGACACTTAGCAGAAAAGCAAAGAAAATATGCGTCGCCTACGAAGGAATGGAACGATTCTTTTCGGCCGATAAAATCATCATAACCGGCAATCCAGTGAGACAAAACCTACTGAATACAGAGTTCAGTAAAAAAGAGGCATTGGCAGAGTTTGGATACAATACTGAAAAACCAACGATACTGATTATTGGCGGCAGCTTAGGTGCACGAACTTTAAACCAAAGTGTTTTGAAGCATTTGGAGATGATACGTAACTCAAACATACAAGTCATCTGGCAAACTGGAAGTTACTACAAAGAAAACATCACGCAAGAGTTGGAAAGATATGGAGCGCCCAGAAATCTGTACGTAACTGACTTTATTCCTCAAATGGACAAAGCCTACAAGGCTGCTGACATTGTTATTAGTCGTGCGGGAGCAAGTAGCATCAGCGAACTATGTCTCTTAGGC
Organism: Bacteroidaceae bacterium; assembly: GCA_017548165.1. Lineage (GTDB taxonomy): Bacteria > Bacteroidota > Bacteroidia > Bacteroidales > Bacteroidaceae > Physcousia. The sequence continues at coordinate 76,666 of JAFYMW010000005.1, forward strand.
AAACCTAGCATTTTGGTACCCAGCCCCAATGTTGCGGAAGATCATCAGACACACAATGCAATGGCTCTAGTAAACAAAAATGCCGCACTCATCGTTAAGGACAGTGAGTCTGAGAAGGAACTCATCCCATTAGCTCTAAAAACCGTGGCAGACACAACACTATTGCAAACTCTGGGGGAGAATGCTCTAAGCATGGCATACCCAAACTCGGACATGGTGATAGCCCAAGAAGTACTTCAATTAATCGAAAACTAAAGACACAGATATGAAAGCTGTATATTTCATCGGCATTGGGGGTATTGGTATGAGTGCAATAGCCCGTTACTTCCTAAATTCCGGAGTATTTGTAGGAGGATACGACAAGACTCCATCTGCACTAACAGAAACCTTAGTAAAAGAAGGTGCTGTCATTCACTATGAAGACAACATCGCCCTTATCCCCGAGATGTGTCTAAAAAAGGAGAATTGTCTCGTTGTATATACACCTGCAATACCAGAAAGTCATACAGAACTGAATTTCTTCAAGGAGAATGGATTTGACATGCAAAAGCGCGCACAGGTATTGGGGACACTGACTCGCTCGTTGAAAGGACTCTGTGCCGCTGGTACACACGGAAAGACAACGACGTCAAGCATAGCAGCACATATTCTAAACCAAAGTCATGTCGGGTGCAATGCCTTTCTAGGTGGTATAACAAAAAACTACGGTACAAACTACATTTTGTCTGCCACAAGTCAGTATGTAGTAATAGAGGCCGACGAATTTGATCGCTCGTTCCATTGGCTAACACCTTGGGCAACAGTGATAACATCTACGGATGCCGACCATCTAGATATCTATGGCACAGAAGAGGCCTATCTGGATTCTTTCAGGAAATACACCAATTTAATACAACCTGGCGGATGCCTTGTACTTCATACTGGTTTGAAGTTACAACCAGATACCCAGGAAAGAGTAACAACATACTACTATAGCAGAGAAGAGGGCGATTTTCATGCAGAAAATATCAAGATAGGAAACGGCCGAATCGTCTTTGACTTGATTTCACCCATTGAAAACATACCCAACATTGAACTTGGAGTACCTGTAGCTATCAACATTGACAATGGTATCGGTGCAATGGCATTGGCGCAGATTGCAGGAGCTTCTGCCGAGGAAATACGCAATGCCATGCTGAGTTTTGGTGGTGTAGACCGCAGATTTGATTTCCATGTGCGCAGAGATGATATGGTATACATCTCTGACTATGCACATCACCCCGAGGAAATACGCCAAAGCATCCTCAGCATAAAACAGTTATACGAAGGGAAGCGCATCAAAGCCATATTCCAGCCTCATCTGTATAGCAGAACAAACGATTTCTACAAAGAGTTTGCCGATGCACTATCACTATTGGACAATGTGGTAATATTAGACATTTACCCTGCCAGAGAGGAGCCCATACCAGGGGTAACTTCTGAACTGATATACAATAACCTAAAAATTGGCGTACAAAAACATCTATGTCACAAGGAGGAAATCATACAACATGTAATAACTAAGGATTTTGATGTGCTTGTTACACTAGGAGCTGGAGACATAGAAAACTATGCAGACATAATCACAGATATCTTAAAAGGTTAATTCTAAAATTAGCAGTGAGGTTGTGTTAGATTGCGCACAGAATACTATCAAAAAATCCATTAATACCTATATAGAACATACCTTAATATTAATATGGTAAAACTGATTATAAAAATCGTACTTCTTTTAGCAGTGGTGGGGTACCTCATCTTTGCAACATTGGTAACATCGCAAAATAACGATGAACGTATCTGCATCGGCACCCAAATTCTACTTGATAATAAGGACGAAAAGAACTATATCAGCATAAACTATATAGAAAGTCTACTAAAAAACACAAAAATAGCCATCAAAGACCAGAATGTTGATAGCATTAACATCAATATAATTGAGGAACATCTCAAAGCATGTCCTTTCGTTGATTCTGTTATTTGCTACTACACTCCGCAACACCTTCTGTGTGTCAAGATTCAATCGCGTCAACCTATACTTCATGTCATAGCCAATAATGGCGACAACTACTACATGGACATAAATGGCAACATTATGCCAAGCAACATCTTCCCTTTGGATATATGCCTTGCAACTGGATACATAACAAAACAATATGCCAAGGAAAATGTATTGAAGGTAGCAGATTTTTTGAATGCAAGCGATAAGTGGAGCAAAGAAATACAGCAGATTTACATCAACCAAAACGGACAGATAGAATTTGTGCCATTGACTGGAGAGCACAAAATCATTATCGGAGAACCAGAAAATCTAGCAGAAAAATTAAGTCGACTTGAAATCTTCTACAAACAAGGACTAGACAAGGCTGGTTGGAACAAATATAGCAACATAGACCTAAGTTATTCAAACCAGATAGTTTGCATCAAAAAGAAAAATAAATAAAGACACTATACTATGGCAGCAGAAAAGGACATTATTGTGGCATTGGAACTTGCAACAACAGCAATACGAGCCATTGCAGGACAGCGTTTACCCGATAGTACCATGCAGGTAATCGCATACGCCGAAGAGAATGCAACAACATGCATTCGTAAGGGTATTATCGACAACATCGACAAAACAACTCAAGCAATATCGCGTGTGTTAGGACATATCAGCTTGCAATTGGGCAAAACTGTCTCTCATGTACATGTTGGTATCGGCGGACAATCATTGCACTCAGTACTGAATAGAATACAACGAAATTTCAGTGAAAAGACTCAGGTTCCCAACCACATCATAGACCAGATAATGATTACTAACAGTGGTGTGGTCTATGCAGACTCTGAAATCCTGGAAGTTGTCCCCCAAGAGTATAAAGTAGGTTCAAGAATCATAGCAGATATCGTTGGTATGCAGGTAGAGCAATTGGAAGCTAATTTCCTGAATATCATAGCACGAAAATCACTGAAGGAAAATATTCAAAAATGTGTCAAGAACGCTGGATTCGAAATTGCAGACCTTTTGATTGCTCCGCTAACCTTAGGGGATTCGGTACTCAGCGCTAGCGAAAAACGTTCTGGATGTGCCTTGGCTGATATTGGTGCAGACACAACAACTATAAGCATATATACAAACAATATTCTTCGCAAGCTGATTGTCCTTCCTATTGGTGCTAACAATGTAACCAACGATATTGCTCAATGCCTTAAAATAGAGATTAACGAAGCTGAAATACTAAAAAACAAGTATGGACGTGCCTGGCTTGAGGATTATGAAAAGGCTATATCAAATTCCCTGGAAATTTCTGGTGGCAAAGAAATTACCGAGAGTAAACTCTGTGAAATAACAGAAGCCAGATATGAGGAAATACTAAAAAACATCTGGGCACAGATATCTGACGACTGTGAAAAACTGACTTCTGGCATCGTATTCACTGGAGGTGGTTCTCAGATTGCCTTCTTGACAGAAGCATTCCAACAAATTGCAAAAGACAAACCTGTACGCATCGTAAAAGGCTTCCCTACTGACATCAAGATGGACACTAGTATTTTCCTTTCTGACAACGGGAGAATTAATACCATCTTTGGACTATTGCTGCACGGTGATTTCAATTGCGTTGTCACACATAAAGCAGAAGAACCTACTGAAATGCTTACACCAGAACCAATACCCGAGCCAACACCGGAACCCGAACCAATACCCGAGCCAGAACAAGAACCGGAACAGGAACCAGAAATATATATACCACAAAAGAAAATGGGCATTTGGGAGAGGATAAAGATAGCTCTCACTGACGACAGTAATTCATAAACATTCCACATACGTTTTAGGTAGGTTCAACGCAAAGACTCCAAACTTGCAAGAATCTATCTTACAACACAGATTTATAGAACCTACCTTAATATTATATTGATTATGGGCGAAAACGATTTTCAGGACATGGACTTTGAGATGGGGCTTCCTATCGTTGACATTCCTCAAACACAAAATTGTATCATAAAGGTGGTCGGAGTTGGTGGTGGCGGCAGCAATGCTGTAAACCATATGTTCCGCGAAGGCATACATGATGTTTCTTATGTCGTGTGTAATACTGATAAAAAGGCCCTTGACGATGCAGCAGTACCCAATCGTCTACAGTTAGGCAGTGATGGACTAGGAGCTGGCAACAGACCACAAAAGGCACGTAAGGCTGCAGAAGAAAGCATGGATGCGATACATGACATGCTGAACGATGGCACACGAATGGTATTCATTACTGCAGGCATGGGAGGTGGCACTGGCACAGGCGCTGCACCTATCATTGCTCGTTGTGCCAAGGAATCAGGTATTCTCACTGTCGGCATCGTAACAATTCCCTTCAAGTTTGAAGGCAATATGAAAATCAACCAAGCACTTGATGGTGTTGAAGAAATATCCAAGCATGTCGACGCGCTTTTAGTAATAAATAATGAACGCCTGCGCGACATATACCGAAACCTCACCATCAGCGATGCATTTGCAAAAGCAGACGACACACTAACAGTTGCTGCAAAGAGTATTGCTGAGATTATAACCATGCGTGGTACCATAAACCTTGACTTTGAAGATGTGACTACTGTTCTAAAAGATGGTGGTGTAGCAATTATGAGTACAGGATATGGTGAAGGAGAGAATAGGGTAACAAAGGCTCTGTATGAAGCATTACATTCACCACTACTGAATCATAACGACATATTCGACTCCAAGAAGATTTTGCTAAATATCAACCATTGTGGTGACAACGATGCAAATTCGTTAATGATGGAAGAGTTCAATGAGATTCACGAATTCATGGGCAAATTCCGTCGCGATGTAGAAGTGAAATGGGGATTGGCCACAGATTCGTCCTTAGGTGCAAAAGTAAAGATTACCCTATTGGCCACTGGTTTCGGTCTGCAAAGCATCAACGGAATGAGCGGAGGACATCAAGAAGAGAAGAAAAACTCTGCAACAGAAGAAGAACAGGAAAAGGAACAGAACCGAATAGACCAGATTGAAATACTATATGGTAGCAGTAAGAATATTGGTAGACATCGACACAACAATATCTTCATCTATACCGAAGACAATTTCGATAATGATGACATCATTTCACGCGTAGATGCCATACCTACATGCGAACGCACCAAAGAAGAACTGAAAAAACTGAAAAACGAATTCTCTGAATAAAGACATTCACTCATTGATGGCACATTCATAGACACCTTTAGGAAAACAACTCGCGGAGAACATCCATACTCTGCAATTCACCAAACGCTGGCACATGCAAACGATAATATCGTAAAAGTATATCAAGCATATGCCAACGTTTACTTCTGTCCAAACGTAACCTGTACATATTAGAATAGTCCGTATGTAGCAATACAGGAATCCATCTGGCAACTTCTGCATCCAGATATTGGCCATGGTCTGGAAGATGAAAAGAATAGCAGGCACTCTTCAAATCATATATTTTATCCCTACTACGACCTTCCAGCGTAGGCCATATACCAAGAAAGCGCGTAAGCCTAAGGATTAGAATGAGATGAAAATTCACAAAACCATGCTCTGACTCATCAAACCAGCGCAAAGATTTCTCCAAAAACGAGAATAATGCCACGTTTTCACCTTCATTCCTTAGAGTATGATAAAGAAAGTCTGCTAAAAAAATAGACATAGATGCCTTAATCGGATTATACGGCATATCAATCCAAGGCGTTGCAACAGAAATATTGCTGATCTTCTGTAAATCTGCAGAGGCTTTGAAATCCACACAAAATTCCACCTCGCCAAGTAGCTGCATCAAAGCTGCTGGACAACCAGCATTTCTACCATGCTTAACTCTAACAACAGCTGACAACAAGCCATAATGCTCAGTAAAGAAAGATATAATGACGCGATTATCGGCATATCTAATTATTCTCAATACTATGGCCCTTGTGGTTTGCATAAACGATTTAGTTATTTGATGCTAATTTACCCATTTTCAAGGAAAGAAGACAGGCAATTTTCAAAAAAATGCATAGTCAACTACATTTTTTCTTCAAAATGTTTTGCAGATTAAAATATTCGGCGTACCTTTGCACCGCAAATCGGAACAAAACCGAAAAGCACAGGCAGAAAAGCCGAAGGTAAGGTCCCTTCGTCTATCGGTTAGGACGAGAGATTTTCATTCTCTAAAGAGGAGTTCGACTCTCCTAGGGACTACAAAATTAAAAGAATAAGAAGAAACACAACATGGCAAATCACAAGTCATCTTTAAAGAGAATCCGTCAGGAGCAGAAGAGAAGACTCCACAACAGATATTACGCCAAGACCATGCGTAATGCTGTACGCAAGCTGCGCGCTACAACAGACAAGGCAGCTGCAATTGAATTGTACCCCAGCGTTCAGAAGGCTTTGGACAAGTTGGCTAAGATTAACGTCATCCACAAGAACAAGGCATCTAATCTCAAGAGCAAGTTGGCTCGTCACATCCAGAAGTTGGGCTAATTCAACAGATTCTTATTAAGACAGAAAAGATAATACGGCTTCCCAAAAGGGAGGCCGTTTTCTGTGTATCCCTACGCTAAATCATACAGCTTTTTAAAATGTCTCTAACCAGTAAATTCTTCGAGCGGACAAAGAAATCATATTCAAAAGCAAAGAACACCTAGCCGGTACATATAGAAATAGAACACTCACACTCCACCTTTCAAGCGAGCCAAAACAACAGAACTCTTTACTGCATCAAGAAAGACATAAATCACACTCAGGCTCACCTACTTAAAGCACACCACAAGTCATAAAAAAGTAAAAAAACAAGAATTGTTTTTCATTATTTTTTTGTATCTTTGTACCCGTATATAAGACATTAGACACTATGAGCGATACAATGACAAACAATTCCAATTACAGTGCCTCCAACATCCAGGTTTTGGAGGGTTTGGAAGCTGTACGCAAGCGCCCTGCCATGTATATTGGCGACATCAGCAAGAAGGGCCTTCATCATCTTGTTTACGAAACAGTAGACAACTCTATCGATGAGGCACTAGCTGGATATTGCACCCACATTGAAGTTACCATCAACGAAGACAACAGCATAACCGTCCAGGACAATGGTCGCGGTATCCCTGTGGATATGCACGAAAAGGAAGGAAAAAGTGCATTGGAAGTTGTAATGACAGTACTGCACGCTGGCGGTAAGTTCGACAAGGGTTCCTACAAGGTATCAGGCGGTCTGCATGGCGTTGGTGTAAGTTGCGTGAACGCACTTTCAGAGAAAATGCTCTCGCAGGTGTTCCGTGATGGAAAGGTATACCAGCAGCTCTATCATCAGGGCAAGCCAGACGCACCCGTTGCCGTTGCTGGCGAAACTGATTTACGAGGTACTCGTCAGCAATTCTGGCCCGATGGTTCGATTTTCACAACAACCATCTACGAATACGACATTCTTGCCAACCGCATGCGCGAATTGGCATATCTTAATGCAGGAATACACATCACCCTGATCGACATGCGTCTGGAGATGAATAAAGCCGCTGGCATTGAGGGCATACGCAAGGAAGTTTTCTATAGCGAAGGTGGTCTGCGTGACTTCGTACGCTATATCGACAGCACACGCACACGCCTCATCAACGACGTCATCTATCTAAATACTGAGAAGCAAGGTGTACCCATTGAAATAGCCATTATGTACAACACTGGTTATTCTGAGAACCTGCACTCATATGTGAACAACATCAACACCATAGAAGGTGGTACACACTTGCAAGGTTTCCGCACAGCCCTTACACGTACCCTGAAGACCTACGCAGAAAAGCAATGCACCAAGGAATTGGAGAAACTGTCCAAGAATCACGTAGAAATATCTGGCGAGGACTTCCGTGAGGGCCTTACTGCCGTAATTAGTGTTAAGGTTTCAGAACCCCAGTTTGAGGGACAGACCAAGACAAAACTTGGCAATAGTGAAGTAGCAGGTGCTGTTCAACAAGCTGTAGGCGAAGCTCTCAACAACTATCTTGAAGAGCACCCCCATGAGGCAAAAATAATCGTTGATAAGGTTATTTTGGCTGCTACAGCACGCGTTGCAGCACGTAAGGCACGCGAAAATGTTCAGCGCAAGTCTCCTATGGCTGGTGGTGGACTACCTGGTAAGTTGGCTGACTGTTCAGACAGAGATGCAGCTAAGTGTGAGTTGTTCATCGTCGAGGGTGACTCTGCGGGCGGTAGTGCCAAGCAGGGACGCGACAGACACACTCAGGCCATTCTCCCCATCCGTGGTAAGATATTCAACGTTGAACGCGTTATGTGGCACAAGGCCTTTGAACACGAAGAGGTTAACAATATCATCCAAGCATTGGGCGTACGCTTTGGTCTTGGCGAGGATAGCAAGGAAGCAAACTACGACAAACTGCGCTATCACAAAGTAATCATTATGACCGATGCCGATGTCGATGGTTCTCACATCGACACCCTTCTAATGACACTTTTCTATCGCTACATGCCCGAGCTCATACGCAATGGTCACCTCTATATTGCCACTCCTCCACTCTATCGTTGCACAATAGGCAAGAACGAGGAGTATTGCTACGACGAGAATAGCCGTCTGCGTTTCATAGAGAGATATGCCAACGGACGCGAGGATGCTATCCACACACAACGTTATAAAGGTCTTGGTGAGATGAATCCCGACCAGTTGTGGGAAACAACTATGGACCCCGAGCGCCGCTTATTGAAGCAAGTTACTGTGGACGATGCAGCCCAGGCCGACTATGTTTTCTCTATGCTCATGGGCGAAGATGTAGGTCCACGTCGAGAATTCATTGAACAATATGCAACATTTGCAAATATTGATGCATAAAAAGACTCTGTTCTATATAATAAACAAGAGAGGTAGGAAACGGCAACATCAGTCATTCCTACCTCTTTTATTTTACATAGAGTGAAAGCTCTAATGATATGCAAGAGAAACAATACACAAGCACTTGCGTATAAACAAATAATATAGGGAAGCGATTTCTCACTTCCCTATATTTTGTTTATATTTCATCTGTGCATATTATTATTCTGCACTTTCTGCACCATCGTTTGCGGGACGAGGACGACGCTCACCTCTTTCTCCACGCATGGGACGCTCACCACGCATAGGGCGCTCACCACGCTCAGGACGGGGACGACGCTCACGCTCAACATAACCTTCTGGCTTCTCTATGAGAACACGACGAGACAACTTGAACTTACCGGTCTTGGGGTCGATTTCTAGCAACTTAACCTGCAACTTATCGCCCTCCTTGATACCTGCCTCTTCTACTGTCTCAAGACGCTTCCAGTCGATCTCGCTAATGTGCAAGAGACCATCCTTACCAGGCATGAACTCTACGAAGCAACCATAAGGCATCACTGAACGAACAGTACCCTCGTAAACCTCACCAATCTCGGGAACAGCCACAATAGCCTTAATCTTACCCATAGCGGCATCGATTACTGCCTTGCTTGAACCAGAAACCTGAACCTTGCCTACACCATCAGTTTCCTCGATAGTGATAACAGCACCAGTCTCCTCCTGCATACCCTGGATAATCTTGCCACCGGGGCCAATAACAGCACCAATGAACTCCTTGGGAATGATAATCTGCTCGATACGAGGAACATGAGGCTTCAACTCTGCGCGAGGCTCAGACAATGTCTTCATCATCTCGCCTAAGATGTGCTCACGACCAGCCTTAGCCTGCATTAAAGCCTGCTCAAGGATTTCGTAAGAAAGACCATCGCACTTGATATCCATCTGTGTAGCGGTGAGACCCTTTGGAGTACCAGTGGTCTTGAAGTCCATATCACCAAGGTGATCCTCATCACCCAAGATGTCAGACAATACAGCATACTTATCCTCGCCGGGGTTCTTGATAAGACCCATTGCAATACCACTTACGGGAGCAGTCATGGGCACACCAGCATCCATCAATGACAAGCAACCAGCACATACTGTTGCCATAGAGCTTGAACCATTACTCTCAAGAATATCGCTTACTACACGAACAGTATAAGGATAATCAGCAGGAATCTGACCCTTCAAACCACGCCATGCCAAGTGGCCATGACCAATTTCACGACGGCCAATACCACGCTGAGCCTTAGCCTCACCAGTAGAGAAGGGAGGGAAGTTGTAGTGAAGGAGGAAGCGCATATAGCTCTTGTCCAACACATTGTCCACCATCTTCTCGTCCATCTTTGTACCGAGGGTTGTTGTGCTCAATGACTGAGTCTCACCACGAGTGAATATGGCGCTACCATGAGGCATGGGCAGAGGACTAACCTCGCACCAGATGGGACGAATGTCTGTGGTCTTACGGCCATCTAGACGGATACCTTCATCAAGGATGCAACGACGCATTGCGTCCTTCTCCACATCGTGATAGTAACGATCAATCAAAGCATTCTTCTCAGCCAACTCATCGTCGGTCAACTCTGTGTGAGCTGCAGCATACTCCAGCTTGAAGTCCTCGCGGATCTTCTCGAAAGCCTCTGCACGAGCATGCTTCTCGAGAGCCTGCTTGGTGACATCGTAAGCGGGCTGATAGCACTCGGCCTTAACCTGCTGACGCAAATCCTCATCATTAACCTCGTGGCAGTATTCACGCTTAACGTCAGTACCAAGAGCCTTTGCCAACTCCTTCTGCAACTGACACATAGGCTTGATAGCCTCGTGAGCAGCCTTCAAGGCGCCAAGCAAATCCTGCTCGCTAACTTCCTTCATCTCACCCTCTACCATCATGATATTCTCCTCAGTGGCACCTACCATCAAGTCCATATCAGCCAGCTCCAACTGAGCAAAAGTGGGGTTGATTACATATTCACCGTTGATACGGGCAACGCGAACCTCACTGATGGGACCATCAAATGGAATGTCGCTACAGCACAATGCGGCACTGGCAGCAAAACCAGCCAAAGCATCGGGCATATCAACACCATCAGCAGAGTAAAGGATTACATTCACATAAACCTCAGCATGGTAATCACTGGGGAAGAGGGGACGCAAAGCACGGTCCACCAAACGACAAGTCAGAATCTCCTCGTCATTGGCCTTACCCTCACGCTTTGTGAAGCCACCGGGGAAACGACCTGCTGCACTGTACTTTTCACGATACTCTACCTGCAAAGGCATAAAATCTGTACCAGGAACTGCGTCCTTGGCACCGCAAACAGTGGCCAGGAGCACGGTGTTGTTCATGCGCAACATCACGGCACCATCGGCTTGTTTTGCCAACTTTCCAGTCTCGATGCTGATTTCACGTCCGTCAGGCAAAGAGACAGTCTTTGTAATTACATTCATCTTCTTGTTTCGAATTGTTATATAAAACGTCTATTTCTATGCAAAGATACAAAAAAGAAACACATACATTATATATAAATAAAGGATAATCCTTTAAAAAAGATCAAAAACAAAGAAATTAAGTACTTTATGGTTGTTTATTCATTATAAAGTTATACCTTTGCATCGCTAACGAGCAAATTAACAAGCAAATCAGAAGGGTTCTGACCGCATGGTTGGGATTCTTTTATTTTGCGACCTTCAAAAACCACCCATTCAACCAACAGAGAGCAATTAACAATAGTATATCACAAACCAAACAAACAAAAAATAAGATTATATGGCATACATGTCACAAAAAGGCTACGATGATCTCGTAGCGAAACTCAAGCACATGGAAAGTGTGGATCGCCCTGCTGCAAGTGCCGCTATTGCCGAGGCACGCGACAAGGGAGACCTCAGCGAGAATGCAGAATACGATGCAGCTAAGGAATGGCAAAGCAAATTGGAAACACAGATTGCCCTCCTGAAGCAAACCATATTGGATGCTAAAATCATCGACACACGCCACATGGACACCAGCAGTGTACAGATAATGGCCACCGTTGGTTTGAAGAACACCCGCAACGGCATGGAGATGACCTACACCATAGTAAGTGCCACCGAGGCAGACCACCGCGCAGGCAAGATCAGTGTAGAAACTCCCATTGCACAAGGTCTTCTTGGCAAGAAAGTTGGCGATGTTGCCAGCATCCGAGTACCCCAAGGCGAGATAGAGTTGGAGGTTACAAGCATCAACTACAACATTTAAGGCAAACCTATTAAACGACTTAAAGGAACCATGAGTATCTTTTCACGCATTGTTGCCGGCGAGATTCCTTGCTACAAGATTGCCGAGGACGAGAATTATTTTGCATTCCTCGACATCAATCCTCTTCAGAAAGGTCACACCCTTGTTATCCCTAAGCACGAGGTAGACTACATCTTTGACCTCAGCGACGAAGAGATTGCCGGTCTTCAAGTCTTTGCCAAAAAGGTTGCAATTGCCATACGCAAAGCCATTCCTTGTGTAAAAGTGGGTCAATGCGTATTAGGTCTTGAGGTACCTCATGCTCACATTCACCTTGTACCCATGCAGAGCGAGGCAGACATGAGATTTACCAATCCTCATCTCCAGCTCACACCCGAAGAATTCAACGCAATCGCCGAAAGCATTCGCGCACAATTCTGAACATCACAAATTGACAAATAATCGAGTAGGAGGAAAACGAAGCAGTTTTCTTCCTACTTTCGTTTTCCGACCTCTCACACCACCGTACGTGCCGTTCGGCATACGGCGGTTCCTATTTTGGGTTCCATTTGAAATATAAATCCGTCAAGCAAGGATAGCC
>JAFYMW010000110.1 GCA_017548165.1 Bacteroidaceae bacterium
CATGACAGGCTATCTCTACAATAGACACGGAATGCTTGTAGTTTTCGTCGAATGAAACAGGAATGGGCGTTCCGCAATATCTGACATTGTGCATGCCCGAATGTATGAATTGCCCATGATGTATATGTCCAAGTGCAAGATAATCATATCCTGTACCCATATCCTCGAGGTCGTATGAATCAATGCCGCCAACGGAGTACTCGGATGCGTTTTCATGACCGGCAAAATCACACCCCCTAACTGTCGTGTGGGCCGACATTACAACAGGAAGATTATCGGTATTCTTTTCTTCAACAATATCAAGCAACTCTTGGAACAATCCCTTGGGCATATTTCTCTCGTTGACGTACGGGATAGCAATGACATAACCCTTTCCGGGCACCTCTATAATCATATCCTCTTTCCGGTTGTCATCTATACCACCAACCGTATAAACCTTCAGCGCCTTCCAGGGTGTACGGAAAATATCATGTTTGGTACTGCTGTCATGATTGCCGGCTGTGATAACAATCGTCATACTGGGATTGGCATCATGAATTTCCACCAGTGCATTGGTGAACATCGTCTGCACAGCTGATGATGGCTGAGGAGTATGGTACACATCTCCGCAAAGCAGGAATACATCAGGTTTCTGCTCCTTCACGATATTTACCATCTGAAGCAGCATTACCATCTGCTCCTCTGTGCGGTCGTAGTTGTAAAGTGTGTGACCTAAATGCCAGTCACTGGTATGCAGTATCTTCATGAGTCGGAATTTATTTTACTTATGTTTCACAAGAGACTGAAATCGGTGTTGCTAAACAAGGCATGTAACCCTTTTGTCATAGGCAAAAATAGACAAATTATAGGAGAGCTCCAAGATTTCTTTTGCAAACAATCATACGTGCAAGACAATTACCCGTATATTTTTACCATATTTAGGAGCTGATGAAGTAAAAATACATGTCTAAAAGGCATAAAAACAACTTTTACATCATGTTTTCTTCAGAATGATTCTGTTAAAAGAAAGAAATGAGTGGTTTTGTCTTATAAATATCTGTATAATAAAGATATCTTAAAGCAGAAGGACTGATAATGTTGATGATTTGAAAACCAAATATATTTATGCCAGCACAAGAATTCAAAATAAGGTAGTTGTTACGGTGGGGGGAGGACGGCATTGGACGATGTATTGCGTTATGGTGTTAAAGCGTTACAGTGAAATTTAATGGTAGTGCGGTGAACGGTGAGCTGAGCGAAAACTGATAGTAGAGCATGTCGAAATGCACTTTTTTGTAGCAAAATGGTGCAAAAACCAATAAATTTATATAACTTTACTGCAAAATTATGACTTTTTGCGTATAAATACTTAAATAAACATATCAAAACGCAAGGACATGATTGTGAAAATCAACCTTATACAAACAGACATACAGTGGGCCAATCCAGAGGCCAACCGCAATCATGCTGCAGACATGATGCGAAGCATGGAGAAGGCTCATCTGTACATTCTGCCCGAGATGTTTTCAACAGGTTTTGCTACCCAGCCCGAGGGTGTGGCCGAGGAATGGCACAATGATACATGTGCCTCGCTTGAGTGGATGAAGGCTATGGCCGAGGAATTGGATGCTGCCGTGGCAGGAAGCCTTGCCATCAGAGAAGAAGATGGCAGATACTATAATCGTTTCTGTTTTGTACGTCCCGATGGTAAGTGCACTTTCTACGACAAGCACCACCTCTTCACCTATGGTGGAGAGCATCATCGTTATACGGCAGGTAAGGAACGTGTAGTTGCCGAATTCCGTGGCGTGCGTTTCTTGTTGCAGATCTGCTATGATTTGCGCTTCCCTGTCTTTGCCCGCAACAATGCAAGTGAGCCATACGATGCTATCATATACGTGGCCAGTTGGCCCACACCCAGAGTGGAGGCATGGCTGGCTTTGCAGAAGGCGCGTGCCATAGAGAACCAATGCTATGTGTGCGCGGTGAACCGTGTTGGCACCGATCCTTCGTGCCAGTATTCGGGAGGCACACTGATGACCGACCCCTATGGCAAGGTGGTGGCACAATGTCCGATGGGCGAGAAGAGCGCGGTAAGTGTGGAGATGGATTTGGATGCTCTTGCGGCTTTCCGAGAGAAGTTTCCAGTGCTGAAGGATGCAGATTAGGAATACGAAAAGAGTTTCATTTATTGCTTAAAGTAAATAATAATAGGAAGTTGGTAAAATATAAGAAAAACAATAAATTAACTATATAGATGAAAAAGCTACTACTTGGAGATGAGGCAATAGCCCTTGGAGCCATACACGCAGGTTTGGGTGGTGTATATGCCTATCCTGGAACTCCCTCCACAGAGATAACGGAATACATACAAGGCAATGCACTTGCCCAGGAACGAGGCGTGCATAG
Organism: Bacteroidaceae bacterium; assembly: GCA_017548165.1. Taxonomy (GTDB): domain Bacteria; phylum Bacteroidota; class Bacteroidia; order Bacteroidales; family Bacteroidaceae; genus Physcousia. Next base: position 2,389 of record JAFYMW010000110.1, read on the forward strand.
TCGTTGGTGTACAAACGAGAAAACGGCCATGGAAGCCGCATTGGGCATGTCCTATGCCGGACGTCGTGCCCTTGTGTGCATGAAGCATGTAGGTATGAATGTGGCTGCTGACGCTTTTGTAAACTCTGCCATCACCGGAGTCCATGGTGGTTTGGTGGTTGTTGCCGCCGACGACCCATCGATGCATTCAAGCCAGAACGAGCAGGACAGTCGTTTTTATTCTACCTTTGCTATGGTGCCCACTATGGAACCAAGTAATCAGCAGGAAGCATACGACATGATGCAGAGCGCCTTTGAACTTTCCGAAAGATTGCACGAACCTGTTGTACTTCGCATAGTAACCCGTCTGGCACATAGTCGTGCCGCCGTAGAGGTGCGCGAACCCATGGAGATGCAGAACCTTGGAATATGTCAGGAGCGCTGGGTGCTATTGCCTGGCATAGCACGTGCACGTTATGCCACATTGGTGGATAAGCAGGCAGACATGCTCCAGGCATCGGAAGCATCTATCTATAATAAGGTGGAGCATGGCGGTGGTTCTTTGGGAATCGTAGCATGCGGCATAGGTTATAACTATGTGAAAGAGGCGCTTGGAGACAATGCCAATGTGCTTAAGATAAGCCAATATCCATTGCCCGAGGCGGCTATATGCCAATTGGCAAAGGAAAATGATGCCGTCATAGTGGTTGAGGATGGTCAGCCCGTTGCCGAGCAACAAGTAAGAGCATTGCTTGGAGCTGGATACCCTGTTAAGGGTCGACTTACTGGCCATTTGCCACGCACTGGCGAGCTTACGCCTGATAATGTTGCCAAGGCACTTGGAGTGCAAGGTAGACAGACGCTTCCTCCCTCTACTATTGTTGCACCTCGTCCACCTCAGTTGTGTCAGGGGTGTGGTCATCGCGATGTATATACTGCATTGAATCAGGTGCTGGCAACATATCCCGACTATCGTGTCTTTGGCGATATAGGATGTTATACCCTTGGTGCATTGCCTCCATTCAAGGCATTGGCAAGCTGTGTTGACATGGGAGCGTCAATTACCATGGCCAAGGGTGCTGCCGATGCAGGTTTCTTCCCTTCGGTGGCTATTATCGGAGATTCCACTTTCACTCATAGTGGTATGACCGGACTTCTGGATGCGGTAAACGATAAGAGCAACATCACGGTGGTAATCTCCGACAATCTCACCACTGGTATGACCGGTGGTCAGGACTCTGCCGGTACAAGCAAGTACGAGGCCATCTGTGTGGCTCTTGGTGTTGAGCCCGAGCACGTCCGTGTGGTTGTTCCCCTGCCAAAGAACATGGAGGAGATTACACGTATCCTGAAGGAGGAGATTGACTATCCCAGTGTCTCTGTAATCATCCCTCGCAGAGAGTGCATACAGACAGCTGCACGAAAGGCTCGCGAGGCACGCAAGGCAAAGGAAAATTCCTAAAATCCATACCACTCATAAAAAGCAAGACTACATTATGAAGAAAGATATTATACTATGCGGTGTTGGAGGACAGGGAATTCTCTCTATCGCAACAATCATTGGCGAGGCTGCAACAAAGGCTGGCCTGAACCTGAAGCAGGCCGAGGTGCACGGCATGAGTCAGCGCGGAGGTGACGTGCAGAGTCATCTGCGCCTTTCCAGCGCCCCCATCTATAGCGATTTGATAGCTCAGGGCAGTGCCGACATGATTATTAGTATGGAACCCATGGAAAGCCTCCGCTATCTGCCATATCTCTCCACCGAGGGAAAGATAGTGACCGGAAGCAAGGCGTTTGTGAATATTCCCAATTACCCCGAGATGTCGGACGTTCAGGCAGAATTGGACAAACTCCCATCCGTGGATATGATGGACATAGATGCCGTTGCCAAGGATGCAGGCAATCCCCGAGGAGCCAACATGGTATTGCTTGGCATGGCTGCCCGCCATTTCGACATACTCTCCGCACAACAACTTCGAGATGCCATTCGTACGGTGTTTTCCCGCAAGGGAGATGCCGTGGTGGAGACCAACCTGAAGTCGTTCAATGCAGGATTTGGCGGTACTGACTAATAAAGGTGTGCAATATGAACAATAGTTCCCCTAAAGACACATGTCCCTTCTTCAACGAGAAGATGGAGACTATGTCGCGAGCGGAGATTGAAGCCCTCCAGCTTGAGCGCTTGCAGGCCACCGTGCGCCATTGCATGAATTCTCCTTTCTACAAGAAGCGTTTCGAGGAGATCGGTCTTAAGCCAGAGGACATCAAGACCCTGGACGACATAAGACGCATTCCCTTTACCACGAAGCAGGACTTGCGCGACACATATCCCTTCGGTATGGCAAGCGTACCCTTGCGCGAGTGCACACGACTTCATTCATCGAGCGGAACGACAGGTACTCCCACCGTTATCCTGCACACGCAGAAGGACCTGGATGAATGGGCAGCACAGGTGGCCCGTAATCTGTGGATGGTGGGGTTGCGCCCCGACGACGTGTTCCAGAACTCCAGCGGATACGGCATGTTCACCGGTGGTCTTGGTTTCCAGTACGGTGCCGAGCGCCTTGGCATGCTCACCATACCCGCAGCAGCCGGCAATTCAATACGACAGATAAAGTTCATCACCGATTTCGGCACAACAGCCCTTCATGCCGTGCCATCCTATGTTACACGCCTTTACGAGGTGATGCAGAGCATGGGAGTGGACCCTCGCCGCGATACCAAGCTGAAGGTTCTTGCCATCGGTGCCGAGCCTCATTCCGAGGAACAGCGCCGACGCATCGAGGACATGATGGGCGTGAAGGCCTACAACTCCTTCGGCATGTCGGAGATGTGCGGTCCTGGCGTAGGTTTCGAGTGCCAGGAGCAGAACGGTCTTCACTTCTGGGAGGATTACTACATAGTGGAGATTGTCGACCCCGAGACTCTGGAACCAGTGTCCGACGGAGAGGTTGGCGAACTGGTACTGACGAGTTTGTGCCGCGAGGCAATGCCACTCTTGCGCTATCGCACCAGAGACCTCACCCGTGTGCTTGGAAGAAGTTGCCCTTGCGGAAGAAACCATGTGCGTATTGACCGCATGCGCGGACGAAGCGACGATATGATGGTGTTGCGTGGCGTGAACATCTTCCCCATACAGATAGAGAAGATACTGATGACTTTCCCCGAACTGGCAAGTAACTATCTCATCACGCTCACCACCGACGAGGACAACGACAATATGACCGTAGAGGTGGAACTGGAGGAACTCTTCACCGATGACTATCGCCGCTTGCAGGGACTTGCTAATCGTATTCAGCGTGCCTTGAAGGACGAGATTCTCCTGACACCCCATGTGAAGCTTCTGCCCAAGGGAAGCCTGCCCGTTTCCGAAGGCAAGGCAGTCAGAGTGGTGGACAAACGTAAGGTGTATCAATAATCACACACATAGTGCATTTTTATGAAGACAAGTTTAAAGCAGCTTTCCATATTCATTGAGAATAAGAGCGGTACCTTGATAAAGGTATTGGAACTTTTTAGCAAGGCAAAGATACAGATTATCGCTTCCACCATAGCGGACACACAGGACTATGGCATTTACCGTGTGTTGTGCTCGTCGCCTTGCGAGGCATACACAATACTGAAGGAGCATGGCATTAATGTGCAACTGACCGATGTTCTGGCCATAGCCATAGAGGATGAGCCAGGACATGCGGCATTGGCCATAAGCGCCTTGTCCCATGCAGGGGTGAATATCCTCTATATGTATTCCTTCCTTTGGAAGGGCAGGGGAGTGCTGGTGATGCGTGCCGATGAAGGTGAGAAGGCGTTGGAGGTGGTGTCGGAGAAAAAGATGAGCCTGCTTGACGAAGATGACTTTAAAAATTAAATAAGTATGATATATAATCCCGAAATAGAGTGCATGTCGCGCGAGAAGATGCGTGCCTTGCAGAGCGAGCGTCTCATTGCCACGGTGAAGCGTTGCTATGAGAACGTGCCCTTCTACAAGAAGAAAATGGACCAGAAGGGCATCCGTCCCGAGGACATCAAGTCCATTGATGACATAACAAAACTTCCCTTCACCACCAAGCACGATCTGCGCGATGAATATCCTTTCGGTTTGCAGGCCGTGCCCATGAGCGAGATAAAGCGCATACACGCTTCGTCTGGTACAACGGGTAAGCCTGTGGTGGGTACATACACACAGAACGACCTAGACAACTGGGCAGAGTGTGTGGCTCGTGTCCTGGCTGTAGGCGATGTAGGTCCTGGCGATGTGGTGCAGGTGTCCTATGGCTATGGACTCTTCACCGGTGGTCTGGGTGCGCATGATGGTGCCAACAAACTTGGTGCCATTCAGTTGCCAGCCTCATCTGGCAATTCGGAGAAGCAGGTGATGCTGATGAAGGACTTTGGTACCACAGCCCTTTGCTGTACACCCTCGTACGCCTTGCACTTGGCCGAGGTGATGGAGAAGTGCGGCATCAAGAAGGAGGACCTGAAGCTGCGTGTAGGCTTCTTCGGTGCAGAACCCTGGACTTGGGGCATACGTCGCGAGTTAGAGGCAAAGTTCGGTATCAAGGCCATTGACATTTACGGTCTTACGGAGATGAGCGGTCCCGGTGTGGGTGGCGAGTGCCAGTATCAGGACGGTACCCATGTGATGGAGGATATGTTCTATCCCGAAATCATCAACCCCGATACCTTGGAGCCCGTAGCACCTGGCGAGCGCGGCGAACTGGTGTTCACATCGCTCACAAAGGAGGCTATGCCCATTCTTCGCTATCGTACACGCGACCTCACGCATCTCATCTACGAGAAATGCCGTTGCGGCCGTACAACCGTGCGTCTTGGCAAGATTCTGGGTCGAAGCGACGATATGCTCATCATTCGCGGCGTGAATGTGTTCCCAAGCCAGATAGAGGCTATACTGACAGAGTTCCCCGCTTTTGCTCCCCAGTACTTCATAACCGTTGACCGCAAGCACAACGAGGACACCTTCGACCTGGATGTGGAGCTTCGCGAGGACCTCTTTTCGCCAAATCCTGCCAAGCAGATGCCTTTCATCAAGTATCTCTACGATCGTTTGGTTTCCGTTACCGGCATCAAACCCAACATCCACATTCAGCCCCCAGGAACTATCGAACGCTCGCAGGGCAAGGCAAAGCATGTGCTTGACAAGCGTGACTTCTCGGATTGGGAGAAGGGCAAGTAACTTCAAGATGAGGATTTGACAGATGAAGATATTTTCAGACGAATTGGTGCAGGAGGCGGTGCGTGTGAACCACGTTGCCGACCTCTCTCACGCCACCATAGGCGAGACTCTGCTCGTGGCGCAATATCTCGAACAGAAGACTGGTTTGCCATTCATACGTATGGATCAGGGCAGCCCTGGTTTGCCTTGTAATACATACGGTATTGATGCCGAGAAGAAGGCTCTGGATGCAGGTGCCAACAACCAATACCCGGCGGCAGCCGGTGTACCCGAACTGAAGGATGCGGCAAGCCGTTTCGTGAAGGCATTCATGGACATAGACATATCTCCGCGTGCCTGTATCCCCACGGTGGGTTCCGTGGCAGGTAGTTTCGGTGCGTTCATAGCCTGTTGTCAGCGCGATGAGCGGAAGAACAAGGTGCTCTTCATCGACCCAGGCTTCCCCATACAGAAGTCCCAGTTGCGCATCCTTGGTATCGGTTGGAAGAGTTTCGACATATACCCCTATCGAGGCGAGGCCTTGCGTGCCAAACTCCAGGAGGAGGTAAAGGACGGCGACATTGCTGCCATCATCTACTCCAACCCTAACAATCCGGCATGGATATCCCTGGAGGAGGACGAACTTCGCATCATCGGCGAGATAGCCACCGAGCACGACATCATAGTGATGGAGGACCTGGCATATTTTGCCATGGACAGCCGTCACGATTTCTCGCACCCCTTCCAGGAACCCTATGTGAGAACCGTGGCACGCTATACGGACAATTACATCCTCATGCTCTCCGCCTCCAAGATCTTCTCCTATGCGGGCGGCCGTATAGCGCTGGTGTGCATCAGCGACAGGCTCTTTGACCGCCAGTTTCCTGCCTTGGCAAAGCGCTATCAGGACAGCGGTGTCTTTGGCCCCACCTTCATAGCCAGCATCCAGTACATGATCACCTCGGGATGTACGGCCAGCACCCAGTATGCCTATGCCGAGATGTTGCGCCTCTCATGCGAGGGAGTCATCAACTTTGTGGACGACACCAAGGCCTATGCCGAGCGTGCACGCAAGATGAAGAAGATTTTCTGCGACAACGGCTTCACCATCACCTATCCGCGCGATGTCACCGAGGATATTGCCGACGGATTCTTCTTCTCGCTTTCGTATCCCGGCATGACGGGCGGCGAACTTGTCCGCGAACTCATCTCCTATGGCGTGTCCAGCATCAACCTCGACACCACAGGTTCTTTGGAACCCGGTGTGCGTGCCTGCACCAGCCGTATGCGCGACGAACTCTATCCCGTGCTGGAGGAACGCATGCAGATGTTCCGCAAGGACCATCCCATCGGATAGGCTAAAGGTCCGAGCTCATTATTAATAAAAGCAACACACCCTAGGCAGATGAATTACCTAGGGTGTTGTCATTATACTTTAAACTTTTAGTGTTATCACTGTCTATAAGAGTCCCTTTATCCACTTGAAGAAAGTGTAGGGCATATATCGGAAGGGTAGGTCGAGGAGGGTTGTGGTGGTTACCACGGCACGACGGTGTGAGAATACCTTGAACGACTCCTTGCCATGGTATGACGACATTCCAGAAGAACCAACACCACCGAAGGGTAGTCTTTCATTGGCAATATGCATGATGGTGTCGTTGATACATGCACCGCCAGATGAGGTATGTTTCAACATCTCCTTGATGCCTTTATTTCCGAAATAGTATAATGCCAAAGGCTTTTCCCTGCTTGTAACAAAATCAACAGCATCCTGTGTGCTGGTAAAGGTTTGTATTGGGAATATAGGGCCGAAGATTTCTTCTGTCATAACAGGACTGTCAGGACTGACATTGTCGATGATAGTGGGGGATATGTATCTCTCCGATTCGTCACAATCTCCACCCATCACTATGTCTCCGTCCTTGAAATATCCCACAAGGCGTTTGTAAGCTTTTTGGTTGACAATGCGTACAAAATGCTTTGCCTCTTTGGGATTCTCACCGAGAAGATTGCTGAACTCTTTCTTCAATGCAGCAACAAGTGCCTGTTTTACATCCCTGTGCACCAAGAGATAGTCTGGTGCTATACATGTTTGGCCAGCATTGAGACTTTTGCCCCATGCAATTCTCTTTGCTGCCATAGCGATATTGGCATCCTTGTCTATGATGCAGGGACTCTTGCCACCAAGTTCAAGCACCACAGGGGTGAGGTTCTCTGCGGCAGCACGCATCACCATGCGTCCAAGTTGAGGACTTCCGGTAAAGAATATGATATCATATCTTTCTTCCAGTAATGATGCATTGACTTCTCTGTTGCCCTGCACGATGGCTATGTACTCTTCGTTGAAAGTGTCTTTAATTAGGCGTTCCAATGCCAATGACACATGAGGTACATAGGGGGATGGTTTCAATATAGCTGTACAACCCGAGGAGATAGCTCCGACAAGAGGATTCAGTAGAAGTTGAACAGGATAGTTCCACGGTGCAATGATGAGCGAACAACCAAGAGGTTCGCTTATAATCTTGCTTCTTGATGGAAACATTTTTAACGGTGTACATACATGCTTAGGTCTTGACCAACGAGAAAGGTTGTTGAGATGATTGTCTATCTCGCCAAGCACTATGCTAAGTTCTGTCATGTAAGCCTCTTCGTAACATTTGTGCAGATCTTGCCACAATGCAGTAGCTATTTCCGCCTCATGTTCTTTTAAGGCTTTTTTAAGCATATGCAGTGCATTCTTACGAAAGTCGATGTCGAGCGTCTTACCCTCTCGAAAGAATTTTCTCTGTTGCTCTGCAATTCTTTTTATTTCCTGTTTCGGGGTATTGTTTATATCCATTATTTTCTGCCTGTAAAATTGTCCATCGTGTGATATATGCCCAGTACATTGCCCATAAGCCAGTCGAAAAACCTCATAGGAAGTATACCTTGCATTAAGCGAATGAAATGGTGAGGACATGGAATCCAAGGCATGAACATCTTGAAATCCTTGTTACTCTCAATAGCCTTGATAATCTTGTTGGCAACATTCTTAGGTTTGAGCAAAGGGAATACTTTTGATTCCACACCGTCAAACATACCTGTGGTGATGTAGTATGGAGCAATAGTAGTTATGCGTACTTTGCTTTTCATCTCCTGAAGTTCTATTCTTACAGAATCCGACCATCCTATAGCTGCCCATTTGCTTGCAGCATAGATGCTCATCTTAGGATTGGCAAGCATACCACCAGCTGAAGCAATGTTGCATATATGACCACTGTTGCGTGCTATCATTTCTGGCAAGACTTGTCGTGCAACATACATTGGCGCTATAGCATTTACCTTCATGGTTCTGTCTATCTCGTCGGATGTACATACGTCAAATGTCTTATTACTGGTTATTATTCCAGCACAATTTATGAGGATGTCAATCTCACCAACCTTTGCCTTTACTTTGGCATAAGAACTTGTAACCATCTCATAGTTTGAAACGTCTACACGAAAACCGCGCACATGTCCTAACTTAGAAAGTTCCTCTATTGTTGTATCGATATTGTTTTGGTTAATATCCCAAATTACCAATACCTCTGCACCTTTGTTCAGGGCCTGTTCACCCATTATCTTGCCTATACCAGAAGCACCGCCAGTTATAAGCACCTTTTTACCTTTAAACGTAGACATTATATTACCCTTAAATTTTACTGCCCATAGCAGTCTTGTATTATTTTTTCTTCAAATCGGCTGCAAATATATAGCTTTTTTGGATAATATGCCGGTTTTGTGTGCAGAAAATAATGCAATAATGCTCAATAGGGAGAATAATGTGCAAGTATTGGTCGGCAAATGGGTAAGGAAAGATGGTGTAGTATTTTACTGCTTGTTATATTGGTTTATTGCCTTTGGTGTCCAGTTTTTAAGGAAGCGAAGAACTTTCTTGCTGTCGTAACCGTTGCCTGATTCAAGGAAACTGCTGTCCTGGATGTGCAGTACCTTGCCGGTTGGTGAGAGGACAACAAGTGCAGGATAACCGAAGCGGCCGGCATATGCCAGGCGTTTCTGCAATGGTTCTGCAAGTTTCTCTTCTGGAGTACCACGGCGTGGTATGTTGACATGGATATATTCGTAGTTCTCCTCGATGGTAGATTTGATTTCGGCATCCTTGCTGATAAAGTCTGCAAATCTCAAGCACCAGATGCACCAATTGCCGCCCAACTGAACGATGATGTTCTTCTTTGATTTAGAGACCTTGCTAATTGTCTGGTCTATTTGAGTCATAGGGTTGATGCTCTCGTTGTAAACCTTAGGGAGAGGGGCTGTCTGTGCCACTATGCCCATATATGGCATCAGGGCGATGGCGATGAGGGTGAGAATCTTTTTCATTGTTGTGATATTGTTTTTCTGATTTATATTTGTCTTATTGCCTCAAGGTAGTTTTTCATGCTGCCTGCCTTCATGATTTTCTTCCACGCCTTACGTTCCATCTGGCTTTCCTGATATTCCCAGAAGGCGTGTATGTGAAGAAGAATCTGTGAATCTATTTTGTACTTTCGTGTGCAATAGTCAAGCATGTCTTCATGCATGGCCAGTATCTTGTCCTTGCGCTCTTGTTCTGGCATCTCTCTGCCTTGCAGGTACTCCTGAGCTAGGGTTGGTCGTGCCAAAAGTCCACGTCCTATCATTATACCATGCTGGTTGGGGAAGGAGGAGGCAAGTTTTTCCATGTCCTCAATGCAGGATATGTCACCATTATATATAATAGGTGTGTGCAATGCTTGGGTCATTTCGCTGAAACTGTCCATGTGTACCTCTCCCTTGTACATCTGCTTGCCTATGCGAGGGTGTATGGTCAGATGCCTGAGGCATGAGGAATTGAGTATGTCGGTCAGTTCCTTCCATTCCTCTGATGTGTCCAGGCCCAGGCGCATCTTTGCAGAGAAACTTACTTCCGGTCGGCGCGCCATCTCTTTCATCATAGACTCAACAAGCGAAGGGTGGGGCAGGATGCCGCTTCCTCGTTTTAGTTTTGTCTGCATGGGGGCAGGGCAACCCATATTCAGGTCCATCTCTGCATAGCCATGTTCCTGCACCGCATCTGCCAGGCGGTTGAACTCGTCAGTGTCCGAGCAGATGAGCTGTGGGATGAGTCGTATGCCCTCGTTGTTCTCTGGCAGGATGTCCTTTATGTCCTTGTCGCGCACACCGCCTTTCTCCCAACGAAGAAAGGGAGTATAATATGCATCCACACCAGTGCAATGTTTGGCATGAATTCTGCGATATTCAAAGTCGGTATAACCCTGAAGTGGGGCAAAGTGAATCTCCATTATCGTGAATTTATGTTTGCGAAGTTACAAATAAGTGTTTAGACATCAAAATATATGGTATTATTTTTGTCCAAATGCAGCTTTCTTCGTAACTTAGCAGTGGAAAAGGTGTACTATCCTAGTTATGAAAAGGTATATCGCCATATTTTGTGCATTGATGCTGAATATGTTTCCAGGCTATTCTCAAGACGAATCAGATTCATGGGACATATTGCAAAAGAATGCTGACATGGCACGACGTTTGGGGTATCAGCCCTATCGTGTAGACTCGACCAAGACCAGAATTCTTGGTGTTGAGGTTGATGCCTTGGCCTTTTTCAAAGACAATGAATTTGATGGCAATGTGCAATCGGGTTATTCTTTGCCAGGAGTTCGTCTGCAACCACGCCTCACCTATACGCCCATTGATGAGATAAAGATGGAACTTGGTTTGCATGCTACCATCTATTCTGGTGCAAACAAATACCCTTGCTATGCCTATCACGACATTGCCATCTGGAAGGGAGACCAGTATCAGTCGGGAGCACATATTCTGCCATTCTTCCGTGTAACGGCTCGTTTCAGCAATATCACGCTTGCCGTAGGAAACATCTACGGCGGAGCCACACATGGATTGGTAGAGCCTTTGTATAACCCCGAACTCATAATGACTGAAGACCCAGAAATGGGTGTGCAGATGATAGTGGACACCAAACGATGGCACTCCGACCTGTGGCTCAATTGGCAGAGCTACATCTTCAAGGAATCGTCGCATCAAGAGGCCTTTTCCGTGGGATGGACTCAGAGCATAAATTTGTGGAAGCACACAAGTGATGGTGTCAGTCACCGCCTTGACCTTCCCATCCAACTTACCATCCAGCACAGAGGCGGAGAACAGGACAATACGCGCCTCGGTGTACAGACCATTGGCAATGGAGCCTTGGGTGTGGCATACGAATACCGAAACGACAGGAATCGTATTTTTAATGGCATCCACACAGAAGCAATGGCGCTCTATTGCGTTCAGCAGAGCGGACATCTTTGGCCTTTCAACGGAGGACCGGCAGCGTGGGCAAAGGCAAGTGTGGACTTTATCCGCGACCTGCGCATAACGGCAGGTTATTTTTTCGCCAAAGATTTCTGTTCGCTTTACGGAAGCCAATACTATGGCACGCTCAGTACGAAGTATTCCGGTGGGCGATTCAATACTATGTCTACAGGCTTGATAAGCATAGAGTATTCGCGCACCTTTGCCAAGGTGTATACCATCGGCACGCATCTCAAGGCATACCTTTGCCACACGGGCGCTCTGTCCATCCCTGCCGATGATGCTAACCCCGAACCCTACACCATACCAGGAGAGTTCCGTACCCCGTTCAGTTTCGGTGTGTATTTCAGGTGTTCGCCATCGTTTGTATTGAAAAGGTTTGGAACGAACAAGGAATTAAAAGCAATTTAAGTTAAACCTTATTATAAACCATATTCACCATGCTAAACATTGAGAAATTCATGACCTCGCTGGAGGCCAAGCATCCAGGAGAGAGAGAGTACCTTCAGGCTGTACGCGAAGTTCTTGTAAGCATTGAAGATGTCTACAACCAGCACCCCGAATGGGAGCGCACCTCTTTGCTCGAAAGACTTGTCGAGCCGGAGCGCATCATCACATTCCGTGTGCCATGGGTTGACGACAAGGGCAAGGTGCAGGTCAACCTCGGCTACCGTGTCCAGTACAACAGCGCCATAGGTCCCTACAAGGGCGGTCTGCGCTTCCATGCCAGCGTGAACTTGAGCATACTGAAGTTCCTAGGTTTCGAGCAGACATTCAAGAATGCGCTCACCACTCTGCCTATGGGTGGAGGCAAGGGAGGAAGCGACTTCTCACCCCGAGGCAAGAGCGATGGCGAAATCATGCGCTTCTGCCAGTCATTCATGAGCGAACTCTTCCGCCATATAGGTCCTGAAATAGATATCCCTGCTGGCGACATCGGCGTGGGAGCACGCGAGATAGGTTACCTCTTCGGACAATACAAGCGCCTGACACGCGACTTCAGCGGAGTGCTCACAGGTAAGGGCCTGGATTATGGTGGTTCTCTTATTCGTCCCGAGGCAACAGGTTTCGGAGGCCTGTACTTCGTCAACGAGATGCTCCAGCGTGCAGGTCATAGCATCGAGGGCAAGACTGTTGCAATAAGCGGTTTTGGCAATGTGGCCTGGGGTGCAGCCACCAAGGCAACACAGATGGGTGCCAAGGTGGTGACGATCAGTGGTCCCGATGGATATGTCTATGACCCCGATGGCATCAGTGGCGAGAAGATAGACTATATGCTCGAACTCCGTGCCAGTGGCAACGACATCGTTCAGCCCTATGCCGAGCAATACCCTTCAGCAACTTTCTTCCCTGGCCGTCGTCCATGGGAGCAGAAGGTTGACATTGCCCTGCCTTGTGCCACACAAAACGAATTGAATGGCGAGGATGCCAAGATGCTTACCGACAACGGTGTGCTTTGCGTGGGAGAAATCTCCAACATGGGTTGTACTCCCGAGGCAATAGATCACTTCCTCGAGTTGAAGACCCTCTACGCACCTGGCAAGGCCGTTAATGCCGGTGGTGTTGCAACCAGTTGCCTGGAGATGAGTCAGAATGCCGGACACATCGTATGGAGTGCCGAGGATGTGGACAAGCGTCTGCACGAGATAATGCACAGCATACACACCCAGTGCGTGAAGTATGGCGAGCGCGAGGATGGTACCATAAACTATGTGCGCGGAGCCAATGTGGCAGGCTTTATGAAGGTGGCACGTGCCATGATGGCGCAAGGTGTTGTATAAAGCATAAATTAGAGTAATATCAACAATTTTCCCTCCCTTATCATCGTATTTTGATGGCAGGGGAGGGAAAATAGCATTATATTTGCACAAAAATCGGAGAAACTCTTGTATAATTTGGTAAAAAGTCATACCTTTGCATCGCAAAACAAAAGAAATGGCGATTTCGTCTAGGGGTTAGGACACATGCCTCTCACGCATGGAACACGGGTTCGATTCCCGTAGTCGCTAC
>JAFYMW010000111.1 GCA_017548165.1 Bacteroidaceae bacterium
GAGGTGACGGCGGTGTTCCAGTTCTCCGGTTCCAAGAACGTGCTTGTTCGTCACGGCAGCTATATCTCCGTGTATTGCAATCTCTCTTCCGTTATCGTGAAGAAAGGTCAGAAACTCAAGGCTCGCGATCTCATTGGTACTGTTGCAACCGACGAATCAGGCAATTGTATTCTCCATTTCCAATTGCGCAAGGAGACAACAAAACTTAATCCCGAACTATGGATTGGTAAATAAGTGCCACATAGGTATGTAAATATTCTGTCAAGCGAATTAAAAAAAAATTAACAAAATTTTGCTAATTTGATTTATTTGTTTACATTTGCGCATGTTTTCGATATCTAGATCAAAGTTGACTGATTAACAAAAGTACTATATTAACTAAAAAATAAAAAAGACTATGAGTGAACAGAAGTATTGCCCCGACACCAATATGGTATGGGCTATTTTGTGTACAGTTTTATGTTGCTTGCCATTGGGCATAGTTTCAATTATTAAGGCAACATCTGTAGAGAAGTTGTGGTATCAAGGTAGAGAGGAAGAGGCACGCAAGGCTTCTGAGGATGCCAAGAAGTATGCTATGTGGGGCGCTATCGCTTCTTTAATAGTATGGGTTATTTACATTGCGTTTTATGCCAGCCTTTTGGGCGGTATGTTGGGCTCAATGTAATGCCTATTCGTTTAATTAGAATAGTGATACCGGTGGTTATTGTATCCATCGGTATCATTTATTATTATAATAATCCAACATATTCTCTATGGGCACTCAAATGTCCATGGTGGTTGCTTACTGGCACTTATTGTCCTTCGTGTGGTATCCAACGTTTTTTGCACCAACTTTTATGCGGAAACATTATTGATGCCTTTTTACTAAATCCGTTTTTGTTGTTGTCTATACCATATGCTATACTTGCAGTTTTGGGCAAATGGTATAATATTAATGGAGTATTCGATAAAACCAATAGGATCATTTATAAGAGACAAACTTTAATTCTCTATATAGTTTTGTATTTTGTTTGGTGGGCAATTAGAATTATTTTCAAAGTTTAGAAATCTCTAAAATATTAAATTATAGTTTTATGAATGAACAAAAATTTTGTCCCGACACCAATCTTGTATGGGCTATTTTATGCACATGTTTATGCTGTGTTCCATTAGGAGTGGTCGCAATAATTAAAGCGGCATCAGTAGAAAGTCTATGGAATGAGGGCCGTTATGAGGAAGCTCAAATGGCAGCAGATGCAGCAAAAAAGTTTTCGATTTGGGGTGCAATAGCTTATTGTATTATCGTGGTTTTGGTAATAATATTTTATGTTGCACTTATTGCTTTGGGTGTTATGCTGAGTTAAAAGGTTATTAGTTTTATAGATGAGGGATATGTATTGTGAAGAGAGCATATCCCTCATTAAGTTATAAAAATAGGTCCTTTAGCATCTCGTAATACAGTTGTATCGCCTCACTGATTTCGCTGATTTTGATGAATTCATCGGCAGTATGGCTTCGCGAACTGTTGCCTGGGCCCATTTTCATTGAGGGGAATCGCATCAGTGCCTGATCGCTCAGCGTGGGACTTCCAAAGGGAGTCCTGCCCAGCGAGATTGCCTTCTGTACCAATGGGTGCCCCATGTCTATACGTGAAGAAGACAGACGGAAACTTCTGGCCTTCACTTCGCTCTTGAGATTCTGGCAGACAATCTCGTATATCTCTTCGTTGGAATACTGCTCGTTGCTCCTTATGTCGATGGTAAACTGGCATTCCGATGGTATGACATTGTGTTGCGTGCCGGCATTTATTATTGTTGCGGTCATTTTCACAGGTCCCAACAGGCCGCTCTCCTTCGGGAATCTGTAGTTCCTCACCCATGCAATGTCGTCCAAAGCATGATAGATGGCATTGTCACCTTCGTTTCTTGCAGCATGCCCGGCCTTACCATGAGCAGTAACATCCAGTACCATAAGTCCCTTCTCTGCTATGGCAGGTTGCATGCCTGTGGGTTCTCCCACTAAGGCAACATCTATCTTCGGAAGCACTGTCAGTAGGTGCTCCATGCCGTTCTTGCCACTAACCTCCTCCTCTGCACTGATGGCAAGGATGAGATTGTATGGTAGTTCTTTGTCCTTCAGGCATCTGAAAACCTCAACCAGACTCACCAGCGATGCACCATCATCGTTGCTTCCCAGTCCATAGATGCAATCCCCCTCTATCGTAGCCTTGTAGGGGTCGCGGGTCCAGAGGGATGTTGGCTTCACGGTGTCTATGTGAGCGTTCAGCAACAAAGTCTTTTTCGCCTCGTCATATCCGTCGGCAATGCACCAAAGATTGTTGCCCTCCCTTTCTGTCTTCAGTCCGTAGTCCTTCTGCATCACCTCAGCCAGGGCATCGGCAGCCTCTTTTTCCTCTCTGCTTGTACTTGGAATTTCTATGAGTTTGCAAAGCAAATTTACAGCATCCTGCGTTAGGTTCTCTACATTCATATGGGCAATATTCTTGTTTTCGTTCAGCAAAGTTAGTCTATTTTGTGTCAATAACGAAATTATTTTCCCATATATTCCGGCAGTATGGTAGGAAAGTAGTATCTTTGTGCGTGATTATAAGCATAACACCATGCAGAATTTCAGTCCATTACAAAAACTTGTGCACGATCAGGCCCGCATCTATGGAGATCGTGTGGCATTGCGCTATCGGGACAATTCCCTCGGTATATGGAAAGATATCTCATGGAAGCAGTTTTCGCTCACTGTACGACGTCTGTCGGATGCAATGGTAGCATTGGGTGTGGCAGAGCAGGAGAATATCGCCGTATTCTCCCAGAACATGCCTGAGGGGCTGATGGTCGATTTTGCTTCATACTCCATCAGGGCTGTTGTCATTCCTCTGTATGCTACCAGTAGCGAAATGCAGGTCAAGTATATTGTCAGCGATGCAAACATCAGATATGTCTTTGTGGGTGAGCAGGAACAATACGATATTGCATTCCGCGTACTCAAGCATGGCTCCACACTGGAAAGGCTGATTGTCTTCAGTCGTGATGTCTGTTTCAATGCTGAGGACCAGATCAGCATGTATTTTGACGATTTCCTCGCTTCATCCTCAGATAAATACAAGGGTGTCGTTTGTGCCCGTTCGGAGAAGGTGCATCCCGATGATTTGGCAAATATCCTCTACACCAGCGGTACTACGGGGCTGTCCAAGGGTGTTATGCTTACCCACGAGATGCTCAATACGGCTGTGGCTTCGCATTGTGGCGTATTCCCGCTTTCCGACAAGGATGTGGTTCTCAATTTCCTTCCCTTTACCCATGTCCTTGAACGTGGATGGGCATACTTGTGCATAGCCAATGGCTGTACGCTGGCGGTTAATCGCAATCCCTCCGATGTACTTCGCTCCATGCGCGAGGTTCACCCTACGTGTATGTGTGCTGTACCTCGTTTTTGGGAAAAGGTCTATTCTGCTGTATGGGAGCGCATAGAGCGCAGTAATTCCATGCAGAAAAAGCTTTTGCTTGATGCTTTAAGTGTGGGTCACGAATATAATGTCGAGTACAGGATGAAGGGCATTGAACCGCCTTTGGCACTTCGCGTCCAGTATTCCTTCTACGAAGGTACGATGATAGCCTTCCTGAAGAAGCAGTTGGGCTTGGAACGTGCCAACTTCTTCCCTACGGCAGGTGCTGCTGTGCCGCCGGTCATCGAAGATTTTGTATGCTCGGCAGGTTTAAATATGATTGTTGGATACGGACTTACGGAAAGCACCGCTACTGTAAGCTGCGACCGCTACAATCAGCCTCGTTCCATCGGCAGTGTGGGACGTTTGCTTGATGGCGTGCAGATTCGTTTCGGTGAAAACGATGAAATCCTGCTAAAGGGCAAAACCATCACCAAGGGATATTATCGCAAGGCAGAAGTAACCGAACTGTCCATTGACGAGGATGGTTGGTTCCACACGGGCGATGCCGGCTACATCAAGGACGGTGAACTTTTCCTTACCGATAGGATCAAGGACCTGTTCAAGACCAGTAACGGCAAATACATTGCTCCCCAACTCATAGAGTCCAAGTTGTGCGTGGACAAGTACATTGACCAGATTGTGGTTGTTGCAGAGCAACGCAAGTTCGTTTCTGCGTTGGTCATTCCCCAGTATGCCCTTCTCAGGGAACTGGCTCGCGACTATGGTGTGGATTGTGCGGATAATAAGGAACTGTGTGCCAACGAGCGTGTCGTCAAGTTCATGATGTACCGAATAGACACCTTGCAGCAGGAATTTGCAAATTACGAACAGATTAAGAAAATAACATTGCTCCCCGAACCTTTCAGTATGGAGAAAGGCGAACTGACCAACACGCTGAAGGTGAAGCGTGCAGTTCTCTACAGGAATTACAAGGAGCAGATAGAAAAGATGTACGAAGAAGAATGATTACACAAGATCAATTGAAGGAGGTTCAGACCAGAGTGGAACAGCTGAACCACTATCTCAACATTCCAGCGAAGAAGATCCAGTACGAGGAGGAACAGCTCCGCACCCAGGCACCTGAGTTCTGGGAAGACCAGAAACGTGCCGAGGAGCAGATGAAGGTTGTGAAGGGACTGGAAAAATGGATCAAGGACTATCAGGAGGTAAGCACCTTGGCCGATGAATTGGCTACAGCCTTTGATTTCTATAAGGAAGAACTGGTCACCGAACAGGAAGTGGACGAACTCTATGCACGAACCATCACTTCTATCGAGGAACTGGAACTTAAGAATATGCTCCGTAAGGAGGAAGACTCCATGGATGCGGTCCTGAAAATCAACTCTGGAGCTGGTGGCACAGAGGCTCAGGACTGGGCACAGATGCTCATGCGCATGTACATGCAATGGGCGGACAAGAACGGTTATAAGATTCGTATAGCCAACCTTTTGGAAGGCGACGATGCCGGTATCAAATCATGTACCCTTGAGATTGAGGGCGAGTTTGCCTACGGTTATCTCAAGAGCGAGAACGGTGTGCATCGTCTGGTCCGTGTGTCTCCCTATAATGCCCAGGGTAAGCGCATGACCTCATTTGCCTCTGTCTTCGTAACACCCCTGGTGGACGATACCATTGAGGTGAACATCGAACAGGC
>JAFYMW010000112.1 GCA_017548165.1 Bacteroidaceae bacterium
ATGTGGGGAAGTGAACACCGTTGGTAACATAGCCAACGTGGCTCTCCTCGGGATAGTAGCCGTTCCAGATACCAGCAAACATCTTCTTACTAACCTCACCGTGCAACCAGCTCACGCCGTTAACCTCCTGACAGGTATTGCAAGCGAAGGTAGACATACAGAAGCGCTCGCCCTTGTCGTCGGGATTCATACGGCCCATGCCGATGAACTCGTCCCAAGAAATGCCAAGGAGCTGGGGATAACCGCTCATGTACTTAGAGAACAACTGCTCGTCGAAGTAGTCGTGACCAGCGGGCACGGGAGTGTGAACGGTGTAAAGAGAGCTTACGCGAACCAACTCGAGAGCCTCGGTGAAGCTGAAACCTTCCTTAACGTAGTCAACCAAGCGCTGTACGTTGCACAGAGCTGCGTGACCCTCGTTGCAGTGGTAAACATCCTTCTTGATACCGAGCTGCTTGAGCAGAAGTACGCCACCGATACCGAGCAGAATCTCCTGCTTCAGACGGTTCTCCCAGTTACCACCATAAAGAGCGTGGGTGATGGGACGGTCGAACTCGCTGTTCATCTCGTTGTCGGTGTCGAGCAGATACAACTTAACACGACCAACGTTTACGCGCCATACATAAGCGTGAACATAGTAGTTCATGTAAGGAACGTCAACTACCATGGGAGTACCATCAGCGTTCATCTGCTGCTCGATGGGGAGAGAACCGAAGTTCTGTGCCTCATAGTTAGCAACCTGCTGACCATCCATGCTCAGAGTCTGAGTGAAGTAGCCATAACGATACAAGAAACCAACAGCGCACATGTCTACGTTGCTGTCAGAAGCCTCCTTGATGTAGTCACCGGCCAAGATACCAAGACCACCAGAGTAGATCTTCAGCACCTGGTTCAAACCGTACTCCATGCAAAGGTATGCAACAGAGGCACGATTCTTGTCGGGCTCTACGTCCATGTACTGACGGAACTGAGCGTACACGTCGTTCATCTTCTTCACGATAGCCTTGTCCTGAGCCAACTCTTCCATCTTCTCGTGAGAAAGACGCTCCAACAAGAGAACAGGGTTCTGACCGCACTCTGCATACAACTTGGGATCCAAGCTGGTGAACAGGCTGCGAGCATCGTGATTCCAAGCCCACCACATATTGTGTGCGAGCTCATTCAACTTCTCCAACTCAGCGGGGATGCTGCTCTTTGCAGAGACACTTCTCCAAGCTGCTGCATTGGCGTTGCTTGCTTTAATTCTCATAATTATATTTATTTATTTTGTTATTTTGTATTTTTCGGTGATATAGAATTGAAAGGTGGTTTTATTTCTGTGCAACACGAATGTCGCGATTCTTCAATGCAATATCATATGCCTCGTAGTAGTACTTGATGAAGTTCTTCCACAAAGCCTTATCTGAAAGTTTCTTTGCCTTCTTACGAACCTCTTCAACCTCCTTATCAGTAAGGTTAGAGAAAGCAGAAACAGTTTCTTTAATGCGATCGGCAACCTCGCTATAGTTATAGTCGGTTCGACGAATAACCTCTACACCATCCATGATGTTTGAATCGCCACCCTTCACGCTATTAGCCCACATACCGAAACCAGCAAGAGTTGTGGTTACGCAAGGTACATGGAATGCAACACTCTCAAGGGGAGTATAACCCCAAGGCTCGTAATAAGAGGGATAAACGCTGAGGTCCTTACCGATAATTGCATCATAATAAGGAATGTTGATTATGCCATCCTTGCCATCGAGATAACAAGGAATGAAAATCAGTTTCACCTTGTCCTCGGGACGATTCCACATATCGTTATACTTCATCATACCGGTCACATTGTCGTGCGACATATCATGCAACCAGTGTGTGATGACGGGGCACTCAAGTGGAGTATTGAATTTCTCTCCGCTCTTGATGCGCTCTATCAGATCCTCGCGTGGCTCACCCACCCATGCAGGTACCTCAACCATGGCAAGTACGGGCTTATTCAACTCCTTGTCACGACCAAGACGGTTCATTGCCTCGATGAATACATCAATACCCTTGTTGCGGAACTCATAACGACCGCTGGTACCGATAATGAGGGTATCCTCGGGGAACTCGCAACCGGTAAGGCAGTTTGCCACCTGCAGGAGCTTCTCGCGTGCAATCTTGCGCTTGCGTTTGAACTCTGCTGCCTTGGGAACGAAGTCTGCTTCGAAACCATTGGGCAGAATAGCATGGCACTTCTTGTCCATCAATTCCTCGCACTCGCTACCAGTAACCTCACTAACGGTGGTGAAGCAGTCAACACGGTGAGCTGTCTCACGCTCAAGGCTGTGCTTTGCCTCAACATTCAGTTCCTTTGACATCTGGGAACCGTTGTATGCCCACAGATAGTCGTAAAGAGGCTTGTTGTTACCAGCAATGCTACGTCCGATGGTCGTGGCATGTGTGGTGAAGATAGTTGCTATCTCGGGCACATTCTCCTGGATATACATTGCACCAAGGCAAGTCATCCATTCGTGAGCCTGATAAACGACATTCTTGGATGTCTTGGCCAAAGAGTGACGATAGAAGCTCTCCACAACAAGACCAGCTGCGTATGAGAACATATTTGCCTCGTCATAGTCGCCGTAACCATTCATGCTGTCCACCTTGGCATATTCCCAAAGGTTGCCATAGAGCTGGTCGCGCATTTCAAAATACTTTTCAAACGCAACAAGGACAACACAGGGCTGTCCAGGTATGTTCCATCGTCCTACACGAACCTCCAGACCCTCCTTGCGGGCTTTGGTTGTCCAAGACTTCCACATCTTCTTGTCTTCAATAAACAGAGGATTTTCTTTTCCCTGCCAAAAGTCAGGACCAACAAAAACAACCTTATCGGTCATCGCATCCTGTAAAGTTTTGGCTCGGGTTGACAAAACGGTGTATATACCACCGACCTTATTGCAGACTTCCCAACTAGATTCAAAAATGAAGTCAGGAGCAATCTTCATATGTGCCATTTTGATAGTTTTTTATCTTTAAAAAGTCTTATTTCGCGTGCAAAGATACAAAGTTTTATTTAAAAACCACCATTTCTACTATCAAATTATTACTTTATGGTGCTTTTTACTTACCTTTGCGAAAGTCAATTTGACATATATCAATTTATGAAAACACGTATAATATCAATTCTACTTTTATTCTGCAATATTGCATATGCAGGACAACCATGGAAAGTTCAGCTCTTCGCTTCCAAAGAAAAAATTACTCTCGACATCAACCTCTACGAAGAAACTATCGATGTCCCCGGGATGGAAATGTTCGGTCCTATGAACGGATATCTTGGTGGCGAGATATATGGAGTGTGGGCTATCACATCATTTAATATTAAAAAGAACAAGGCCATACTACGCCTCTCGAACGACCTTGGTAGCGAAACACAGGAAGCCGAACTCACACAAAGTTCCGACACAACATATACGCTGAAGCTCCTTGGCAATACCGTGGTAAAAAAAGTAGAGGGGCGCAAACTCGTTAAGATTGCGCCCACTCTGAATATGATTAAAAAGTGATATTTATCTGCCAGCCCATTACCAGAGCAGCCATATACAAGAGATAGAGTCCCAGCATCACTATACCCTCTATTCTTGTTATCTTGTGTCCGGTACCACCTAAGACGAACATAACGATAGCACTACCCACCAGGGCTACCCAGTCGAGTGTACCTATACCGTTGATTTTCATTGGACATATCAAAGCACTGATACCAAGAATAAAGAATATATTGAAGAGGTTACTGCCCACAACATTTCCCAATGCCATGCCTCTGCTACCCTTGCGTGCAGCTACAACACTTGTGGCCAATTCGGGCAAACTGGTACCTGCCGCCAAAATGGTCAAGCCCACTACCCTCTCGCTCATACCGCACGACATTGCCAAGGATGTAGCACTGGAAACCAACAAATTACCACCACCCACAAGGCAAGCAATGCCTAAGAGAAGAAACAAGATAGTTTTTCCCCAACCATACACAACCACCTCACCAGCACTCTCAGCCTTATCTTGTTTGGAAGAATAGTACGAGTAGAACATATACATACAGAAGCACATCAGAAGTACAAGTCCCTCACCCCTACTCACTTCTCCATCGGCACTCAAGGCAACCAATATCAATGAGGAGAATACAACAAACAGAATATCTCTTGTCAAAAGTTTCTTTGTCAGTGTGAGTGAAATAAAAAGTGCAGAAACACCTAAGATAAGCAATGAATTGAAAACATTGCTACCCACAACATTGCCCACACTCATATCTGCACTACCTTCAAGTGCACTAAAGAAACTCACCACAAATTCGGGCATACTTGTACCCAAGGCCACCACGGTAAGACCAATGACCATTTCGCTCACATTCCAACGGCGCGCCATGGCAGATGCACCATCTGTGAACTTATCAGCACCCCACAACACTATTGCTATACCCACCAACAATAGGCACACATCAATTGCAATTGATAACATCATCTTTAATAATAAATATGGTATAACTTTCAATTAAACGGGTGCAAAATTACTATTTTTTGACATATAAAGTGTAAATTAACACCTTATTTTATATTTTTAAACGCATTATCCTATACATTTATACAGAAAAACGCTACCTTTGTAAGCGAATATGAGGAAAATAGCATACATAATCATAGCTTTTGCATGTGGTATGATTATTACTTCATGCAACAATAGGGAGAAGACAGAAGAAAATACTTCTGAAACTGCACTTGCTACACATACTGACCAACATGCAGATAACCATCAGGACACCCTGCTGATTATCACTATGCCCGATAGTGCTTTATGGGGGCATTTGGGCGAAGGCACTGGAATGAGTGTACTCCAATTCATCACAGATAGTGGTGACACGCTTTATCTCAACAAGGAAAGCGAATACACTGGCCACCTTGGCACCATCTACGGTAGTATCAGAAACTACACCGACCGTTTCTGTATCACCACCACCGACAATGGCGAGACCCTTCTCAAAGCCATCAACGTCACCGAAATGCAGGAATTATGGGCTAAGGACATTCACACCGAAAATAACAAATAATTAAATAAGAAAAGAAAATTATGAAAATCAGAACACTTGCTTTTGCATGCCTTGCAACATTCGCATCTGCAGCTATGGCACAATTCGAAGGTACATCTATCGACGAGCGTATTGCCGCTACAGCTGGCGAAGATAGCGTTGCCGTAGGTCGCGGCCACATCAGCAGCTTCCAGATGGGCATAGACAACAAGAACTGGAAAGACGCACACATTTCTTGGAAATGGCTCATGAAACATGCACCTTACGCTATCTCTGGCCTCTACAAGGGTCATGCACCATTCATGCTCTACCAACTGATTATCGCAGAACAGGACCAGACAAAGAAGTTGGAATACTTCAACGACTTGATGTACATGTTTGACCAGCGTGCGGCACGTCTCGACACTCTCAACAGCATGGAGAAGAGAGACAACCTGAAGAGCACTTTGGGCGACGTACTTGCCATCAAGGCCGACTACTACAACTGGACTGCTCCCTCAACAGAAGGTTCAGGTTACACTCTGAACCAGAGTTACAAGAACTACTCCGAGGCTATCCGCATGATTAACGAAAAGGGCGGACGCGAAGTAGAAGGCACTGTACTCCAGAACTTCTTCAACGCTTCTGATTATATCTACAAGACCGCTCCTAACACTTTGCGTGAGCAGTACCTGCAGGACTACCTTGACTCAAAGGATGCTTGCGAGAAGATGCTTCAGCTTGCTAAGGAAGCACAAGCCAACGGTGACGATGCAAAGGCACAGAAGTTGCTGGCAAAGTACGAAGGACCTTTGGCTTTCATCGAGCAGACCTTTGC
>JAFYMW010000113.1 GCA_017548165.1 Bacteroidaceae bacterium
TATTGTGCCTGCACGATGGTATATAGAAGCTAACCGTAAGTTGATGATTATGGGACTTCCTCTATCGGCTGTAATCAAAGAGATGTCAATCCTTATTTTTATGGCTATTGTGCTTGTAAGTATTTCACTCAAAAAGTTCAAAGACAAACTCGAATAAAATATGCAACAATTGCTTATTTTGATACAAAAGGAGTTTATTCAGATTTTCCGTAATCCGTTACTCCCCAAACTGTTTATCGTCTTTCCTGTGATGGTCATGCTCGTTATGCCGTGGGTTACGACGATGGATGTCCGCAATGTCGGTGTTGCCATTGTCGATGAGGATGGCTCTACTTTGTCACGCCAAATGGCAAGCGACATTCGTGCCGCTGGATATTTTTCCATCAACGATAAAGCAAACACTTATGATAAGGCAAAGAACTTGTTGGAAAAATGCGAAGTAGATGTTATTCTACAAATACCCAAGAATTTTGAGAAAAACTTATCAAGTGTGTCACTTCAAAAGTTGGACATATCTGCCAATGCCGTAAATGCAATGAAAGGCTCGCTCGGTAGCCAGTATCTTGTCCAGACGATAAGTTCCACACTATCCAAATTCAGAAACGAACAGGGCATACAACAGATCTCCGACCTTGTGGTCATACAGAACAGATATAACCCCACATTGGATTATCGTAACTTGATGATTCCTGCTTTGATGATTATCCTATTAATTCTTATCTGCGGTTTCTTGTCTGCTATCAATATTGTATCCGAAAAAGAGAATGGAACGATTGAACAAATAAATGTTACACCCGTTGGTAAGTTTACTTTTGTTCTTGCTAAACTCATTCCTTTCTGGCTGATAGGAGTTTTTGTTATCACAGTAGCAATGGTTGTGGCATGGTTGGTATATGATCTTGTACCTTTCGGTTCATTGGGTAATATATATCTTGCGACTATTCTCTTTATCCTCAGCCTTTCGGGATTTGGTGTAGCGGTTGCCAATCTTTCAGACAACATTCAGCAGACGATGTTTGTAATGTTCTTCTTCATTATCATCTTTATGCTAATGAGCGGACTGATTACCCCAGTCAGTTCTATGCCGGAGTGGGCACAGGACTTCACCCTTATTTTGCCAACTCGCCACTATATTGAGATTATGCGTTCAGTATATTTGAAAGGTACAACATTCGTGGAATTGTGGCATAACTTTGTTTTCCTCGGTGCCTTTGTTATCATCTTCAACCTTCTCGCCACCATAACATACAAGAAACAGGTATAAAACAGCGATGGCGACCACTTGATTGAGGTTGCCGTTGTTGTTACAATTTCATTTCTCTGATTGTATATCTGCTACAGTCGGGTCACCGATAGCATCATACCAACTTGACACAGGAAGTTGAGATGTTATGACGGTCGCCTTTCTTCCAGTTGATGTCAAACCGGGGGATGGTCAGTTGGTCGATTGGTCAAAAAACTTTTGTTTTGAGGATAGGTTGCTTATGGAACGCCCACGATGAGCGGAAGGCAGAAGTATTTGTTTTCGGCGAATTTCCACACAGCTGAACCTGCTGATACAGAGGATTCTTTACTCAATATTTTGGCTGTATTTTATTTATCACTACCTTTGCGGCTTCTAAACTATTAGTAATTAAATAACATTTTCGAATGAAGAAATTTTTCATTTTTTACATGACAGCTCTCGTGGCCATGTGTGGCTTGAACAGCTGTTCGGACGATTGTAACCACAACTTTATTGAGCATGATTACAGCCAGGAGCTGGTAGGTACTTGGACTTGCTTTGATCCTGAGAAAGACTTCTCGGAAGCTTTGGCAATCAAGGCCGATGGCTCGATGGAAATAACTGGCGTGCGCGGTAGCGATTACTACGAGACAAAGGGTATTATCCGCGTGGAGAACAACAAGGTGACTTATGCGCACGAAAATGGCGAAAAGGTAGAAGGCCGTTTCGAGATGGTGGCAGGCGAATCTTTCTCTATGATTTTCGATGAAGAACCTGCCCTCCGCTATACGTACCATTATTGCGCCAATGACCTCTCTGACGAGATTGTGGGCATGTGGATAACTCCATCGGATGGGGAAAGCTGGATGGTGACTGAAGTGTTCCATGATAATGGCAAAACGGACTACTCGTTCGGTTACCCACTCGATGAGGATGAAGCAAATGATTATAAGGTGGTAGGTGACTTGTTGTTTTATGTATTTCCTGATGGAATAATCGAAGGATGGGAGTCTTATGCTTATGCCTATAGACTTGCATATACGCCTGCTACGGCAGGTCTGAGTGACATGATGACTATGACGACCTATTTAGGAATGGATAATGAAATCATTGTAGGATCAACTTCATCATACCGCGTGAAGCAAAACCTCAGCCTTGCAGAGAAGTCGTACGACTACAGCAACCTTTACCTCACGGATGTAAAGGGTAAGGATCAGGACATCAACTTCTGGGGCTACACCATGAATCTGGCCAATATGGACGGATCGGGCATCGACAAGATGTTGAAGTCCATCCTCTTCCACATCGAGTTTCCGGATGCAAACACCCTCAGCTACACCTACAGCTTGGGCACCAACAAGGAAACATACAGCGCACCTATCGAGGTGGAAGGCAACAAGTTCACCGTAAAGATGAGCCAGCGTGTGCCTACTTTGAAGGATGTGGTGTTCTATGCTTTCCAGAGTGCAGACGACAGCCAGATGCACCTCTACCTGAATCGGGATGCGTTCGTGAACTTCTACACCAACATGCAGGCCATGCTGATGATTGTGGAGAACCCTCAGTTCGACATCACCGATGCAGTGGCTATCGATGCCATCTACAACAACATCAGCGATGCGGTAGAGTCCATCAACCTCGGCATCATCATGAAGTAATCGGTCAAGCCGATAAAACCATACCAAGGGGAGGGCCCACACACGAGTGGAGTCTTCCCCTTTTTTTCTGAAAAATGTTGTTGTTTTAGGATACAATTGCTTATATTTGCAAAGTCATATATATAAGCCTGTCAGATAGATAGGTGTATGGGAATATGGTTGAACGAATTAAAAATCGAAAGTATGGAAAACGAAAACAAGGAAGTGATCAATCTTACTGATGAGGAATTGAAGGAAGTAACTGGTGGAGCAGGGGGCTTTTTTTCAAATAAATGTTCTTATTTTGCAAAAACAAGCTGTGTTACAAGACCCAATTGTGAATGGAAGAATGGCAAATGTGTAGATAAGGATTAAATTTCTTAGATCAATCTCTATAGATGAGTGTCATCTTGTTTTATAAATTATCTATAATCTAACGAATTAAAAATCGAAAGTATGGAAAACGAAAACAAGGAAGTGATCAATCTTACTGA
>JAFYMW010000114.1 GCA_017548165.1 Bacteroidaceae bacterium
AGGCCGTCAGCAGAAGGAAATAGAGGTTGCTCCCGAGCACAAGGAGGCTTTCGAGGCTCTGAAGAAGGAGTATGCCGAGGCAAAGAAGGAGGTTTATGGTAAGTACCATGGCGAGATGCCCCAGCGTGGTGAGAAGCCCACAGACGAGCAGATGGACACCCGCATGAAGAACCACATGGCATGCCAGAAGGCTCTCGTAGAGTTGCAGGAGAAGTATTATCCCAAGTTCCGCGAGATGCTGAATCCCTTCCAGGCAGCACAGGTATTGGAGTTGTGGGGTAACAACAATGGCTTCCAGCGCCAGAATGCAGGTCCCGGTCAGGGTGGCCAGCGCGGTCCTCGTCGCAATTAAGCGATAAGCCCTCGACAGAATCCCTAACAGAATTATAACACACAAAAAACACACTGATAGGCCCCATCGCCTGGTCAGTGTGTTTTTTTCTATATATTCATAGAGGTTTATTCACCTAAAGCGTCGATAAAAACAGGTGGGGTGAGCAGATGCTTGACTGATTCGTGGGTGATGCCGAGCGAGTGCATTTCGTGCGAGATAGCTGTTTCAAATTCTGCCTTAGAAGTATTCTTGTTGCAGAGCGACCGGATGGCGTCATTAACAATGGCGCGTTTGTTGTATCCGTTGGTAAAGAACAGGCACAAGGTCTTTGTCTTTATGCCATGCTTGTTCAGCAATGCGGTGGTGGCAATGCGGTTGGCCAGTTGGTAATAATCTCCAAGCCATGCCTCGTCAACCTCAATATCTGGCAAGAGATACTTCATAAAGGACAGAATCTCTGCATTGATGGAGCATGTGCGCTCTGGTGTGATCATCTCCTTGCAATGAGCCTTGGCCTCGACCAGATAGATGGTGTCGTTTATGGTGAAGATAGCATCCCAACTTTGTCGCGCCACCATTCTTGCCACACCATGTGCGGAAACATCCTCTTTGATGGCCGTTATCTGTTCCATATTCACAAAAGGCAGTTCGTTGAGGAAGTCCAGTCCGCATCTCTCCTCATCGCCAATGAAGTCTTCCTCGGATGTGTTGAAATCGAAGTCAAGCCAACAGAACTCTCCCTCTTCGTGTATCTGAGTGCGTATCTTCGCTTCGAACAGTTGACGATGACGACCCATAAATCTGAGCAACTGAAACTCGCTTCCGTATCCATAACCTAACTTTGCCATATTCTTCTATTTATTTGGTGTTCGTTTTTATTGTGTGATAACTCTCTTGAAATGCACAACCATATTATTCAGTTTCAGGATAGGTTGGCCCAATCGTGTAGAAATACCTTCGTATCGGTTGGCCACCCATTCCACCACTTGATTGCGGTGCTCGTTGTCGTAGTAAATTTCTACTTGTAGGGGTAGCTGTATCTTGGTTGGTTCGGCAAGGCAGAAGTCCAAACAACCTAACTGATGTGGATTCTCTGGCTCTATCCCCAACAGATAGGCCATCAGCGACCCTTTCAGGCTTCCTCTGCCGCCAATTACCCTGAAACCAAGTTCCTGTTCCACCTGCGAGACGATGTTGCGCAGATGGAGTATACTCTCGGTAAGTCCCAACGAGCATACCGTGTCAATCTCATACTCAAGAAATGGGCTGTCCTCGGGGATGTCCGGTGCCTTCTGCTTGCGCCCCCATTGCACCTGGAACCTGAATGTCTCCTCCAATCTCTTCTTGCTGAACGTGGCGTTTCGTTTTGCGTCCTTCTTCTTCATGTTGTTTCGTTTGGTTGTTTTTTAAGGTGATTATATCGAATGTCCCTCATTACTGTAAGTTATAGATTAGGCGCAGTATCCTTTGATTGTTTTCGTTGAAGGAACCTATGAGCGCCTTGAACTCCTCTGTATCGGTTTGTCCCGAGCGTACGGCGGCGGCAATACCGTTGTTCTCGGCAATGGCCACCATGATGTACTTGCGTATCCAATAGACAGAGTAGGGAAAGAAAAGGAATTTATTAGACCTGTCATACAATTCCAGAGCGCGGTGAAGCCCTTGGATGCCGGCATTTATCAAATCCACAATATCAAGACCATGACCACGATGGTGTTTGACAATGATGAGGACAACATGCAGGTACGCATCCACAAGTTTGCGGTAGGTGGCCTGGGACTCGCTACCTCCACTGCGAACCACATCCAGCATGTCCCGCACTTCCTCGGTAAATAGTCCCAAGGGCTGGGCTTTCGCAAAGGTTATAAACTCCTTCAGTGTCATGTTCTCGTGTAAGGTGATTTTCTTCATAGTTGTTGATGTTAATTTGGGATGCCCCTCTATATATATTTATACGAAGGAAAACCACTCATTTCGGACATTTGCGGCAAAACCTATGCGAAAATATTGCAGAGCATGGTCGTTTTATGTGATTTTTTTCGTTGGGGGCAAAAAATATCCGCAACACTGAGGAGTGCTGCGGATGGGGGGGGGGAGGTAGATAAGTCTGTTATTTTTTGATCTGATTAGAATCTATGAAACGTATGAAAATACCATTCTTTTCTAGCTGCTCATAAGTGAGCCCCATTTCGTTGAGAATTTTATTGTACTTTTTTTCGAATTGTTCTTTTGAAGAATGTTTGTTTTCGCATTTCCAGTCAGGATCATCGCAAAAATTAATGAATAGTAGTTTGGAGTTTTTTATCTTATCTGTTGGTAGTGCTTTTTTAGTATGTAGATAAAATGCAATTCGGTTGGATATTTGATAGTATTTATATAACCAAATCTTTTCGTCAACATCAGTTTTGAAAAAAGACATAACATTTCTCAAAGAATCACACTTCATGTTGTGATTCTTTTTCTGTTGTTCATTAGCGTCATTCTTTAGCAAATTACCTTTTGATATTTCTCCACAATATGATTTTGCTTCAATCATATATAAAGTTTCACTTTCTTCTGCAATTGCAATGCCGTCCCATTGGGCTCCTCTTTGAGGCCAAAAATTAATAAAATAGTCTTTGGGTAATCCCAACTCTTTAATCGTTTTTAGACTGTTCAGTTGGTGTTCTTTGCCATTTTCGTCTGGAGATAACCATTTAATTGATTCCTGTGAAATATCAGTCAATAAATGAAGATTCTTTTTTTCTTTGAGTTCACGCATTCGCTGATAACTTCCTTTTAAATTTTTCATAGTATTTTAATTATATCGGTTACACATATTTTTAATCTCTTCTTTTATTTTCTCTCTCAACTCCTGAGGTTCCAGAACCTCTACATTATTTCCCATGGAGAGGATTTGGGTGGTTAGTTCGGGAGTGAGGCACAACCGGTATTGAAATTCGCTGAATTGATTGTGTTTCGTGACCACTTCTTCTTGACTCTTGTGAATGGGGAGGGTGCGAAGGTATTCCACCTGATTGCCGTAGACGCGGATGCGGACCTTCTGGGGTGTGAGATTTTTGTCAACAAATATGCCAAGACTGTTGGCATAATATTTCTCGGTATTGAAATTCTCTGGGATGGTGTATTTCTCCTTGGTTTGCTTCAACTCTAAAATCCTATCGAGCGAGAGATGACGCAATCCATCCCTTTCTCTTATCTTACCAAGGATGTACCATCGTAGGTGATATATCTTCATGGCATAAACCTCGATGGGGAATGTCTCTCTACTTTCGCCTCCAAAACGTTGGTAATCGATTTCAAGGACCTTACCTTCACGCATACCCTCGATGATGGTTTGTATGTATTCTGTACCCTTTGGGATGCTCTCAAACAAAATACGGTCTTTAAGGTTCTGGCTGGTTTGGAGCATATTGGCTAACGAGAACGAACTGAACAACCAATTGCGGAACTTGTCCTGACGCAGACTCTCGAGCGACCCCACATAATAGCGGTATCCATTGGAGGTGTTGCATTTTATCTCGACTCCAAACAGCTCAAGTATGGCTTTGCGATGATCGTGGAAAGTACGCAATGCCATAGGTTTGCCATTGCTCAATTCACTCTCCAACCACCGCTCTGCTATCTCCTCGAATGTTAGTTCGCGATGTTTAATCAGTGTGTTCAGTATCCATATGTACCGATTCAAGGTCAGGTGTGCCATATATGTTTGGTTACTCCGTTGCTTGTGCAAGACAGTATAGAGAACAGCAAGGGAAGTGATATAAATAAATGAATCTTGTTCATAAGATTTAGTGGTAGATTACATAGTAGCCTGTAGCATCAACTATTATTTATGCAAGTATCGCAATTCTGATTAGTTAAAATATAGCTGTTGATTAAAAACATTGAGTTCTATTAAGTTAGTAACTATCAGTTTTTACATACTTATTTAAGTTGACAGTTACAAATGATGCATTGAGTATCAATACTTGGTATATTTGTTCAAGACGGTCTGATTTACTAAAATGGTAACAACTTGCGAAACTTGAATTAATGTTTAATTATTTGCTCTCCTAATGTTTGGGAGCATATTATTATTTTGTTGCCAGGATGCAGTTTATTCATCCATAAGAAATCTTGAAACAACAAGCTGTCTCTTTTCTTATCTGTCATTTTTTCCATATAATTC
>JAFYMW010000115.1 GCA_017548165.1 Bacteroidaceae bacterium
AAGCACTTAAGGCACCACCTGAGCCAACTCTTTTTGATTAATGGGGCTTACTTTTGGAAATTGTATGCCCGAAGCCTGATTTTACTAGGCTTCGGGGAGGGATTTTATGATATTAAAAGTTTTACCGGACAGCAATAATTAATGATTTATATATAATTATTATTACTAATCTATTAGTATATTAATATAAAATTTTATTTTAACATCTAATCCAACATACTATCCAGAAATCAAACTGAAACTGAGCCAACTGAGCTATCATACAGCAAAAACAATAACTGAGTAATGAATACCTTATTTCACCCACTTTCAAAGCCAATGGTAATCAGTATTCAGTTATGAAAATGACCAATGCTACTCAGCAATCGGCAAACTGAAGAGAAAACAAACATCCGCAACACCTCTTGTTTTGGAGGAGATGCTGCGGATTATTGCTATAACTGGTGAAGCCAAATCACTTCAGTGTTCTGAGGGCTGCTTCCATTTGGCGGATGAGGTCGCGCTTGTCGGTTGAGGGAGAGTATACAAAGCCTTCGGCAACGATGACCTTGTTTGCCGTTGTGTCAACACGCGAGAGGCAGACAAAGGGACCACCCAAAGCACCATTGCGCATCTGCCACAATCCACGAGATTCTACCACTTGTTTGCCATAGAGTTCGCGAAGTTTACATGTTACCAGCGGAGATTTCTTCTCCTTCTCTCGTACTGTTTGCATCCATTGTCCCTCATTGGCTCCGGGGATGTTGCGCTCCATAACAGAGTCGCGCTTGTTGGCAAAATGGTCCACATCGGCGATGTCCTCGCCATGCCAGTCGTAGGTATACACCACCAAGTTAAGGTCCTTCTCCAGCAGGTTTGTTCCTCCCCAGAGGAAGTTCTCTGCTTTCTTCGTAGCACCCATATTCTCTGGCACTCGTATGGACATACCCAAAACTGCCTTCAGGTCATCGTCTACCTTCTTGCTATACTTCTTCTTCAACTGAGCCACACGCATCTCTATCTGGAAGTCGGTGAGGATGTCGAGGATTTTTTCTGCATTCTTGGGCAGGAACTCACGCAAGGCATCCTTGGTGGGTGCAGCAACAAGGAGTTGCAGTTGGGGTACGGCATACTCATTACGACTCAATCCCAACATTGGTTGCTTGAGCGACTTGTCCAGGCGGATAATCAATTTGGTGTGAAATGTGGTGTAGGTAGACGAATAGCCCTTACTGAATATTCTGGTAACGCGGAACATCTTCTCCACATTCATCAACCCAGGCACCTGAGCCTCCACAATGGCGTTGATAGAATCCTTGAGGTCGGAATCCCACAAACCCTCGTCGACCACCAATAGCAATTCGCTTGGCAAACCCTTGGAGGATGCCACCATGGGCTTCTTCTCGCCTCCTCCGCCACCGCATGCAACCAGCGTTGCCAACAGTAGCACAAACATGATTTTCTTCATGACAGATAGTATTTGTTGTTGTTATAATTATTCCTTCACCTCTATTATCTCACTCTGGGTGTGTGCTCTGAACTCCTCGGCATAACAGCACTTTATCGTGGGCACTCCAGTGGCATAGCTACCTGTGCGCTCCAGCGTCATCTCCGTCTCGATGATATACTTGCCATGTGGCAGTGAGGGGATAAAATAGTCGGTACGATTGTCGCGCACCTGCATATAGTAGGACACACCCTTTTGCCATCCGCACCCCGATAGCTTGCTTACGGGCTCGGCACATCCGGCACGAGGCACACTGAGCACGAGGTACTCATAGTCGCGCTTGGCATCAATCAGTATCTTTTCCTTTATGCGGTTGCCCACCTTGGTCGGCTCGGTGCTGAAGGTGCGTTGCAGAGTTATGTCCATACCCGAAGCTTCTACCTTCTCCACAGGCATAGTGTATTCGCCATATACGGCCGCCCACATCACATTGCTACCATCGTTGGCAAGAGTTACTGACTTTATCTTGGACCAATCAATGGTATCTTTCTGCACCCCAGCATCGGCATCGGCATCAAACTCTCCACCAGTGAGAGCATATACAGCATCGATGCAATCAATGGGAGTTTTCCAGCCTTGAGTTCGTTTCTGATTCAAGAGCCACTCCTGCATACCCACGAGAGTTTCTGTGTCCTGCGGACAAACCGTTTGCCATGCCTCCATCACCTGAGTGTGGATGTGCAGACGACGGTCTATGCTGGGCCATGCACCACCACGATAGGCAAGGTAGGTTCCATCCTTGTGAGTCAGTCTTGACTTCAATACCGCCACACCATCCTTCAGCACAGCCTCCTTCAAGGCATGCTTCACTATCATGGCAATGGCTATGTATTCGCTATCCATGTCCTTGATGTTGTCGGGCAAGCGTTTCATGACCTTCTTCACCAATTGCAGGCTTTCCTTATCGGTATTGCCTTCCTTGACAAGAACATAGAGGGTGCGAAGGTCGGACAACTGTGCCGTCCAATCCTTGTTGTACTCCTTACGGTTGTTGATGCTCTCCTCAAGGTACGACTTCAGATAACGCTTGATGCCAGCCATCACCTTCTGGGCATTGGGATTGACGGAGTTAAGGCGAGCAAGCAGATAACCCACTTCGCGTGTGAGGTAGGCATTTCCAGCCAAACCATCGTACCAGGGCATACTGCCATCTTCCTTCTGCATGGTGTACACCTTATTTATATATAGGGTGGTATCTGGCATACCCAACTTGTATGCGGCATAGTAGGCCGAGGCATAGGAAAGGACATCGCCATGTGAGGGTTGCGCCACCTGGGGCAAGGCATCTACGGCCACCTGAACGGGGTTGGAAACCTTCTCCACTATCACTCGCTTGTTCTGCGCTCCGTCGGGGAAGAGCTTGCGCAAGTCCACCGTATGTTTCTCGCCTGGTTCCAATGTCAGTGCCCTGCTCTCCGTGAGTTCAACAACAGAAGTCAGCACAGGTATCTCCCTCTGCTCGCCATCGCTATCCTTCTGGGCAAGAGCAACGGTCTTGAACTTGAGTCCCTCAATGCCCTCAGGCACTTGATATGAAAGCACGAGAAGAGTGTCCCTATCCTTGTCTGCATTGAAACGGAGGGTCTTCTTCATCAGCACCTTGTCGGTCTGTGAATCCATCACTTGCACCTGAACCTTGCCTTGCTGAAGCGACTCGCCTGTGTTGGCTATCTGAACGGAGAACGACAGCAGGTCCTTCTCGCGCACAAATCTTGGCAGATGCAACTTGCAGGTCAGTGCCTTGCGTGCCACCACCTTTTCCGACAATGTGCCTATGCGCATGTCCTGAGTATGTGCCAAACCATTCAAGCGCCATGTGGTCAGACTCTGTGGCATAGTGAAAGTTATAGCCACCCTACCCTCGGCATCGGTGCGCAACTGGGGCATAAACATTGCCGTCTCGCTGAAGTCGGTCCTTATCTCCACATCGGCAAAGGTCTGCTCGGCTGAAGCATCAAGAAGTTCCTCGCTTTCTATAGGCACCTCATTCAAGATACCCGCATTCACTCTTTTGGAAGCAACAAAGGTACCTGTATCGTATGCCCTCACAGAGCCTGCTATCCAACCACCAGCAAATTCTATTCTTCTCTTATCCAGATAATGACCGTCAAACCTGCTAAACTCATAATACGGTATCCTATTCTCCCATACTTGGAATTCCATCCATCGGCTTTTCCAGTTCTTTTTATACCAATTATATCCAGTCACCTGACTATAAGGTATGCAATGGTTCATAGGCAAGGAGAACGACCATTCGTTCTTGGCAAAGGCATCCAGCGAAGCATCGTACATACCCAGCATCACATTGGCATTGGCAGGAAGTCCATTGCCATCAAGCACGCGCAAGGTCCATTGCTCCGTGGTGCCGGGTTGGATATAGTCGCGGAAAGTGTCCCAATGCATGTAGAGTTTTGTATCGGGAAGTCTCTTACGCAATGTTAGCTGCTTTCCGTCCATTTTACCATTCCTGCAATATGTCACATTCAATAGAAGTCCGTCGGCATACTCCTCCTTGTAGGGAATCTCCATACAAGTTAATGTGTCGGTAAGGAACATGACCGTATCTATTGCCACATTCTCGCCGGCAAAGGCGGTAAGGAAGATATAGCGCTGTTCTCCCTCCTTCATTCTGAACTCCAATTGTGCAGGGGTGGCGGCATCAAAGGTGTCCACAGGGCACTCCAGCCACCCCATTGCCTTGGTTACCGCGCTCTCCATTGGTGGGTCAGCAAACAGGCGAACGATGCTGATGTCCGTCTGTGTCTCGCCTTGGGCAGAGAGCACCGATACCTCCACCTTCTGCGTGGGAGCATAGCGATAGAGCATGCTTCTGCTCACTGGCACTTTCAATGTGAAACGACCTTCCATATCTGTATATATGGTGTCTAGATTGCGAACATCCTCTGCCGTTTGTCTCCTCCACCAGCAATGTACCCTTCGTGATGTTGCCGTCACTCTGGCACCGCGCACAGGAGTGCCGTCGAAGTTCATGGCAAGACCCGACAGGGTTATCAGACTATCCTTGGGCGTCTCACCTTCAGTTTCCTCCAAGGGACTTATGCTCACTTCCTTAAGCATCTCGTCCATCTCCACATAGAAGTGAGGACGCTTGTACTCCTCCACACGGATATCGTGATATGTGCCGTCCACCTTCACCAGATGGTATCCCAGTTCTATATCCTCGGGAATCTGTAATGTGGCACTGAGAGTACCAAAAGCATCGGAGCACACAATGGTGTCGACAAGAACCTTGTTCGACCTTCCGTCAAGCAGTTGCACCTTGCACTCTCTTGGTTCCCTCACCTTGGCATCCCAATGTTTCACACTATAAAGGATAGCAGAGAGTTGAACCATCTGACCAGGGCGGTATATAGCCCTGTCGGTATATATTGCCACACGGGGCTGCTCCTTTTTGGAGGGTGCATTATAGTTGTAGCGCTCGTAGTTTCTTGTTGTTGGCAGACAACTGTCTGCACCCAGCACCACCTGTGCGACCTTATTATTCTTCAGGTCCTTCACCACCGTGGCCTCCGGGCATGGCTTGCCGGTGCGGGCATCCACAACGGTGACGCGCGCCTGCCTGCCAGGCATATCCATAATGAAGTAATGCAGCGTGGACACTACAAAGTCCACTTTTATCTTCTCCAACTTCTTTTCCAGACGCACATCGGTCTTGCACTTCAGTTCAAGGGTGTAACGACCCGGCACCGTTGGAGCCACAAGCATATTCTTGCCCACCAGTTTACCACGAGCGTCCAGCACCTTCCATTCCACCTGCTTCACATTGAAGGTGTCCAGACCTATGCACAAGGAATCGCCGGGATAGTAGACCTCGGCCATAGCCGCCACCATACGCGGTGTGAGTTTGCGTATCGAATCATTCTCTGCCCAAAGGCGCTCCTTTTCTGCCTTCACGGTAGCAGGTTTCTTGTTGCCGTGTGCCGTATAGAAGTCTATAAGTTCCTGCTCGGTCATCACCGAGTCAGCAAAATGCTCATTGGCTGCCCTCCATACCACATAGAGCATATTGCGACCGTATATCTTCTCGTCCTTGCCTCTCTTCACCACAGGAACCCAGTCCTTG
Organism: Bacteroidaceae bacterium; assembly: GCA_017548165.1. Classification (GTDB taxonomy): domain Bacteria; phylum Bacteroidota; class Bacteroidia; order Bacteroidales; family Bacteroidaceae; genus Physcousia. Next base: position 5,571 of record JAFYMW010000115.1, read on the forward strand.
GTACGGGTGTTATAGAGAAGTTCGGGGTCGGCAAGGGCTTCGCGGAAGAGTTGCACACTCCTCTTGCGCCACTCGCCTGTCACATCTGAATATGCTCGTGTGGCATACAATTTTGCCAGAATAGCACTATAAACGGCACGGCGCACTCCACTTGCCGCTTCGCGCTCATCCTCCAGAAGTTGAAGGTTGTATTCTATGCTGTCGGGCGAATTCTCTTCCCTCAAGAGGCATTGTTCAAGGAGTTTTGCCAGCTCATCCTCGCGTGCCACAACCATGGTTGGCATCAACATGGCCAACACAATTAGCATTGTTCTTATTATATGCTTCATATGCGAATAAAAATATTCCGTTAGTTTTTATAAGTAGCACAAAGTAACGGAAATATCACACACCTCCCAACAAAATCTCCCCATAATTGACCTAATTTACACTTTTTTACTGCTATTTAGATTTATTTGACTAACTTTGCATCATAATTTAAGTATTTACTGTACACACATGGACGAAATCACACTGAATATGCTCACTGCCCTCACCGACGCTTGCGAGGGACACCTAGTACTGAACTATGCAGGCATAGAGAGTTCCACCTCCGACGAGAACCTGAACATCACAGTAAAGATGCAGGATGGTCGTGTGCTCACTCCCGAGCAGGTAGATGTAAAAGCCCTCAACGATGCCATCCAGCATTGGAAGGAAGAACATCCTGGTTTCTTCCAGCGCATTCTGGGAGCGATGATGTAAACATAGTTCTATACTTCCCCAACAGGTGGAAGAAGATATGAGTATATCTTAAAAATTAAATCAATATCAGACTTTCCTGTTGATACCACTTCCCCTCTCTTGCAGAGGGGTTGGGGGAGAGTCTTCTGCAATATACTATGAAGACAGGACTTGTACTTGAAGGTGGTGGCATGCGTGGCCTCTTTACGGCAGGAGTGCTCGACGTGATGATGGAACGAGACATCAAGGTGGATGGCATCGTTGGTGTGTCTGCTGGAGCTTGCTTTGGTTGCAACTATATTTCCAAGCAACCGGGCAGAATTTTGCGCTACAACATCAACATGAAGAACGAGCCTCGATATATGGGAATGCGCAACCTTCTGCGCACAGGCAATTTGATGGATGGCGAGTTTGCCTATCATACCTTGCCCGATGTGCTCGACCCCTTCGACAAGGAAACCTTCAACAAAAGCAATGTGGAGTACCATGTCGTGTGCACCGATGTACTCACAGGCGATCCCGTCTACAAGCACCTTACTGCTCCTGTCAACTATGAGTTTATGGAATGGCTTCGCGCCTCTTCTTCCCTACCCCTGGTTTCAAAACCCGTGAAGGTGGGAGGTCGACTGATGCTTGATGGTGGTATGGCGGACAGCATACCTCTAAAATATTTTCAGAAACAAGGGTTTGAACAAAACATCGTGATATTGACCCAGCCCCTCGGTTTCACCAAGAAGCGCACCAAACTGATGCCCCTCTTCCGAACCTTCATGCGCAAATACCCAGCTATCATTGAGGTAATGAACCGCCGTCACATCATGTACAACGGTCAACTTGAATATCTTGCCCAAGAGGAAAAGGCTGGTCGCATCACTATCATTGCCCCTAATGACACCCTTCCCATCGGTCGTACCGAGCAGAACGTAGAAAAGATGAAAATCGTCTACCAAATGGGTCGCGATGCAGCGGAAAAGATATTTTAATTTACCAAAAAGATTCCTGGGAATCTGGCTCTCCCTATAATTTCTATGATAATTTGGGACAACCCAGGATTACTTAAACCCAAATCGGTCATTAGACTATTACCATCATAACGCTAATGACCGATTTGAGTTAAAACTATCTAAAATTTACTATTGACACCTATTAATAGTTTAGGGTTTCCTGAGACAACCCAGGAAACCCTAAAACCATATAGTTTCTACAATTACTTAACCGCCAAAACCTCGATTTCTACCAAGGCACCCTTGGGAAGGTCCTTCACTGCTACGGCAGAGCGTGCAGGGAAAGGCTGGCTGAAGAACTGTGCATAAACTTCGTTCATGGCAACAAAGTTGGCCATATCGCTGAGGAATACAGTGGTCTTCACAACGTGAGAAAGGTCGGTGCCAGCCGCTGCCAGAACCTGAGAGGCATTGGTCAGTACCTGACGGGTCTGTTCCTGTATACCACCCTCTACAAAATTACCAGTAGCGGGGTCGATGGGTATCTGACCGCTACAAAATACCATACCATTCACTTCGATGGCCTGACTATAAGGACCGATGGCTGCAGGAGCCTTGTCTGTGCTTATTACATTCATAGTTCTTTTTTTATAATTTATTTTTAGTTTTGTTGCTTTTACGCCTTAAACATTATCATCTGTGTCTGTCATCACTCTCAATACATCTGACAACTGACATCAAAACCAGCATCCAACAATGCATTGCAGATAGCCTCTATATGTTCCTGGTTACGAGTCTCTACACGAATCTGCAAGATGCAGTCGGTAACGCGGTCAGAGTCATCATTACGCTCGTGACTTACCTTCACAACATTACCACCCTTTGAAGAGATTATCTGACTCACACCCACCAACTGACCTGGTTTATCTTCCAATTTCACCGTCAGTTTGCAGATACGACCGCCCTTCACCAGACCTCGATGAATGACACGATTCAGTATAGTTACATCTACATTACCACCACTGAGAATGCAAATGGTTTTCTTGCCAGAGATAGGCACCTTGTTGAACATGGCAGCAGCAACCGCCACAGCACCTGCACCCTCTACAACCATTTTTTGTTGCTCGATGATAGCCAGAATAGCAGCACATATCTCATCCTCGGTTACTGTGACGATGCCATCAAGATACTTACAACACATGTCATAGGTAAGATTGCCCGGTTGCTTCACCGCAATACCATCTGCCACGGTACTAACCTGAGACAAGCACTTTATATGTCCGTCTGCCATACTCTGATACATGCCAGGAGCACCAGCGGCCTGAACACCCCATACCTCTACGGAGGGATTTAGACTCTTTATAGCATATGCCACACCACTGGCAAGACCACCACCACCGATAGGAACGATGACGCATTGCACATCAGGCAATTGTTCCAAAAGTTCCAAACCTATGGTACCTTGTCCAGCAATGACCTTCTCATCGTCAAAGGGATGCACGAATGTATAGCCATGCTCATCACGAAGTTTAAGGGCATGCTGATAGGCATCATCGTAAACACCAGGCACCAGACAGATGTCAGCACCAAATCTGCGTGTTGCCTCCACCTTGCTGATGGGAGCGCCCTCGGGCAAGCATATCAGCGATTTCACCCCGGCATGCGTGGCACCGAGAGCCACACCCTGGGCATGATTACCTGCCGAACAAGCCACCACACCACGCGCCTTCTCCTCTTCAGAGAGTTGCGAGATCTTGTAGCAAGCACCCCTTACCTTAAATGAACCTGTTACTTGAAGGTTCTCGGGTTTCAGGTAGATGTCAGCATCTGGATTCAGGCGCGGTGCCTGAACCAGATCCGTACGTCGTATTATTCCATTGAGCACATATCGTGCCTTATATAGTTCGTCTAAATTCATCTTTTCAAACGGAAAGGTGAAAACGGAAAACGGAAAACTTGTTTAAGCGGGAAGTTGAAAATCGTATATCATTCATTATTCATCTTCCTAGTTTAGGTTTAACCTTTCAGTTTTCCGTTTTCAGTTCGTTATATGCTTGCCAACAATGCCTTCAGGAACACCCAGAACTTCTCCACGCTGGGAATGTTGCAACGCTCGTCGGGAGTGTGGGGAGAGCGCAGAGTGGGACCGAAACTTACGAGGTCCATCTTGGGATACAAGGCACCGATAAGGCTGCACTCAAGACCTGCATGACAAACCTCCACCTTGGCATCCTCCTGGAAGCACTCCTTGTATACCTCAACCATCTTGGCAACGATGGGAGAATCGAAGTTGGGCTGCCAGCTACCATACTGACCACCAAACTCAACCTTCATGCCAACCATACCAAAGGTGCATACCATCATCTCCTGAAGGAACTCCAACTGGGTATCGCAACTGCTTCGTGCCAAAATCAATATCTCGGCATTGCCCTCGCCGATGTTTATGATAGCAAGGTTGCTACTGGTCTCAACTACACGAGGTATGCTGGGAATGAAACGCAACACACCATTGTGGCATGCCATGATAGCACTGACAAGATTGTCCTGAATCTCCACAGGCACCTGCTTTGCAGGAAGGTCTACCTGCACCATGCTCACCTCAATGCTATGCTCCACACCACGATATTCTTCGACAAACTGTTTCTGGCAGAACTCGCACAACTCCTTCAGATCGTCAAGGTTCTCCTTGGGCAAAGTCAGCACAGCCTCGGCAGTACGGGGAATGGCATTGCGCATGTTGCCACCCTTCCATGTTGCCAAGCGAGCCTCATCGTCGAGGATAGCCTGACGCACGATACGAGCAAGAAGTTTGTTGGCATTGCCACGGCCCTCGTTAATTTCCAGACCAGAGTGACCACCACGCAAACCAGTCACGCTAACCTTAACGGCGATGTCCTCGGCATCAGTGTCCACCTCCTGATACTTCATTGTAGCAGTAATGTTAACACCACCGGCGCTACCGATGACAAACTCGCCCATATTCTCATTGTCGATATTCAACAGGATATCACCCTTTAGAGTGTCGGGACTAAGGTGGTTAACACCATACATGCAGGTCTCCTCGTCGGCGGTGATAAGAGCCTCCAGAGGACCATGCTCTATGTCCTTTGCCTCGAATACTGCCATAATAGCAGCCACACCGATACCATCGTCGGCACCCAGAGTAGTACCCTTGGCCTTCAACCATTCTCCATCCACCCATGTCTCAATGGGATCTGTCTCGAAGTTGTGTGTGCTATCATCGCTCTTCTGGGGCACCATATCCATATGTGCCTGCATCACCGCGGTACGGCAATTCTCCTTGCCTGGAGTAGCAGGCTTGCGCATAACAATATTCTCGGCATTGTCCTTGAATGCCTCAATACCACGCTCGGCAGCCCATTGCAACAAGAACTCCTGTACCTTCTGCAAATGTCCGCTTGGACGAGGCACCTGTGTAAGCAGATAGAAGTTCTGCCAAATCTCTCTGGGGTTAAGTTCGTTGATTGTCATATTTTATCGTTTTATATTTAATGTTTAAAGTTCAAAGTTTAGTGTGTAGAGCCTTTTCGCTAACCGCTAACGGCTCACCGTTGACCATTCTCGTCATCGCCAGTGCAGCCAAAGCATACAATCCCAACACCACTGTGAGCAGAGTCTGCAAAGTATGAACGATGAGGGCAAAAACAGCCGCATCATTATCCTGTACGCCATAAAGCACCAATGCTGTTTTAACGACAAAGTGCCAAGGACCAGCACCATTGGGAGTTGGTACTAGTACGGCAAAGCAACCTACCACAAAGGCCACAAGAGCCGCCACAGGTCCCAATCCAGCAGTATACTCAAAGCAATAGAAAGCTATATAGAAATGAAGATAATAGCTAAGCCATATTCCCACGCTATACAACAAGAAGAGCCATGGATTGTGAAGGCGAGCCACACTCATCATTCCCTCCAGCAACTTGGCAAACTTTACCTTGGTACGAGAAAACAGTTTGAGCTTCTTTGTCAATAAAAAGACAAGTATGCATGCCGATACAACACAAACGGCCGTAACCCAATAGCCCGTAGTTGTAAATCTGCCAAGGAAGGCAGGAAGATTTAAACCTGTTTTGTCAAAAAAATCAAGAAAAACAGGAATCTGCGTCAACATGGTTATAAGCGAAAACAAGAAAACCATGGACATATCCACAACCCGTTCACTTACTACCGAACCAACAAGACGCGTAAAACTGATACCCTCGTATTTAGATAGTACACCACACCTAAGCACTTCTCCCACTCGGGGAATAGCGAGCGAAGAAGCATAACTAAGGAAAATACCATTGCAACAGGTGGATAAACGGGCTTTCTCGCCCATTGGTTTCAGCACCACATTCCATCGCAAAGCTCTAAATACCTGAGCCGACACACCGAAAGGCATACTGAGCAACATCCACCACCAATTCATGCCACCTTCCAAAGCTTCCCAGACTCCACTCCAATCCACCCCACGGTACATCCAATGCAAAATGACACCAGCAAGAAGTAGTGGCAAAGCAATTCTAAGTATATATTTTAAGGCCGTCTTCACTAAATTAAAAAGGATTTCTTTGGTACATTTATCAAATCTCCGTATCTTCGTATGCAAAAATACAAAAAAATACCATATATGGCCCTTGTTAAGCCGAAAAAGTTTCTCGGACAACACTTTTTGACAGACCTGAGCATAGCACGCCGAATAGCAGACACCGTAGATGCCTGTCCCAACTTGCCTGTATTGGAGGTTGGTCCTGGCATGGGAGTGATGACGCAATATCTTATGCAGAAGCCACGTCCCTTGAAGGTAGTGGAACTGGACGAAGAGAGCGTGGATTATCTTAGACGCACATATCCCGACTTTGAAAACAACATCATAGCCGACGACTTCTTGAAGATGCATCTTGATCATACATTCGATGGTGGTCAATTCGTTCTTACTGGCAACTATCCCTACAACATCTCCTCGCAGATATTCTTCAAGATGCTGGACTACAAGGACTACATTCCCTGTTGTACTGGCATGATACAGAAGGAAGTGGCAGAGCGTCTGGCCGCCAAACCTGGTACCAAGGCATTTGGCATCGTCACCGTGCTCGTACAGTTATGGTACGATGTGGAATACCTATTTACCGTACCTCCAGGAGTCTTCAATCCTCCTCCTAAGGTACACTCTGCCGTAATCCGCATGACACGAAACGGAGTTACCGACCCTGGTTGCGACACAGCCCTGCTCACACGTATCGTAAAGCAGAGTTTCCAGCAGAGGCGCAAGATGCTTCGCGGTTCACTCAAGGGACTCATACCTGCCGAGCATCCGTTCGGAACACTGCGACCCGAGCAACTCTCCGTGGAACAATTCGTGCAACTGACCAACGACATAGCCTCGGCACGTTAATAAAAAACAAGCAAAAAGAACGCATAGCAAACAAAAAACGCGCTATTTGCAAAGTTCTTTTTATACTTTTTTATATATTTGTAGGCAATTTTGCTTCATAAGCATTAAAAAGTACTAAAGTGAGAACCTTTTGGAATACACAAAACGGACTCCGAGCCATAGAAGAATGGACGCCTAACTGTTGGGTTCAGATAACATGTCCCGACGAGGACGACACCGAGTTCTTGGAAAAGACCTTGGGTATACCCGAATATTTTTTGGGCGACATTGCCGATACCGACGAGCGGCCTCGTTATGACCGCGACGAAGGTTGGGTACTGATCATTTTGCGTATTCCCTATGTCAAGGAAGTACGTTCTCGCACCCCTTACACTACTATCCCTTTGGGTATCCTTATGAAGGACGATATCTGCATCACGGTCTGCAATTTCGAAACCAACATGATGATAGATTTCGTCACCTACCAGCAAAGAAGAGGTTTAGGATTCACAGACTCTGTCGACATGGTATTTCGTCTGTTCCTCAGCAGCGCTGTATGGTATTTGAAGCGTCTCAAGCAAATTCAGGCTCTCATAGACCAGAGCAAGCGCAATCTCGACCGCAAGGTAGACAACGCCGACCTCATTGCATTGTCACGACTACAGGACTCACTGACATATTTCGTCACCTCTATCCGAGGCAACGAGACACTTCTGTCAAAACTAAAATTCAAGCTCAAGGTCGATGAACTAGACGCAGATCTCATCGAAGACGTAAACATCGAGTTTGCTCAGGCTAGGGAAACCGCAGGCATCTACACAAACATTCTTGACTCCACAATGGACACGTATGCCAATCTAATCAACAATAACATGTCCCAAGTCATGAAAATGCTCACCTCCATCTCGATTATCATGATGTTCCCCACGCTAATGGCATCACTGTTTGGCATGAACCTGATCAACGGTATGGAAAAAGCATGGTGGGGTTTCCCTGTAGCAATAGTCCTCACCATCATCATCACATTGTTGTTCTGGTGGTTCTTCCGACACAAGAAGTGGATTTAACGAACAGAAAGGCAAAAACGGAAAAGCATTAAACCAGAGCGCAGCGACTCTCTAAACCCTAAACGTTCATCGCGAATCGTCATATAAAGATTATGGAAAATATAGAAAATATACAGCTCACTAACAAGGAGGAAGTTGTGGCACGTGCTCAGGAATTGGCACAAGCAGAACTCATCCCCGAGAAAAATGATGTAGAACAGCTCAAACAGCTATTCTATCGTTATCACAATCAGGCACTACAGCAAGCACGTCAGGAATACCTCGAACAAGGAGGCGACCCTGCAGCCTATGTTCCTGTGATGGACCCGCAGGAAGAGACTTTCCGTCAGGCCATGCAGACTATTCGCGAACGCCGTGCTGCCGAACAGCTTCGTATACAAGAGGAGCGCGCAGACAACCTTCAGCGCAAGACTGCCATATTGGAACAGATTCAGCAATTGGCAACAACACCCGAAGAGGCAGGTGCAAATTTTGAGCAATTCAAGCAATTGCAACAGGCATGGAAAGAAATCGGTTCGGTTCCAGCAGAACAGAGCACCGAGATATGGAAGAACTACCAACTCTATACCGAGCAATATTATGATCTTCTAAAGCTTGGCCATGAGATGCGCGACTATGATTTCCGTAAAAATCTCGAAACAAAGACCGACCTTTGCGAAAAGGCAGAGGCTTTGCTTAGTGTAGAGGATGTAATCAGCGCTTTCGGACAATTACAAGCCCTTCACCAGCAGTGGAAGGAAACTGGTCCTGTAGAGCGCGACCTTCGCGAAGAATTATGGACACGTTTCAAGAACGCATCTACAGAAATAAACAAGCGTCATCAGGCTCACTTCGAAGGCATCAAGGCTCGCGAGGCAGAGAACTTGGAACAGAAGACTGCCCTCTGCGAAGCGGTAGAAGCATTGCTCCAGCAAACAGAATCTCAGGACAAGAAGATAGAATGGGAAGCACTTACAAAGCAGGTTCTCGACCTCCAGGCACAATGGCGCACCATCGGCTATGCTCCACAAAAGCAGAATAGTGCCATCTTCGAGCGTTTCAGACAGGCATGCGACAAGTTCTTCACCAGCAAGGCGGAGTTCTACAAGAACATCAAGGACGGTCAGGCAGAAAATCTTGAAAAGAAAAAAGCCCTTGTACAGAAGGCCCAAGAACTAAGCACCAGCACCGACTGGCGTGCCACTACAGATGCTCTTGTTGCTCTACAAAAGGAATGGAAGGCAACAGGTCCAGTACCTCGCAAGTATAGCGACCAGTTGTGGAAAGATTTTACCACAGCATGCGATACATTCTTTGATGCCAAGAAGCAAGCCAATAGCGGTGAGCGCGACATACAGAAGCTGAACCTACAGAAGAAGCAGGAAATTACTGCAAAGCTCCAGGTATTACTCGATATTGAGGGCAATATTAGTCTTGACGAGGTAAAGGAATTGCAGGCACAATGGAATGCAGTAGGTCACGTCCCCTTCAAGGAAAAGGATCAGGCCTATGCACAATATCGTCAAATATGCGACCAGCTATACGACCGCGCACGTGGTGCTCGTATTCAGGCTCGCGCTGCAGGACGCTTCCAGAAGATTCAGGAAGTTGCTGGTGGCGATCGTCAGCGCATGCAACGCATCTACGAACAGTTGCAGACAGAAATACGCACCTACGAAAACAACATCGGCTTCCTCACTGCCTCATCCAAGAAGGGCAACTCCCTCGTTGACCAAATGCAGAAAAAGGTTGAGGCCCTCAAAGCCGAGCTCGCCATCATGGCACAGAAGATGAAAGAATAACGGATTACATACCAACAATAGAATAGGAGGAAAACTGCTTGTTTTCCTCCTATTTTCGTTTACCGACTTCTCACAAAACCATTCCATGCAACAATAGGATGCATAAAAATACTCTCAGTAGAGATAAGTTTTTGTTGTACTATCAACAAAATTTGTTGCACTAACAACAAGACCTTGTTGATAGTAGAACAAAAGCGGAAGCATAGTATAGCATTTGACGGAAGCTCTTATACTGAAGGCCTACTGTTCGAAAACAAAGAAATTATAGCCTGACTGCTATCACCTATCAAGATTCGCAGAGGTAAGAAAGGAGACCATTCCCATAGTCATGCGCCAATTTATCTCTATGCAAGGATGGAGCTCTGAGGGTGCAGTGACGAGCATATCAACACCAACAGAACCTCTATACCAAGGGGCCATGCGTTTTAGATGTTGCAGGAAAAAGTCACGAGTTTCCGTCAATACCCGTGGAGAATGCAGCATTGAAGAAATGTACTCTTCCGCATCTAAAGGCACGTCATTGGCATTGCTAACAAAATGTCCATGGGCATCGGTATGAAAAACATTGATTCCCTGATACCTCACTCCCTCTTCATCAATCCAAAACTCCATAGCAAAGTCTTGCTTCTTATCCATAATAAGGCGCTCTACAACAACCGCGCCCTGCAGACGAAGGATACGCTGCACCCATCCTCGCCAGTTGGCATTATCGGTCTGCATAAGCCCCTTGCCGCTACTACTCCATGGCGATTTCATCATCACCTGATGCCATAAATCTAGACACTGCTCCACCTCTTTTATATTATAACATACGCGCACATCTATACCCAAAGATTGCTGGACAGGTACAGTAGATACACGACTGGACAGAAGACGCAGTTTAGCAAGCATCTCATTGTCTGGCATATAACGTCGGGGCACTCCGGCAAGTTCCAATTCATGCACCAAAGCCGGTGACCAGCCCCAGGGAACTATTTCCGGAGCCTCTATACCCTCGGAGAAATAGGTTGCTAGACTGCTCTCACCATCCCAAACCACATCACCCTCTTCGGCCCAGATTTTAGGAAAATTCCAATGTTGCTTGCGATATATTCGAATATTGGTTGGCGGAGTATAGCCAGGCGTCCCATTAGCAAGAGCCATATCGTTCTCGGGATTAAAAATATAAATCTTCATGACATAAGATGCTTGATAAAAAGAAAAAAGGACTTGTTATAAACAAATCCTCTTTCTATGTTGGGCTACCCGGACTCGAACCAGGAAAGGCAGGACCAGAATCTGCAGTGTTACCATTACACCATAGCCCAATCAATATTTTTGTTACAAGTTTGCCACGATGTGGCGTTGTTCCTTGTTTGCAAGTGCAAAGGTATGGCGTTTTTTTTACATGTCCAAACTTTTGAGCAAAAAAATGTGAAAAAAAATCTCAATTCTTATCAATTCTTTGTTGGCGCGCCCTAAAAGTTGTACCTTTGAGGCTCAAATATAAATTAATAATGTATAAACAAGGAAAACATAAATTACTCGATTCCATAATCGAAGGCATTCAGGACAAAAAAGGTCGTGGCATAGTTGTCGTTGACTTGTCCAAGATAGAAGACACCATCTGCAGATATTTTGTCATTGCACAAGGTGGAAGTCCTACACAAGTTCACGCACTTGCCATGAGTGTTGGCGAGAAGGCTCGTGAGGAGTGTGGAGCACGCCCTTTGGCTGTTGATGGTCTACGCAATAGCAATTGGGTGGCTATGGACTATGCTGATGTCATAGTGCATATTTTCCTCCCCGAAGAACGCGAGTTTTACGATATCGAGCATCTATGGGCAGATGCCGATCTTACATCAATACCAGATTTGGATTAATTATAGGATTTAACAGATGGCATATAACAACAATACACCAAAGAAGCCAACATTTAACTTCACATGGATATACATCATTATCCTTGCAGTATTGGGCTTTCTTTTCATAACAGGTGATAGCGAATCCCTAACTCCCTCTTCTACCAAAGAGGTAAGCTATACTGAGTTCCAGAACTATGTCCGCAAGGGATATGGCAAAGAACTCCTCGCTGACAAGGCAAAGGGAACAGCAACGATGGAGCTCACCCCCGAACACTATCGCGACGTATTTCCTGGCAACAACGATTTCAAGGGACAGAAACCATCTGTCATCACTCAATACCCCAGTTCCGACAAACTTGACGAGTTTCTTGAAGCAGAACGCGCCAATGGCAATTTCACTGGTGATGTACGTTACGAACATACCGAAGAATCTCCTTGGTGGAGCTTCCTGCTCAACATTGCCCCCATGCTCCTGCTTGTATTCTTCTGGATATTTATCATGCGCAGAATGAGCGGTGGCAGTTCTTCCAATGGCGAGGGCGGTGGCCCTATGGGTATCTTCAGTGTAGGAAAGAGTCGTGCTCGTCTCGTTGAGAAGGGTGAAGCAAAAGTTACCTTCAAGGATGTTGCTGGTCAGGATGGTGCAAAGCAGGAGGTACAAGAAATTGTTGACTTCCTTAAAAATCCTGCAAAGTATACCGAACTGGGTGGCAAGATACCCAAAGGCGCTCTCCTTGTAGGCCCTCCAGGAACAGGTAAGACTCTCCTCGCCAAGGCCGTTGCAGGTGAGGCAGATGTACCATTCTTCTCCATGAGTGGTTCAGATTTCGTTGAGATGTTTGTTGGCGTTGGTGCCAGTCGTGTTCGTGACCTCTTCCGAAAGGCTAAAGAAAAGAGTCCTTGTATCATCTTTATCGACGAGATAGATGCCGTGGGTCGCGCTCGTGGCAGAAACAACATCACAGGCGGCAATGATGAACGCGAGAATACCCTCAACCAATTGCTCACCGAAATGGACGGCTTTGGTACCAATAGCGGTGTTATCATCCTTGCTGCCACCAACCGCGCCGATATTCTTGACAAGGCTCTACTCCGTGCTGGTCGTTTCGACCGCCAGATACACGTAGACCTCCCCGAAGTCAATGAGCGCCGTGCCATTTTTGAAGTACACCTTCGTCCCATTAAAAAGGCAGATGATCTTGATCTGGACTTCCTCTCTCGTCAAACCCCCGGTTTTTCGGGTGCAGATATTGCCAATGTGTGCAACGAGGCTGCTCTCATAGCAGCACGTCATGGACACACAACCGTAAGCAAGGATGACTTCCTTGCTGCCGTAGATCGTATTATTGGCGGTTTGGAAAAGAAGACTAAGGTTATGACCTCGGAGGAGAAACGCACTATCGCCCTCCATGAGGCAGGTCATGCTACCGTCAGCTGGCACCTACGCTATGCCAATCCACTTGTCAAGGTTACCATCGTGCCCCGTGGTCGCGCCCTCGGTGCTGCGTGGTATTTGCCCGAGGAACGCCAGATTACTACCAAGGAACAGATGCTCGACGAGATGTGTGCTACTCTTGGTGGACGTGCTGCTGAAGAACTTTTCACTGGCCATATATCTTCTGGTGCAATGAACGATTTGGAACGCGTCACAAAGCAGGCCTATAGTATGATAGCCTATTTGGGTATGAGTGAAAAATTACCCAATCTCTGCTATTACAACAATGACGAGTATCAATTCCAGCGCCCATATAGCGAGGACACTGCTCGCCAGATAGACTCTGAGGTTCAACGCATGATAGCCGAGCAGTATGCTCGTGCCAAAGCTTTGCTCTCCGAGAAGCACGAAGGTCATGCTCAGTTGGCTCAAATACTTCAGGATCGTGAAGTCATCTTTGCCGAGGATGTTGAAAATATTTTTGGCAAGCGTCCTTGGACAAGTCGTACTGAAGAACTTCTCGAAACGCAAAACGAAGATGCGGAAATGGGAAGCGAAAAACTCTAACAGATTAACGTCGACATTTTTATAATTTGCATCATATTAAATGCCCACTAAGAGACTAAAAGAATAAACATGAACAATTTCGTCCTTCGTACCATAACAGGTATAGCATTTGTTGCCGTATTGGTCGGCGCTATCATTTACAGCCCTTTCAGTTTTGGAGCACTTTTTACAGTAGTTTCTGGTCTTGCTACTTTGGAATTCTGTAATATAGTTAATCAGCAAGAGGGAGTGCGCGTCAATACCTTCATGTGTACCGTAGCCAGCATATTCCTGTATTTTGCTTTTTTTGCATACAATTGTGGTTTCAACAAAATACTAATGGTTCCGGCAGTAGTGTTATTCTTGCCCTATGTTGCCATATTCATCTATCTGCTTGTTTCTCCTCTGTATTTCGGCAGACAGTCAGCTCTTCAGTCATGGGCATTTACCATGATGTCACAACTTTATGTGGCATTTCCCTTCGCTCTGCTCAATGTCATAGCCTTTATTCCATACTCAAACGATATGGTTGAGTATGCCCTGATGTATCCTCTTGCTATTTTTATATTCCTGTGGGCCAGCGATTCAGGAGCATATTGTGTCGGTTCCCTTCTTGGCAAGAAGATTCCATACAAACTCTTCCCTAGTATTTCACCTAAGAAATCTTGGGTGGGAAGCATTGGAGGTTTTGTTCTTGCGATTGCAGCCGGTGCTGTCATTTCGCATTTCGAACCATCCCTTACCCTTCTCCAATGGATGGGATTTGGTCTTGTTGTTGCAGTCTTTGGTACTTGGGGCGACCTTGTAGAGAGCCAGATCAAGCGCCAGCTTGGCATCAAGGATAGCGGCAATGTCCTCCCCGGTCATGGCGGCATGCTTGATCGTTTTGATAGTAGCCTCCTCGCCATCCCTGCTTCGTTAGTATACCTATACTCACTTTGGCTTATGTAAGATTAGAATCTATTTAATAACCATTCTACAAACCCAATTGCGTGTTGGCACAATCAAAATATACGTCTCATCACTAAAAATATGCCATAAAGTGCTATACGGTTTTATCAATCGCACACATCAATACGATTTGTAATCATTTTTATTTGTTATAATCACGACAATTTTATATATTTGTCATGCCAAATAGCAAAAAAAACACATAAACGTGTGTAAAAATATGTAATACTCATTAAACGGATTATTATGAACTGGTATGCACTTATTATGATATTATTGTCAGCAATAGTTTCTTTGTTTGCTGTAAACTGGATTTATTTCAAAATACTCAAGATTGCAAAGGAAAAGAATTTGGTTGACAACCCTGACGCACGCAAGCTCCAAAAAAATCCAGTCCCCGTCGTAGGAGGTCTTGCCGTTTTCTTTGGAGTTATTATGGGTGCACTTGCCGGAGCCGCATTCTTCGGTTTTTTCGGCAACACAACGATCATTGGCAACGACATAACATCCATTGCACGCATGCTTCCATTAATATTAGGAATGAGCATCATGCTATATGTGGGATGTATGGACGACATTCTTGGACTTTCACCTAAAGCACGTTTTCTTATTGAGATATTGGTCATTCTAGGACTTATTTTCTCATCCAACATCAGCATTGACTCTTTACATAATATGTGGAATATTGGAGATATTCCAACATGGATAGCCATTCCACTGACAATTTTTGCTGGTGTAGGCATAATCAATGCCATCAATATGGTTGATGGAGTCAATGGTTTGTCATCAGGTCTATGCATTACATGTTGCATGCTTTTTGGAATCATGTTCTATGGTTCGAAAGACTACATCAATTCTGTCTTAGCATTCTCCATGGCAGCATCTCTGCTCCCCTTCTTCATACACAACGTGTTTGGTAATACCAGTAGAATGTTTATTGGCGATGCTGGCACAATGGTAATGGGAATACTTATGACTTGGTTTGTAATGTGTGCCATGCACGATGGAGCACATTTTGACATAAAAGGCGTTTCGGTATGCCCAACGGCAATGGTGGTAGCAATTCTCTCAGTACCTATTGCTGATACCTTGAGAGTAATGACAATGAGAGTAATGCGAGGTAAAAGCCCATTCAATCCCGACAAGACACACCTACATCATGCTTTTGTTGCAATAGGAGTGAGTCATAGCATTACTGCTCTCTCAGAAATCCTCATTAACCTTTTCGTTGTGGGCATGTGGTATACCATTACGCTGTTGGGTGCTCCCCTACAGTGTCAGTTATATTCTGTAGTACTTATTGCCGCCATATTGGTATGGGGTACATACTTCTTTCTTGACCATGAAAATACGTCCAATAGTCGCAAAGCAGAGTGGTTACGTAACTTCTCTGTCAAGACCCATTTGGGCAACACTGAATGGTGGCAACGTTTCTCTTATAAACTTGACTCACCAGAATATAATGAGCATGAATTAAAAAATCTTCGCAAACGTTTGGAACGCAAATTCTCAAACTACAAAAAGGATTAGTTTTTTTTTGGGGGGGGACATTACATTTTTACTAAGTCGGAAATCAACCTAAACGCACAAATAGCATATAATTTTCACCTCACTTAATAAAGCATATCGCATTTTTAGGTCATTATCGATGTAACAATCCACATGTTTTTTGTATATTTGCCATAAAACTATACAAAAATCATGAAAGGACATATAGATTGCTTTATTCCCTGGAGTGAAGAACAGCAAAACGTAGCAACGGCAACAGCCTTAAGAAACGAGAAGAATATCGCCAATATCTTTCATTTAGCAGAAGGTATTGGTAGCACAAAAACAATTAAATACATAGCAGATACAGCAACAGCAGAATACGTGTTGCTGTATACGAAATTCGACACACTGCAACTAGGCTACCATGCATTGGACCGTATGTTGGTAATAGCACACGACCATGATGCCTTGATGTTGTATGCCGATCATTATATCCTTTTACCCAACGGAGAACGCAATGCAATGCCTCTGATAGACTATCAAGTGGGCAGCGTCAGGGATGATTTCCAAATGGGCAGTCTATTACTGATAAAGACAGAAGGATTGAAACGTTATGTAGAGCAGAGCAACCTGCACCGCTATCAGTATGCTGCACTATATGACCTAAGATTATTCCTCTCCAGAGAAAAACTACCCGTACATGTACAGGAGTTTCTATACACCGAGGTGGAGAGAGACACACGATTGTCGGGACAAAAGCAGTTTGACTATGTTGACCCCAGAAACCGCGCACGTCAGGTGGAACTGGAAAGAGCATGTACCAGGCATCTGAGAGCCATCAACGCATATCTGCATGCCGGAGAATTTGACACAATAAACTTTGAGGAGAGTGGCAATTTCCATGTTGAAGCCACAGTGGTAATTCCTGTCAGGGATCGTGTGCGAACCATTGCCGATGCCATAGAGAGTGTCTTGATGCAGAAAACTACATTTGACTTCAATCTAATGGTCGTTGACAATGGTTCTACCGACGGCACAACGGAAGTCATTGAGCGTTATACCCACGATTCCAGAGTGATACATATAATACCAAGCAGAAACGACCTTGGCATAGGTGGTTGCTGGAATATGGCCGTACACGATGAAAGGGTGGGACGCTTTGTGGTACAGCTGGACAGCGACGACCTCTATAGCAGTGAAGACACCTTGCAAAGGATGGTGGATATGTTCTTTGAAGAGAATGCTGCAATGGTGATAGGAAGTTACAGAATGTGCAACTTCCAACTGGAAACCCTCCCCCCCGGACTCATCGACCACAGAGAATGGACTCCTCAGAATGGCAGAAACAATGCCCTAAGAATTAACGGGCTGGGAGCACCTCGAGCATTCTACACACCTGTATTGAGAAAATTGCAGATACCAAATACCAGTTATGGCGAGGACTATGCCTTGGGATTGATGATAAGTCGTCGATATCGTATCGGGCGCATATACGACGAGGTGTATCTGTGTCGCAGATGGGAAGGCAATAGCGACGCGGCACTGAGTCAGGACAAGATAAACCGCAACAATACCTACAAGGATCACTTACGCACACAAGAGATTGAGGCACGTATTCTGCTCAACACACTGTGGCAACATGAGGTCAACGAGGATGAGGTAGAAAACTTCTTCCACAACGAATTGGCAGAATGGGAGTTTGCCAGAAAGAGTTATGCCGATCTCGAAAAGGTGCAGACCAAGGAACTATGTCTACGAAATGCCGAGGAAGAAAATGCCGGAAATCATGGTTTGTCGGAGAATCACCTTGTAGCACAATGGAACCCTGCACGTATTGTATCCACTGGAGCAAGCATTGCCCAAAAAGATATCAAGGCACGCCCATGTTTCTTGTGCGACCACAACAGACCCAAGGAACAACATGCTCTGAAGATGGAGAAGCACTACCAGATTTTGGTCAACCCCTACCCCATCCTGCCACAACACTTTACCATACCATCAAGGCGACACACACCACAGTCTATATGGTCGCACTTTGGCACTATGCGACATATGGCATGGACCATGCCCAAACAGATTATCTTCTACAATGGTCCCATGTGTGGCGCTTCGTGCCCCGACCACATGCATCTACAAGCAGGGCAGAGGGGAATAGTACCCATAGAGAGGGACTGGAAGGTGTATGAAAACTACTTGACAAAGATATACCCATTAACTGGTGCGCAGACTGTTTCTATGCACGAGGCTGGCAACAATAGCGATGGGTGCGGATTGTTCTTACTGGAAAATTATGCATGTCCGGTATTTGTGATACGCAGTTTGCCATCAGAGACAGATAGCATATTATGCCAACGTCTATACAAGGCATTGCCTATAATAGATAATGAAAGCGAACCAAGAATAAACCTTATCTCGTGGAGACAAGAAGGTGGCATTGGCAGAGAAGACGAGATAGTGACTCTAATCTTCCCCAGAAAAAAACACCGTCCTGACTGTTACTACGCAGAAGGAGAGGAGAAAATACTTGTTTCGCCTGGTGCCTTGGATATGGGTGGACTGATGATAACGCCACGAGAAGAGGATTTCCGCAAGATTACTGCCGAGCATATGGCAGAAATACTGAAGGAAGTGACACTGTCGAAGGAAGAACTGCTACCTATTATCGAATGCCTGACCGATGCGCCAAAGTGCGAAAACGTCATAGAGACAGAAGTAGATGACAACAAGGCTGCATGCCTGTCGGGCTACGAGCAGAAAGAAGACACGGAAGTTTCAGTAGGCATAATGAGTGATACCAAGATTCGCTTTAACATCAATGGCAAATATTGTGCCAAAGGAATGACTGTAAGCGGAGAGCAAGAGGTTGTGCTGGAGGATGGTTCCATACGATGGAATGGACAATTATATCGCGACCTCACCTTCCGTCCGCATACTGAGAAAAACGAATCAAAGCCCAGTTTCTCGCTACATAATGTAACTATAGGTGTACAGTTCCACTGGGAGAGACAGGAGACACAGTCATTCCAAGGCATATTACGATTAGTGGTACACGAGGACAAGATTGTGGCAATAAACGTTTTGTCGGTAGAGGACTATCTTACAAGCGTTATTTCAAGCGAGATGAATGCCGATTGCCCCATGGAGTTTATGAAAGCGGCTGCAGTTATAAGCCGAAGCTGGCTATTGGCACAAATACAGAAACGCAAGAACTTGGGAGAGAAAAACCAGTCGTTCTTTACCTTTACGAAAACTGACAAGGAGATAATACGCTGGCACGACAGAGAGGACCACACCATTTTTGACGTATGTGCCGATGACCACTGCCAAAGATACCAAGGTATAACACGCACTACAAACCCACAAGCCAGAGAGGCTGTGGAAAGCACACGAGGAGAGATTCTCATGTACGATGGTGAGATTTGCGATGCACGCTTTTCCAAATGCTGCGGTGGCAGAACAGAAGAATTCAAGTATGCATGGGAGGATGTGGAGAAACCATATCTGCAAAGTGTAGAGGATCCCTACTGTAACACTCAAGACAAGGAACTATTGGCAAGAGTGCTGAACAAGTATGATCAGGAAACAACAGATTTCTATCGTTGGCAAGTGGAAATTACACAGAATGACATGTGCGAACTATTGAAATCGCGACTTGGAGTAGATTTTGGCAAGGTAGTTGCACTGAATGCCGTTGAACGTGGTCCTGGAGGACACCTGAGCAAGTTGAAGATTGTCGGGACAGAACATACGATGACTATCGGTAAAGAACTGGAGATACGACGTGCGCTCAGCGAGTCGCACTTATTGTCCAGTGCTTTCGAGGCAGAACCATATTATGAAGAGAACAGCAACATTCCTGCCGGATTCAGACTAAACGGTAAAGGATGGGGGCATGGTGTGGGTATGTGCCAGATAGGTGCTGCAGTGATGGGGCAACAAGGATATCCCTATCAAGAAATCCTGAAATTCTATTATCGCGGTGCCGACATTATTAAAGCTTAAGGCTGGTTCCGTGTATCCGCTTTAGGTTATGCAACAAGAACCGAAGCAAGAGAATTTATCAAGCAAACTTTTGAACCAATTTATAGAACCCACCTTAAGTTATTCACTTTGTGAAACAGAACATAATCATAGACGAAGACATTGAGAGCTGTATGGCAAAAGCCATGGAAGGAGTTGATTACGACAAGCTCTTCGTTCTCACAGACACAAACACCTTGCAATTGTGCTGGCCTACGATACAAAACTTTGAGTTCACAAGAGAGGCACAGACAATAACCATAGCTCCGACAGACGAGGCAAAGACATTGGAAACCCTTGCCTATGTGTGGACTGCATTGCAGCAGGGTGGAGCCACACGCCATTCGCTGATGATAAACCTTGGAGGAGGCATGGTGACAGACCTGGGTGGATTTGCAGCCAGCACCTTCAAGAGGGGAATGGCATATATAAACATACCTACGACATTGTTGTCGCAGGTGGATGCATCGGTGGGAGGAAAGACTGGAATAAACTTCGGAGGTCTTAAAAATGAGATTGGCGTATTCAATTGTGCAGGAAGTGTGATTCTAAACAGCACATTTCTCCGCACTCTGGACCATGAGAATCTTTTATCCGGATATGCCGAAATGCTGAAACATGGTCTGCTTAGCAACGAAGAGCATTGGGCAGAATTGTTGCATTTTGACATTGCTCAACCCAACTATAAGACACTACAGCATCTCGTTGCCAAAAGCGTAAGTATCAAAGAAGAGATTGTAGAGCAAGACCCAACAGAAAAAGGCATACGCAAGGCTTTGAACCTTGGTCACACTGCTGGACACGCTATAGAGAGTCTGGCATTGCAGGAGGGAAGAACTGTGCTTCACGGATATGCCGTGGCATGGGGACTGGTAATGGAACTTTATCTGAGTGCCAAGAAATGCGGTTTCCCTGCCAACAGGTTGCACCAGATGGAGGCATACATAAAAGAGCGTTATGGTAAGTTCCACTACGATTGCAAACATTATGAGATGCTTTACAACTTTATGCGCCACGACAAGAAGAACCAAGGAAGTAACATAAACTTCACCTTATTGGGG
This sequence comes from Bacteroidaceae bacterium, assembly GCA_017548165.1. Lineage (GTDB taxonomy): Bacteria > Bacteroidota > Bacteroidia > Bacteroidales > Bacteroidaceae > Physcousia. Next base: position 26,808 of record JAFYMW010000115.1, read on the forward strand.
GGCATCGGCGACATACGCATAAATCAGACTGCCACGGAACAAGAGATAGAAGAAATGTTGGACTATTACAGGGAAAGCTGAGCGTCTAACATCCAACATCGACAAGGTGTAAAAAATATCAATTGCCATTAAACCTTTTTATAAAGGTAGTGTCTACATAAAAAGAATAAAAACACCTATTATTATATTTACCTCTATCATGAGTAGAAAATTTATCTTATTGCCCATAGCAGTTTTACTGTTGTGGTTATGCCCTAATGAGGCTTTGGCACAAAAGATTACCTTGACTGGCAAGGTAACGGAGAAGACCAATGGCGAAGCACTGCCTGGTGCCACTGCCGTACTACTGAACCCGAAAGACAGTACTCAGGTTACTGGTGCCGCAACAAACACAAGCGGTTGGTTCACCATCTCACCCAAGAAAGGAGGAAAATATATCCTTCGAGTTAGTTATATAGGTTACAAGACCATATACAAAGATTTGACACTACAAGCAAAAGAAGAAAAGACTAGTGTCGGCCCCATTGTTATGGAAGAAGATGCCAAGTTGATGCAACAAGCCAATGTGGTGGCACGACTAGCACAGGTGGAAATGAAGGCGGACACCTTTGTGTTCAATGCCGATGCCTTCCGCTTGCCCGAAGGTGCCGTACTGGAGGAACTGGTAAAGAAGTTGCCCGGCGTGGAGGTAGCAGAGGATGGTACCATCACACACAACGGCAAGACCATCAAGAGAATCATGGTGGATGGAAAGGAATTCTTCGGAAACGACACCAAGCTGTCCATGAAGAACATCCCCACAAAAATGGTGAAGAACATCAAAGCCTATGACAGACAGAGTGACTACAGCCGTGTGACTGGTATTGACGACGGTGAGGAGGAAGCTGTACTGGACTTGACCGTGAAGAAGGGCATGAAAGAAGGCTGGTTGGTGACTTTGGAAGGCGGTTATGGTACACAGGACAGATATACCGGTAGACTGAACGTAATGCGAATACTGGACGACCTGCAGTTTGCACTCTTTGCAAATACCGACAACTCAAGCAACGGCGGTGGCATCGTGTCGAACCAGATGGGCGGCCTGAACGTAGCATGGGAAAACGGCAAGCGCCCCTATGAGGCAGGATTGCTGAAACTGGGCGGTAGCGTAAGAGCAAACCGCTCCTTCCGCGAGAACTACTCAAAGAGCAACTCGGAGACCTTCCTGCTGGGAGCAAGCAGCACATGGAGCAACTCCATGAGTTCGAGCGAGAGCCTGAATTGGGGATTCAATACCGACCTGTTTGTGGAATGGATGCCCGACTCCATGACAAACATCATCTTCCGTCCTGCATATTCGCACTCGGAGGGCAGATCGGATTCGGAAAGTCGTTCCGTTACATTTGACGCAGACCCATACGAGGAAGGCATGGAAAATCCTCTAACAGAGTTCAACGACTCCATCGATACCGACAACGACGGTATGAATGACCATCAAGTATATGAGGACATACTGGTTAACAGCAACGTGAACAACAGCATGTCGCGCAATGCTTCCAACAACGCAAATGGTTCGTTCCAAATAAACCGTCGTTTGGGCAAGCCTGGCAGAAACATAACCTTGAACCTGAACGGCAACTACTCCAACTCGGGAAGCAAGTCCTGGAACATATCCGACATCAAATACTATAAGACAGATTCCAGGACCTACACCAACCGTTTCAACGAAAGTCCAAGCACCAACTGGAACATCAACACACGTCTGAGCTATACCGAACCTCTGACACAGCATATGAACCTGCAAGGTAGCTACCAGTTCCAGTACCGCTTCTCGGACAGCAACCGTTCCATGTATGACTTGCATAAACTGCTGGACGAGCATCCCGAAATTTCTGGTTACATGCCATTGACTCCTGAACAGATCTACATGGGATACATCCCTGGACTGGACACTCTGAACTGGTTGCTGAACAGGGAGAACTCGCAGTATGCCACATACAACGAGTACAACCATGATGCACAACTCCTGTTGCGTTATACACGCAAGTTTGAGAACGAGCAGGAACTGCGTTTCAACTTCGGTGCATCCTTCCAGCCCCAGACCACGCACATGGATTATGAGAAAAACCACATTGACACGACCATTGTGCGCAACATATTCAACTGGGCACCGAGAATACATGCACGCTGGAAGATAAATAAGGGCAGCCAGTTGCAGTTCCGCTACAACGGACGCATGTCACAACCCAGTATGACCAGTCTGATTGAGGTGATGGACAACAGCAACCCTCAGTATGTGAGCATAGGTAATGCCGGTCTGGAGAGCAGTTGGACAAACAACGTGAACATGAACTACAATGGTTCGTACACTGAACAGCATATGAACTGGTCGGCAGGTGCTTCGTACTCAACCACCGACCGCTCCGTGTCGTCTGCCACAATCTACGATGCAGAAACGGGTAACAGATATAGCCGTCCCATGAACATAGACGGCAACTGGAATACTTCTGCCAACATTGGTTTCAACACCGCACTGGATACGGCTAAGCACTTCTCTATGAACCTGCACTCCAACATCCGCTACTCCAACAACGTGGGCTATATATCCTCGGCCATGAATGGACTGAAGACACCGGAGACTGTGGAAGACATGCAGGCCCTGTTCAGCAACGCCCTTGCCAACGGGCAGCTTAACAAGGCCACTACAAGGAATCTTGGCGTGGGGTCCAACCTAAGATTCACCTATCGTACAGAATGGGGTGAGACTGGTTCAATCGAGGTTGGCGTGAACGGTAGTTTCAACTACCAGCATGCCCGCAACGAGGAGAACACCAAGGCCAATATGGACTCATGGAACTTCAACTACGGAGGCAACTTCACCATCACAGCACCATGGGGTACGACGCTGCGTTCCGACATCGGTCCCAATTACCGACGCGGCTATGCCGACGCGAGCATGAACACAACAGAACTCATCTGGAACGCCAGTTTGCAACATACCTTCCTGAAGAAGAAGAACCTCATCGTGAGCGCCCACTGGTATGATATCCTGGGCGAACGCAGCAACATCTCACGTTCTATCTCTGCGACATCACGAACAGACTCGTACACAAATGCGATATATTCATACGTAATGCTCCGTGTTTCATACCGTCTGAACCTGCTTGGTGGCAAGGGAGCTCGCGAGGAAAGACGTGGTCCCGAAGGCAGAGGTCCTGGCGGTGGCGGAGGTCGCCCCTACGGTCCCCCTCCAGGTGGTATGGGTGGTGGCATGCGCCCATGGTAAAAAGATAGGCAATCACAAGATTGCCAGCAATAATAAAAACGATTCAGCCATATGGTCAATCCCATATGGCTGAATCGTTTTTATATAGCATGATACTTTTACTGGAAGAACGAGAAGTTGACGCTACCGTAATGACGGTGTTCAACAAAGCGGGGATGCTGACTGAAGTCGTGGTCCCTACCATGCTCGAGAACCAAAAGACCTCCCTCACGCAAAAGATTACGCTCCAGTATCATATCAGGCAGTTCTGGGATTTCCTTCAACACATAGGGGGGATCGGCAAAGACGAAATCAAACTGTTCACGACATTGTGATATATATTTAAAGACATCGCCCTTGACAGGCACAGCTGAGAGGTCTTGCAATTTATCGATAAACTCTTTTATAAACTTGAAGTGCAAGGGATCCTTCTCTATACTGATGACACGGGAACAACCACGAGAAAGAAGTTCCAACGTAATACTTCCTGTTCCTGCAAAGAGATCCAATGCCACAGGTTCCTTCTCCCAATCAATATAGGAATTAAGCACATTAAAAAGATTCTCTTTTGCAAAATCTGTTGTAGGACGCGCCTTGAAAGTTCGTGGTATGTCGAAATGGCGTCCTTTGTATTTACCCGTTATGACACGCATAATGAACGTTTAATGATTAGTGATGGTGGTAGTGGAAAGTTTTATGTTGAGTGTGTAGAGCTTAGAAAATCCATGAAGAAATGTCCAATAATCGTTGAAGGTTGCCTATTGACTGCTCCCCATCACCCATACTCTAAATAGATAGTTGGTGCATATCTACATGTGCCAAATACTGACAAAGGTCTTCGTACAATGTTTCGTCTGCACCATAAAGAACGCAAGAATCGTGCCATGCGTCCAAAGCAAGTGTCTTCCACACATAAAGTATGAAATAAAGTTTATCTGCATTGCCTGCAGCACGGAAGACGTTGGCAAAATGCAGATGACCGTGACGGAGAACTATTATCATTATTCCCCCTTCTACTATTACAGCATGTATGCTGACTGGCAATGTGCTACCCTGTTGCATCTCGGCTACTCGAGAAAGGATAGTTCCATTGAATCCCTGAACAATGGCGCTGGGATAGTGCAATTTTAGAGCATCTGCCACGGATTTGGGCAAAGTGAATATCTCAACGACATTAAGGGATGGAACAACCTGAAAGAACATATCTTCGGGTCGGGGCGACATGCCACTAAATGTGAGACGATAAACTGCCAACATATCCTCGCGACGAAACTCGTCTAAGGGAACACGTGTACTTGGCGAGGTGGAATACAACACTACCCTTTCGTAATGACGACCACGAATACGGGGCAGCTGCAAACCACGAACCAAAGCCTCTGGCAAAGTCTCATCGGGCTGGCAGTGCAAATGTTCCTGCAACAAAAGTTGAGAAGAGCCGAGGCTATATACAAGAAAAGAAAATCCATCCGTACAAAGACGGATGGATAGACTATAATTTAATAATGATTTATTCCCAGTTACCGGCATTGTTATTCCAACCATTACCAGCCTCACCAATCTTCAAGCCAGCATACTTACCCATTTCTTCTGCCTCGACCATGGTGTTCTTAATCATTCTGTCGCCGAGTTTGCCCATACCCTTCAGGTAGCTTGCAATAGGAGCGTTACACTCCATAACCTGAATGATAGAACCACTCTTTGTTGTATTAGGACATGCAACGATTTCAAATGTATCACCAGCAGAGAAAGGAATATAGCGCAGTGAATCAAAATTGAGGTTGAGACCTTTGTACAAGCTATCCTTCAAAGACACCCAAGTGGTATCACGACGGAAACCTTCAAGCTTATATTCGGCAATTGCCTTAGCATCACCGCTATTGATGATGGCTGCAGCCTTAGCTTCAGTAAGACCTTTCTCCATCTGCTCGTCAGAAAGAACACCTTCCTTAACGATAACAGGCAACTTACCGTTCTTAACGAAATCAATCAAAACATCCCAATCTGCACAATAAGCACTTTCGGGGTGCTGTTGTTTGTAAGCCTCTTCGGCATCCTTAATCTGAAGAAGGCGAGCCTTTACCTGAGCCTCACGATAAGCAACCTCTGCATCGAAATCGATGGTGTCCTGAATACTACGCCAGCAGATAATTGCCAATAATAATACACACACACCCAAAATTAGATTAATAACTTTTTTCATGTCTGCTATTTCATTTTATTTTTGTACATTCGCATCGCAAAGTTAAGAAAAAGAATCCAACTAACGATATTTTTACTTCTTTTTTTATCAAAGTTTTATGATAAGTGAAGATTTAGGGCTGTTGATAAGAGAAAACTTCGCACATGTTCCCACAGAAGAGCAGGAATATGTGATAAACTTATGGTGCAAATTTCTTCTCGGACGAAATGAAGATTCACTATTTCTTTTAAAAGGATATGCAGGAACGGGCAAGACATCGTTGGTTGGAGCATTGGTAAAGACGATGAAGATGCTGAAACAGCGTGTCGTACTACTGGCACCGACAGGTAGAGCTGCAAAAGTGATGGGAGGATATGCCAATTGTTCTGCTGGCACCATACATCGTCATATATACCGCCAGAAAACATTTGGAGAAGAAAAATACACCGCTGCACCTAATCTGAAAGAAAACACCCTGTATATTGTCGACGAAGCATCAATGATTGCCAATGATGGTTTATCGGGCAGTGTCTTTGGCGACGGAAGATTGTTGGACGACTTGATACACTTTGTATATTCGTGCAACGGCTGCCGACTGATATTGATAGGAGATACAGCACAGTTACCACCTGTAGGAGAAGTAGAATCACCTGCATTGGATATTAGAGAACTGAGTGGGTATGGTATGGATGTTATACATGCAGAACTGACACAAGTGGTGAGACAGGTGGATTCATCAGGTATATTGTGGAATGCCACAAAGTTACGTCAATGTCTGTGTGAGGGGTATGATGTTCCACCCATACGCATAGGCTTTCCCGATGTGATGGTGATTACCGGCAATGATCTATTAGAAAGTCTGGAACAAAGCTATTGGCAATGCGGTAAGGATGGGACTATTGTGATTACGCGCAGCAACAAAAGGGCCAACGTATACAACATGGGCATACGCAACCGTATCTTTGACTATGAATGTGAGTTAGTGGGAGGAGATATGGTGATGGTGGCGAAAAACAAGTATCTTAACGGCAAAGACCTAATTGCCAATGGAGAAATGGCCATAGTACAACGTATATATAATGAAAGAGAATTGTACGGTTTCAGATTTGCCGATGCCTCTTTGAAACTTGTTGACAGAGAGGAGAACGATGAAGTCAACGAAAAGAACAGCAACATAACCGAACTGGACACTGTGGTGCTACTGGATACCCTACATACCGAAGCTCCAGCTCTGAGCAGAGAGCAACAGCAACAGCTTTTTATTAGCGTGTGCGAAGACTATCCGGAATTAAGAAACAAACGAGATTTGTACAAGGCGGTTAAAGAGGATAAATACTATGGGGCTCTGCAAATAAAATATGCCTATGCAATAACGTGCCATAAGGCTCAGGGTGGCCAGTGGGAAGATGTGTATATCGACCAGGGATATGTCACAGAAGATATGCTAACAGAAGACTATATCAGATGGCTTTACACAGCATTAACCCGAGCAACGAGAAGGGTGTATCTTGTTAACTGGCCAGAGAAGCAAACAGAAAACAAAACGAATATCGTCTGTTAAATTTGATTAAATAGTCATACCACGAGAATAAGCTATTGGATTTTATTGTATATTTGTACATCACTGGAAACAAATAAAACACAAAAATATGGAATATAAACTTCTTGTTCTTGATGTTGACGGCACTTTGCTCAACAGCAACCGAGAAATGAGTGAGCGCACCATAAGAACCTTAAAAAAGGTACAGCAAAACGGAGTACGCATAGCACTTGCCACTGGACGTCCCACATATGGTGTACTACCTTATGCCAAAGCCATTGACCTGGATTTCAACGATGGATATATTATAAGTTACAATGGTTCCAAAGTTTTAGAGGCCAGCACTGGCAAGGTACTATTTGAACGTACGATAGACCCCAAAATGGTTCCATACCTGGAGAAACAGGCAGAACGAAGCGGTTGTGTACTGGCTTTCTACGAGAATGATGAGGTGGTAGCAACAGACACCTCCAATCATCATATCGTTGACGAGGCACAGATGAACAATATGGCGCTACGCCAAGTTGACAGCATTTCTGAAGCCTTGGAGGGAGTAAAAGACGACCCAAAATTGTGGCCTACGGAAGTTATCCTTGTCAATGATGACGAACAGATGCTGACTGGCCTAGAGGAGTATCTACAGCGTCACCTTAATGGTGTGATGGACACAATCCATTCCAATCCTTATTATTTGGAAATCGTTGGCTATCAGGTAGGCAAGAGTCATGCTATGAGTGCCTTGGTACAGAAACTGGGCATAAGCATGAAAGAAGTCTTGGCCTTTGGTGACGGACATGCAGACATTAACATGCTCCAAATGGCTGGAACTGGTATAGCTATGGGCAATGCACCGGAAGAGGTGAAACGTTGCGCCGACTACACCACACTGTCCAACGATGAAGATGGTGCTGCCATTGCCATAGAGCGCGCTTTTGAAGAAGAACACGAAAAGAAGGAAGACGACCAAGAAGTTCCCGTAGATGTTCTGAACGCACAGAATAAGAATACCCTTATGGGAGCATTGGGTATGCAATATACTTTTGCCAGTCCACATCGAGTAGAGGCAACAATGCCTGTAGACGGCAGAACAAGACAGCCCTTTGGCATCCTGGCAGGAGGAGCATCCTTGGCTCTGGCAGAAACCCTGGCAGGTCTGGGCAGCATGATTGCATGTAAACCTGGCGAAATGGCTGTGGGAATGCAGGTTTCTGGCAACCATGTGTCAAGTGCACACGACGGAGACACAGTACGAGGTGTGGCAACACCAGTTCATCTAGGACGTTCGAGCCATGTATGGAATGTACAGATATTTACATCTACTGGCAAACTAGTCAGTTCGGTAACAGTGACCAATTCTATTATGCAAAAGAGATAATAAATGAGAGAGGAGTTACCTGCACAAATAATTGAGCACATTATTAAAACAAATAACCCAGGTGCTCCCTGGGTTATTTATTTTGTATAATTATCAACATCTGTTGACTATAGACCTTTGTCTATTAACTTCTTCTACTGTCCGTTAAGCACCTGTTGCTTGTTCAACAACCATATCCACTGCAGCTTGCAGACCGTCGACGTTCTTACCACCTGCTGTAGCGAAGTGGGCCTGACCGCCACCACCACCCTGGATAAGGCGACCTGCTTCACGGACCATCTTACCAGCATTCAGGCCAGCAGCAACAAGGTCATCAGAGAAACCTACGGTAAGAGAAGGCTTACCTTCAGACTTACAACCAAGAGCTACTACTAGTTTCTCGGCAAACTGACCACGCAATTGGAATACTATATCCTTCGCAGCTTGAGCATCTAGGTCGAGAACACCGGAAATAACCTTCAAGCCAGAAATATCCTGAGCCTTCTCAATAAGTTCCTTCTTCTGCTGCAGTGCCTGTTGTGCCTTGAATTCGTCCAACTGCTTGCGCAGCTCGGCACTCTCATTGATAGTCTTAGTGATTGCGCCAAGAAGATCTGGTACATTATTGAACAATGCTTTAATCTCAGAAACCAAGTCTTGCTGTTTATTAACCAGTTCCTCAACAGCACGACCAGTAACAGCCTCGATACGACGCACACCTGCAGCAACACTGCTTTCGCTAACTATACGTACCATACCTATACGACCTGTGCTCTGTGCATGACAACCGCCACAGAACTCTACGCTGGAGCCAAATTGAACAACACGAACTCTGTCGCCATACTTCTCACCGAACAATGCTATAGCGCCCAATTTCTTGGCTTCTTCAAGAGGTGTATCACGATATTCCTGCAAAGGCAAATCCTCGCGGATACGTTCGTTGACAATAAGTTCAACCTCGCGCAATTGCTGGGGAGTAACCTTCTCGAAATGAGAAAAGTCAAAACGCAGATAGTCGGGGGTAACCAAAGAACCCTTCTGTTCGACATGCTCCCCAAGAACAGTGCGCAAAGCCTCGTCAAGAAGGTGGGTACATGTATGGTTGGCCTCAGTGGCACGACGGCGTTCTACATCAACACATGCCATAAACTCAGCCTCAGGATTGGTTGGAATGCGCTCCAGGATGTGAACAGAAACTCCATTCTCCTTCTTTGTATCAAGAACCTTTATGGTTTCCTCGTCGTTTACGAGCACACCGGTATCACCTACCTCACCACCCATCTCTCCATAGAAAGGAGTTTGGTTCAGTATTGCCTCATATACCACGCCTTTCTTCTGTTTCACCTCACGATACTTGAGAATGCGACAGCTATACTCAGTGAAATCATAACCAACAAAAGTGCTGAGCTCATCGCCCTCCATCGTTTCTGTTTCGCAGACCACATGCCAGTCGCCCATTTCAACCTGAGCTGCATTGCGGGCACGCGCCTTCTGCTTCTCCATCTCGACAGTAAATCCAGCCTCGTCAACAGTCATACCGTTCTCACGACAGATAAGCTCTGTCAAATCCAAGGGGAAGCCGAAAGTATCGAATAGGGTAAAGGCCTTTTCACCTGCAATCTCTGTCTTACCAGCAGCACGTGTTTCGTCCATTACACCATTAAGCAAGCGGATACCATTCTCAAGAGTACGCAGGAAGCTATCCTCCTCCTCCTTCATCACCTTCATGATAAAATCCTTCTGTGCAACAAGTTCGGGGAAAGCACCACCCATCTCTTGTGCCAAAGTGGGCACGAGGGTGTACATAAACGCCTGTTTTTGTGCCAGGAATGTATAGCCATAACGCACGGCACGGCGCAAAATGCGACGAATCACATAACCAGCCTTGGCATTGGATGGCAACTGACCATCGGCAATACTGAATGATATAGCACGCAAATGGTCTACAATAACACGCATAGCAATATCTGTCTTCTCACTCTCGCCATAAGCAATCCTTGTCTTTGCTGCCAGAGACTTGATAATAGGCTGGAAGATATCGGTATCATAGTTAGACTGCTTACCTTGAATGGCACGTACAAGACGCTCGAAACCCATACCTGTGTCGATGACATTCATACCTAGAGGTTCAAGGTGACCATCGGCCTTGCGCTCAAACTGCATGAAAACGATGTTCCATATCTCAATGACCTGTGGATTGTCTTTGTTTACCAGTTCACGACCTGGCACCTTAGCCTTCTCTTCAGCAGAACGGCTATCCAAATGAATCTCTGAGCATGGACCACAGGGACCTGTATCGCCCATCTCCCAGAAGTTGTCATGCTTATTGCCGTTGATAATATGATCCGCAGGAACGTGCTTGAGCCAGAAATTGGCAGCCTCATCGTCGCGAGAAAGATTTTCTGTAGCATCACCCTCAAAAACGGTCACATAGAGATCCTCAGGATTCAGTTTGAGCACATCAACCAAATATTCCCAAGCCATATCTATGGCACCCTCCTTGAAATAATCACCAAAACTCCAGTTGCCAAGCATCTCAAACATGGTGTGGTGGTAAGTATCGTGACCAACCTCCTCCAAATCATTGTGCTTACCACTGACACGCAAACACTTCTGTGTGTCGGCGCGACGGCGTGGCTCCGGATCGCGGGTTCCAAGTATAATATCCTTCCACTGATTCATACCTGCATTGGTAAACATCAGTGTGGGGTCGTCCTTTACTACCATCGGAGCAGATGGAACAATCAGGTGCCCCTTTGACTCAAAATACTTCTTGTACGAGTCACGGATTTCGTTAGCTGTCATCATTTCTGTATATGTGTTATGTTTATTATTAGCAATTTATCCTGTCCTACGGACACTTTATCATAAAAATCTTTGCAAAGATACTCCGTTTTGTGTAACTTTGCAAAGAATTTTTACGAATAATTCCCCTCATGGGGAAATCATATTATCTACACGCAAAAGATATGGCTCTCAACAGTAATCCGGAATTAAAATTATACTACAGCATATCAGAAGTTGCAGCACAATTCGGTGTTGCCGAGTCGCTCTTGCGTTTTTGGGAAAAACAATTCCCCAATATCCATCCCAAAAAGTCAAGTAACAACGTACGCCAATACACACAAGCCGACATTGAAGAAATAAAAGTGGTGTACAATCTGCTCAAAGTGCGTGGAATGAAGATAAACGCCGCTAAGGAAATTCTATCAAAAAACAAAAAAGCTGCCGGCGATACTTCCTTGATCATTACAGAATTGCAAAATCTTCGTGCAGAACTCATGGCACTTCGCAAGGAGTTGAATGATTTGGCATAGAGAAATATCTTATGCCATTAAAACATGAATAGCATAAATACTACAAAAAGGTGGTAAGGACACAGAAATTAACTTGTCCTTACCACCTTTTTTATCTCCTTGATTTTCTTGAAGTCGTGCATAATGTCCTTCAAATCCTGAAGATCATGCACTTCCATCACTATGTCTGCCGAAAATATACCACTATTGGTATTAATATTCAGACTAGAGATGTTAATATTCATCTGTTGCGACAAGATTCCTGTCATCTGATACAACACCCCCACCCTATCTATACCCTCGATATGAAGCACCGCCGGGAAATAAAGAACTTTGTGAGTATCCCACTGAGCGGCATAGATACTATTGCCCTCAATGGCCTTGAGACGGTCCGCTACAGAACAGCCACGTTTATGAATGGTAACATAACCATCCTCACCCTGAAAAGCCAGAACCTCATCACCCGGAATAGGACGACAATGTTCACATATAAGGTAACGCGATATAGTTTCCTCATTCAGGAGTATAGGCTTATGTCTGTCAAGAATCTGCTTCTCAACAGGATTGATTATAGCCTTATTCGCAACATTACCTTCTGATGCTAATATAGCCTTATTGGGCTTATCCTTGAGGAAAGGTATAAACCGACGCCATTTGCGTGACCTACCTTTATCGGTAATATGACGCACATCATCATCTCCAAGAACTATGGCATGAGAGGCTATATTTATATAAAGTTGTTCGCGCGCGATAAGGTCATGGAAAGAACATAAGCGGTCTTGAACAGAAGCATCTGTTGCCAATTCATGTTCACGCAGGAAATCTAACAACATCTCCTCGCCCTGCTTCTGCAATTGGCGTTGCTGACGACGAAGGATTGCCTGAACTTTGGAACGAGCCTTTGCTGTAGTTATATGATTGAGCCAATCCTGAGTGACCTGAAGCTGTCGTCCTGTGAGAACCTCAACCTGGTCACCACTTTCCAAACGATGAGACAATGGCACAAGACGATGATTAACCTTGGCTCCTATGCAATGCGTACCAAGAGTAGTATGCACACTGAAAGCAAAATCGAGAACCGTACACCCAGAAGGCATAGTCTTAAACTCACCCTTAGGAGTAACTACAAAAATTTCGCTAGCATAAAGATTTAACTTAATGGCATCAAGAAAATCCATCGCATTGGGCTGTGGATCGTCGAGAATTTCCTTGATGGTAGACAACCATCGATCCAACTCATTTTCGCTTGACTGCTGAGTCTTGTCACCTCCCTTGTATTTCCAATGAGCGGCAAAACCTTGCTCGGCTATCTCGTCCATTCGACGAGAGCGTATCTGCAATTCAATCCATCTGCCGGCCTTACTCATCAGCGTTGTCTGCAAAGCTTGGTAACCATTGGCCTTGGGATGTGACAACCAATCTCGCAAACGCTCAGGATGAGGCTTATAGATATTCGTAGCAATAGCATATATTCGCCAACAGTCTGTCACCTCATTTTCCTGTTGTCCATCACCTTCAAAAATTATACGGGCGGCAAGGATATCATATATTTCCTCGAATGCCACCTTCTTGTTCTGCATCTTGCACCAGATGCTGTATGGTGACTTTATACGTGCCTTTACCTCATACTTTATTCCAGTTTGATCCAAACGTTCACGAATAGGAGCCGTAAATTCGTCAAAGACACCTTGCAGATGTTCCCTTACCTCGGATATTCTGTCGCTAATAACAGTATATTGAGCAGGATGCTCGTAACGGAAAGACAAGTCTTCCAACTCCTCTTTGATCTTATTCAAACCTAGACGATTTGCCAAAGGAGCATAAATATATAGAGTCTCACCTGTGATTTTGTATTGTTTGGCAGGCAATTGGCTACCCAGAGTGCGCATATTGTGCAAACGATCACTGATCTTTATGAGGATAACACGAATATCATCGCTCATGGTGAGCAGCAGTTTCTTGAAGGTTTCTGCCTGTGCTGAAGCCTGATTGCCAAAAATGCCACCACTAATCTTGGTAACACCATCTACAATCTGTGCTATCTTGGGACCAAAGATATTGTTTATATCCTCTACAGTATAGTCTGTATCCTCTACCACATCGTGTAGAAGGGCAGCGCAAATACTGGTACTGCCTAATCCTATCTCACCACACACAATCTGTGCTACTGCAATAGGATGCAATATATAGGGTTCGCCCGACAAACGCCTTACACCAGCATGAGCCTCTCGGGCAAAATTGAAAGCTCTCTCGATAACATCTACCTTCTTTCGATGCGGAGAAGCCAAATAAGTTTCAACAAGGCGCTGATACGCCTCCTGTATCATCTTATCGTCCTGCATAAGCAATAGAAATACTATCTTACACGCAGTTTTTGACCCACATGTATCATTGTACCCTTAAGATTATTCAGTCTCTTCAGTTTCTCTACTGTGGTACCATTACGTTTGGCTATAGCACCTAATGTATCACCACTACGTACCTTCACTGTCTTTGCTCCCTTTGAAGTAACAGGCGCATCACTGACATTCACAACAGCCCTATTCTTGTTGAGTTCCGACAAACGCAAAGTATACACAGTGTCACCACTCTCGATAAAAGAATTGATTGCTTCTAAAGGCATACGCAAAATACAAGGTTTTGCAGACCCCGGAATCTTGGAAGTACGATACTGAGGATTGAGTGCTTTAAGTTCTTCCATAGATATCTTGCATACTTCGCTAATCTGTTCAAAATAGACATCACGATTCACGACAAGAGTATCTGTTCCCATAGGCAATTGTGTTGTTGCAGGACATATATTATGTTCACAGTAATAATTCATTACATAGTTAGCAGCAATGAATGCTGGAACATAGCCACGGGTCTCACTCGGCAAATAGGGATATATCTTCCAATAATCACGTTCGCCACCAGCACGCTTTATGGCTTTATTGACATTGCCAGGACCACAGTTATAAGCAGCTATTACCAATGTCCAATCACCAAAGATGTCGTAAAGTCCTTTCAACATACGTGCTGCAGCATAACTAGACTTTATTGGGTCGCGACGTTCGTCGATAAGGCTTGTAACCTCCAAATCATACCTCTTACCTGTTGTGATCATAAACTGCCACAGACCACCCGCTCCGACACGGCTAGTTGCACCTGGATTCAGAGCACTCTCTATCATTGGAAGATACTTAAGTTCCAACGGCAACTGATATGCTTCCAAGGCTTCCTCAAATATAGGAATATAAAAATTACTTGCGCCAAGCATCAGTGCCACACTCCTACGCAAACGACCTGTATATTGGTCAATAAATTTACGAACAACAGGATTATAGGGCATCTCTATGACATTGGGCATGTTCTGCAAACGACGGATATACACCTCGGTATCAAAAACCACATCCTCGCCAGTACTCTCACATGAAGCACTATCGTATGCAAGATACGTACGAACACACCATTGGTGCATCATACTATCAAGTTCTTCCTCAAGCATACCCTCTGGTAAGGCTATTTTTTCCTCCCTACCAGCCACCTCATCTACCACTGTAACATCTTGTTGTGCATAAGACAGCACAGAGAATATGGGGAAAAACAACATTGCTATATATCTCTTCATACACATTGGTTTTTAATAATTAAGTTGAATTGTTATTCCTGCTCCTCCTGTCATCGTGTTTGCTTGATATGAGACAACATTTGGCATCACTGTTGGAATAACTCTAAGAGATAAATCCGAACCGATATCAAATGTACTCAATTCTGCGTCTACATAGGCATCAATGATACTGAGCAGATATACACCGGCTATGCAGAATATACTCATATCACGATAACGACGATAAAAGTCTTTCTTTCTTTTAAATACTGACTTGAAATGTTCTTCTCGTCCAGTTATATCATACCCCAATGGGAGCATCTCTTTGTGACTATTGGTTGTTGGGTCACTATCCATGATATCTTGATATGCCTGTGAATAGTCGCGCAACATCTGTGAGTTCCATCCCACGGCATACATACATCCCAACACACCGCCATAAACAATAGGAAGTTTCCAATATTTGCGATTGTACATCTGACCACCGCCAGGAACAACCATAGCCAACCACATTGCACGTATTGGATCTGGTGTCCAGTTTTCGAAACGATTTAGGTTTAGTGTATCTCCCACCTTGACTAGCAATGAGTCTGCCTTAAGCTGTAACATTTTGTCTTCATCTACAGAAACAGCCAAAGAGTCAGCAATAGTCATTTCTGTGAACTTGGCAATAGTCTCTGTCTGTATAACCGAATCTTCCTCACTTACTAAATCAGACGTGCTGGGCATAAATACCATGGCACAGGAGCGTTGTACGGGAACAAACAACACCAATGCAACCAATAGAATCCATACCTTATGCAACAGAGCCTTATTCACTTGAGCCTATCCAATATTTCTATAATCTTCTCCATCTCCCTCTCGTTGGCAAAAGGAATAACTATCTTACCCTTTCCCTTGTCGGAGCAAGTAAGTTGTACCTTTGTCTGAAAAAAGTTGGAAAGACTTTCTTTAAGAATATTATACTCTTCGCTCACCTTGGTTGTACGACCCTTCAAACGAGCACCATCTGCACCCTTGACAGAGCCACCCTCGGCAAGTTCCTTAACCATTTCCTCTACCTTGTGCACACTCAGTCCCTGAGCAAGAATTTCGTTATAGGCTCGTATCTGCAACTTAGGATCATCTATCGCAAGCAAGGCACGCGCATGCCCCATCTCCAAACGTCGATCCTTAAGACCCATTTGAATGGTAGCAGGCAGTTTAAGCAAACGGAGATAGTTGGTAATTGTACTACGGTTCTTACCCACCCTTTCCGAAAGACGTTCCTGTGTCAAGTCATACTGCTCCATCAAATGCTGATAAGCCAAAGCTATCTCCAATGCATTAAGATCCTCGCGCTGTATGTTTTCGATGAGAGCCATTTCCATCATATTCTCATCGTCCACGGTACGCACATAAGCGGGAATCGAGGTTAGACCAGCCATCTGACTCGCCCTCCAACGTCTTTCACCTGCAATGATAAGATAACTACCATCGCCTTGATCACGGAGGGTTATAGGCTGCACTATACCCAACTCACGAATGCTATCCGACAATTCCTGTAGAGCCACAGGATCAAACTCACGACGAGGCTGATTGGGATTAGGGAATATCTGTGCAACAGGTATCTCACAAATACTACCTGAGCCCGCCGTATTTACTTTTTCTGTACTAATCAGAGCATCAAGTCCTCTGCCTAGTGCAGCATATTTCTTCTTTACTGCCATTAGTTTTTCTCGTTCTTCTCAATAATCTCCTGCGCCAACGCCAAGTGGTTGCGGGCACCTGCAGAATCAACATCATAATGCAATACTGGCAAACCATGGCTGGGAGCCTCTGAAAGCTTCACATTGCGCTGAATCACCGTACGGAACACCAATTCGCGGAAATGACGCTTCACCTCATCATAAATCTGATTAGCCAGACGCAAACGGCTATCATACATCGTAAGCAAGAATCCCTCTATTTCTAGAGTCGGATTCAATTTAGCCTTGATTATCTTGATAGTATTGAGCAACTTACTAATACCCTCCAACGCGAAATACTCGCACTGAACAGGAATAATCACACTTGCTGCAGCTGTGAGAGCATTAACTGTTATAAGACCCAAAGAAGGACTACAGTCAATCAATATATAATCATAGTCCTGTGCCACAGGAACAAGCAAGTTGTACAATATACGTTCACGGTTGGGGCGATTGAGCATTTCTATCTCCGCACCTACCAAATCAATATGACTCGGTATTATATCCAAATTCTCTACATCGGTGCTATAAATTGCCTCACGAACATCAACACCATCTATCACACAGTTGTAGATTGTACAATCCACCTGAGTGCTATCTACTCCCAAACCACTAGAGGCATTGGCCTGAGGGTCCGCATCTATTAACAGCACTTTCTTTTCCAATGCAGCCAACGATGCCGCCAGATTCATACTGGTTGTTGTCTTACCTACGCCACCCTTTTGGTTGGCCAAAGCAATTATCTTACCCATTTACCTTAATCGGTTTTATTATATATTCGCGCACAAAGATAGAGAAAAACAAGCAAAAAGCAAAACAAAAATTGTTTAAAAATTCAAAAAGCACTACCTTTGCAGAGAATAAATACAATTAGCACGTTTATGGAACGTACACCTCTCATTCTCGTCACCAACGACGACGGATACCAAGCACAAGGCATTAACCACCTTGCAAGCATAATGAAAAAGTTCGGCAACATCATAATAGTTGCCCCTGACAGTGCCCGAAGCGGAGCCGCTTGTAGCATCACACCCACCCAACCTGTAAGCACCAAACAGATAAACGACGACACCTATGCTTGTTCAGGCACTCCTGTTGATTGCGTAAAAATAGCATTAGAAAAGATATTACCCTCCAAGCCAGACCTTGTGGTTAGCGGAATCAATCATGGTGACAATGCATCCATTTCGCTACATTATAGCGGAACAGTAGGTGCCGCCTTTGAAGCATGCATGAAAGGTATTCCCGCCATTGCGTTTAGTCTAAGAACCCATAAGAAAGAATGCGACTTCACACCCTTTACACAAGTCATTGAGGAATGGGTAGACAAAGTTCTTAAAGAAGGTCTGCCTACCGACACTTGTCTCAACATCAATTTCCCTGAAGTCAGCCATTTATCTGGCTCTAAAGTATGCCGTATGGCACGAGGTATGTGGCATACAGAATGGCTAGATGCCGAAAAAGATGCAGACGGAAGAAATATTTACACTTTAACTGGCACATTCAAAAATCTCGAACCCGATGCCGAGGATACCGACTATTGGGCTATTGACCACAACATGGCTGCCATAACACCTTTGAAATTAGACATAACAGACTATGACACTTTAGGCAAATTCTGTATTTGACATAACAAACAGACATAACGTATGCAAAAAAACATGGCATTAACCCTGGCAATAAGGGTTGATGCCATATTTTAATCAACTTAACATAAGTTAATCGAGTTCACGTTACTTCAGAATTTTATCATTTGGCCTCCTGTATGAGTGTTACTTGCAAATCCTTGCGACCAAGGCGTGCTTTCAACCAAGAAGACAATCTCTCTTCATCTTCGGCTTTGAGCTTACCGTCCACATTCACATTCACCACATACACCATACTATCCATCATCACGGAATCGACCCAATAAGTATGTACACCCCTACCCGTAGATACCGAGCTCACATTGGGAAATAATGTAAGTATTTCTGGCAACAACATTCGAGATAATTCAAGAGAACGAGCATAGTGTTTAATACTATCACGTAAAGCCCTCAACTCTTGCTCATTTTCAGCCAACTGTTTCTGTGCTGCTGTAGCCTTATTTTTTTCTGTATAAATCATACCACGCACCCTTTCCTCATCCAAACCGCGAGCGCCTTGTACCAAATCCAAATGCACATCCTTCAAACCATATTGAGTCATTTTTGCATTCATAGCAGCAATCTGGGTACTATCCACCGTTTCACCAAGCATCACAACCCTGATAGTACGAGTACTATAGTCATACTCCTCTGATATAACCTTCGCTTCATTAACCTTCACCACATCCCTACAGAAGTCATGACAACGATCAGAAAAGACGGTTTCCTGTACCATCTGAAAAGTGATATATATACTTGGAATAATAGTCAGCACACTGATGATTGTAACAATATGCTTTACCCTCTTCTCTCTCGCCTTGTCCACAAACTCCTTCTTGGGAAAGCGAAGTAGAAAGGTAACACCAAGAAAAGTTGCCAAAGAAATAAAAATTGTATTTATCAAATACAGATACAGCGCCCCTGCCGCAAAAAGCCAATTACCCGTTCCAAGGCCAAAACCAACGGTACACAACGGAGGCATCAGAGCAGTTGCGATAGCTACACCAGGAATAACATTTCCCATACGCTGACTCTTGCTACTCAAAGCCACAATACCAGCCAATCCACCACACAAGGCTATAGCCACATCATAGATTGTTGGAGATGTTCGCGCCAGCAACTCTGATTGCACCTCATCCAATGGCGTCAACATAAAATATAACGTTGCCGTCGCAACACTGAACAGTGTAGCAACCAAGTAGTTCTTACCTGCACGTTTAAAAAGCATAAAATCGTTAATACCGATAGCAAGCCCCATACCAATAATAGGGCCCATCAGCGGAGAGATAAGCATTGCACCAATTATCACGGCGGCACTATTAGTATTCAAGCCTAAAGAAGCCACAAATATCGCAAGAACCAAAATCCACAATTTAGCACCACGAAAAACCACACCGTCTTCAATACTTGCAATCGTTTCGGACACAGCAGCCATATCCTCTCCAAAACTTAGGATAGACTTCAACCTTGACTTAATCTCTTGAAAAATATTCATAGCATTACTCTCCTATTATAATTCTAAACCAAAAAAACTTCAGCACATCATCTTCATCGCACACAAATTTTCTTTGCAGCTTTAAGCGGAGCACCGCAATCTCCCAATATCTTTCTTAGAACCGAATATCCATCCAATTGCCTTTGTCTAAAGTTTGTATCCTTCAACATCAGATGTAGATTCCTCTCTAACGCAACTGGTGTCATATCACCTGCCACAAGTTCAGGAACCACCTGATGGCCTACGATTAAATTAACCAGAGACACATAAGGCACTTTAAGAAAAAGTCGTCGCAAGCACGACATCAACCTACCACACACCATAGAATAACAGACCACTTGTGGCACACCTATGATTGCCGTTTCCAATGTTGCCGTACCACTCGTAACAAGAGCTCCATAGGAATTATGCAACAACATAAAACTACTATTACTCCCCTGAGATGGCATCAGCACAACACGCTCCCGAAATTCATTATCAGGCTCTCCCACAGCTCTTGCTATTATATCCTCATAGAACCCTTTATCCATACTAGGAGCAGAGGCAACAACATAGACATAATCGCCACCCACATTCTTACATGCATTTAACATCATTGGTAGATTACGCTCAATCTCTTGTCTGCGACTACCTGGCATCAACGCCAACACCTTCTTATTATGCAAAGCCAACGACATCCTCCACTCTGACATTTTTCCTTCCGTCAAAGAGGAAGAAAAATCCTTTATCTCGTCATAAGTGGGGTTTCCCACATATTCCACAGGGAAAGCATACCTATCATTATACCACTTCACTTCAAAAGGGAGTATACTGAGGACCACATCCACATACTTGCGTATCTGCTCTATACGTCCCTCCTTCCATGCCCAAATCTTCGGAGGAATGTAATAAAAAACTTTTGGAGCCTCCGAGTTGTTGGCGACATATGTCTCGAAAAACCACTTTGCCATCTTTAGATTAAAACCTGGATAATCCACCAACACCAGCCTGTCAGGATTAAAAACACTAATAGCAGTCTTGCATTCGTCCATACCTCGGAGTATCTCCCCCAAATGAAGAGCAACAGAAACAAAACCCATATATGCCAAATCTGGACGATACCAATACTTAATCTCTGCTTCGGCATCCTCTGTGCGAATAGCATCCATCAAATGCCTCGCATGTAAATCACCGCTGGCTTCTCCAGCTATAACAAAATATTTCATCGAGAGACAAAGTTACATTATTTCTGGAACAAACTCACAAAGGTTTAACACTTTTAACTAAAGAGTGAACATCATTATCCAGAATTACGCATATCTGAACAATTTTAATGCATGACAATAGGAATATTCAAACACTTTACATACCTTTGCAGCATGAAAACAATCAACTTGAACAATTATAGGCACCAAGAAGCACACTTCGATTACAAGGACAAATACATTGCACTAACAAACAATGTACTAGAAACCCAGCATGCCCCTAAAAGCTTCATCAGCGAATCCAACATCATTCTTCTCGTTGAGGAAGGAGAATGTTGCGCCACTATAAACGACCAAGAATACGCACTGAACAAAGGTGACATCATTTTTTGCTCGCCAGGCAATTTTATACACAAAGGTATGGTGAGCATCGACTTTCGACCATGCATTTTCATCATCTCTGCAGAAGGTAGCACAGAAATGCTCAAGGGCACCCATTTCAGTCTTTCGCACTACCTTTCTAAAAATAAAGTACAATCGTTGCATCTCAAACCAGAAGAAGTAGATATTATCGTATATTACTATAAACTCATTGCCGCATATGGCAATAAAGTAAACGAGTTCATTCAGGAACAAATTATCTTTCGCATCCTACAATCCTTGGTATACACTTTTGCAACTTTCTTTGTTGAGCGCGGATTCACACATAATAAACCATCCGGAACATCTGCAGAGATTCTTTTCAAAAGATTCGTAAAAATGCTGCAAGAGCATCCGCATGGTCGCACAGTACAATACTATGCCGAAAGACTCAACATATCACCAAAATACTTTAACTCCATTTGCAAGCAAATATCTGGAAAAACTGCTAGTTCCATAATCAACGAGGAAATTGTCAACACTGCATTGCTATTATTTAAAAACCACGAATTAAGTATCAAGGAGATATCCACAATGCTCGGATTTACCAACCAGTCCCATTTCGGTTCTTTTATGCGCAAACAAACTGGCATATCCCCCCAAATCCTACGTAAAAGCAACATTTAAGACGAACACATCTTATCAAAAACACAGAACACTATGAAAAAGATCACCATCTCTATTGTCTTTCTTCTCAGCATCCTTTATACACTATTCGGTAGTACTTCTTGTTCCAAAAATTACAAGGATATGATGCCTGGCGAAATACGGCTTAAGGAGAATTTCTATCGCAACGAAGAGAAAATCAAGGACACACATATCACCACCGATGACGGTGTTACCACCATCACAGCTATGGAAACCCATGCCCTATGGCGTGCCATTATCCTCAAAGCGGAAAAGGGATTTGAAAACAACGCCGACGGTTCCAGCATCCTCTACTCCTCACCTTTGGAAGCCGAAGAGGCTTTTTACGCTCAAATACAGAATAGCACAAATCATTTCATCACGCAATACCCTCATAAACACGAAGCAATACTCGACGCTCTTTCCAAAGCCAAAGTTGAGCTCTACGCTCACTATGTCTGGTGCGAGCATAGCGACGAGTTTGTTAAGTTAAAATTCCATATTGACAGTAAAAATCTCCTACCTGCAGAGACTTTTGAAACAAACTGACGTAGAAACATCTAGTCATAAAACACTTTTCATGGCTCATATCTTGCATTATTAAAATAAATGCTCTATTTTTGCCTGAGAAATTGTAACAAAATAAGGAAACTCTCAAAATGATTGACGTTAAAGTTACCCTCTCCGAAGCTGAGGAGAAAATGGAAGAAGCCGTAATGTACCTTGACGAGGCACTGGCACATATCCGTGCAGGCAAGGCTAACGTAAAGATTCTGGACGGCATCCGTGTTGATAGCTATGGCAGTCTTGTTCCTTTGAACAACGTGGCAAGCGTTAATACCCCCGATGCACGTACCATCGCCATCAAGCCCTGGGACAAAAGTATGTTCCGTGCTATTGAAAAGGCTATCATGGATAGCGATGTAGGCATCACACCCGACAACAATGGTGAGATTATCCGCCTTACTATCCCCCCACTGACCGAAGAGCGCCGTAAGCAACTTGTAAAGCAGTGTGGCAAGGAGAGCGAGCAAGCCAAGGTGAGCATCCGCAACGCACGTCGCGACACTAACGACAAACTAAAAAAATCCATCAAGGACGGTCTTTCCGAGGATTTGGAGAAAGATGCAGAAGCCGATCTTCAGAAGATGCACGACAAGTACATCAAGAAGGTTGAGGAACTCTTAGCCAACAAGGAAAAAGAAATCATGACAGTCTAATGCAGGCAATACAAGGCATTGTCATAAAGAATACAGGAAGCTGGTATGTCGTCCGTACGGATGACAACCAGCTTTTCCAATGTAAGGTAAAAGGAAACTTTCGTCTTAAAGGCATACGCAGCACCAATCCTGTTGCCGTAGGCGATAAGGTACGTTTCACCCCCACCGAGTCTGGTGACGAACAAGTAGGCATGATTACCGAGATTCTCGACCGTCGCAATTATATCATACGCAAGGCATCGAATCTCTCAAAGCAGAGTCACATCATTGCTGCCAATATAGATCAGGCGGCATTGGTAGTAACACTCCGCCATCCAGAAACTAGTACTACTTTCATCGATCGTTTTTTGGCTGGTGCCGAAGCATACCGCGTTCCTGTCATTATCATCTTCAACAAGGTAGACTTACTCAACGAAGAAGACTTGCACCTCTTACAGCTATTCTTTCGACTTTACGAGAGTATAGGTTATCCTTGCTATGGAGTTTCAGCCCTAAACGAGAAACAAGGAATGTGTAGCATAGACTCGCTACGACATATACTTCAAGGTAAGACCACACTTTTCTCTGGCAATAGCGGTGTCGGCAAGAGTACATTGCTCAATGCACTTATCCCCGGACTCGATGTAAAAACTGCAGAAATCTCCGATAGTCACGACACTGGCATGCACACCACCACCTTCTCAGAGATGTTTGATTTACCAATCTCTAACCAATGCAACTCTGAAGCTGGGCACATCATCGACACACCTGGTATCAAAGGATTCGGTACATTCGATATGGAACCAGAGGAGGTAGGACACTATTTCCGAGAAATTTTCCAGACTAGCAAGGAATGCCGTTTTGGCAATTGCACACACACTCACGAACCAGGCTGCGCCGTCTTGACTGCCCTACAGGAACACCACATTGCACAAAGCAGATACAATAGTTATCTCTCCATGCTCGAAGACAAAGACGAAGATAAGTATCGCAGTAAGTTATAGACTACAGACAAAGACTCTATTAGAAAAATAACATTATCAAGAGAAATAACTCAAATATATAAATTTATGAAGACAGTTATCATTGGCAGTGGCCCTGCCGGCTACACAGCAGCAATCTACGCCAGCCGTAGTGGCATGGAACCAGTATTGTACGAAGGCAACCAGCCTGGAGGACAGCTCACACAAACAACAGAGATAGAGAACTTTCCTGGTTATCCCGAAGGAACCACCGGCAACGAACTCATGGAAGACCTCCGTGCACAAGCAGAACGTCTAGGTACCGAGATACGCATTGGTACTATCGTAGGTGCCGATTTCTCTATGGACGGTAGCCATCCCCACCGCCTCACAATCGACGACGGTAGCACTATTGAGGCAGACACAGTAATCATCTCTACTGGAGCTTCAGCAAAATATCTCGGTCTTGACGACGAGAAGAAATATCAAGGTCTTGGTGTCAGCGCTTGTGCCACTTGCGACGGATTCTTCTACCGCAAAAAGACTGTAGCCGTTGTTGGTGGTGGCGATACGGCTTGTGAGGAAGCACAATATTTGGCTAGTCTATGCAAGAAAGTGTATATGATAGTACGCCGTGATGTTCTTCGTGCCTCCGAAGCTATGCAGAAAAAGGTGATGGAAACAGAGAACATCGAAATACTATGGAACACTCAAGTACGCGGTCTCTACGGTCAAGATGGAGTTGAAGGTGCTCATTTATCCACTGGTCAGGATCTTGCCATCGATGGTCTGTTCCTTGCCATCGGGCATCACCCCAACAGCGATGTCTTCCGCCCTGCCCTTGAATGCGATGCAGAGGGTTATATCATCGTCAAGCATCCCACTACCGAAACCAATATCCCTGGTGTTTTTGCCTGTGGAGATGTTGCCGACCCCATTTATCGTCAGGCCATCTCTGCCGCAGGAAGCGGATGCCATGCAGCTATGGACGCACGCAAATACCTATCAGAGAAACAGTAGAAGACAGATGTCTTAGTTATCCCGTTCAAAATACAGAAAAATATTATAAGAACAACATAACACCCCAAGGACTCCGAAAAGCATCATTCGGAGTCCTTGGAGTTTCAATTCTTCTATTTACAGTCCTACATCCTAAGTCTTTCTCTTTCTTTTGTAAATATGCTCACAACCATCATTGTTCTCCTACTCACCATCATACTCTTCGTTTCAGGCAAGATACGTGCCGACGTCGTTGCCCTAAGCGCACTCATCGTAATGATGCTCTCGGGCATTCTTACCCCTACCGAGGCTCTTGCTGGTTTCTCCAACCCCGTCATCGTAATGATGGTAGGCCTTTTCGTCGTAGGCGGCGCTATCTTGCAAACAGGGCTTGCCAAGGTAGTCAGCCAACGCATCGTATCTTTGGCACGAGGTAACGATACACTGCTCTTCCTACTTGTCATCCTTGTAACAGCCAGCATTGGCGCCTTTGTAAGCAATACTGGCACAGTAGCTTTGATGATGCCCATAGTGGTATCCATGGCAGTACAAAACGGGCGCAATGCCTCACAACTGCTAATGCCCCTAGCTTTTGCCAGCAGTATGGGTGGTATGCTCACTCTCATCGGTACACCGCCCAACCTTGTCATTGATGGCACCTTGCGTGAACATGGTCACGAAGGACTTGGTTTCTTCTCGCTCTTTCCCTATGGCCTTGTATGCATAGCTGTAGGAGTACTTGTAATGCTACCACTGAGCAACATATTCCTAAAGAAAAAACAGAAGAACAACGATAACAATAATAGCAAATCGCTTGACCAATTAGCCCAGGAATACAATCTCGCCAATAATATGCGTGCTTGTCTGGTAAAAAAAGATAGCACCATCGTTGGGCAAACTGTAGCAGGAATGAACCTGCGCGCCAACTACGGAATCACCATATTGGAAATACGCCACAACAGCAAAAAACACCATGGCCTCTTCCACAATGTTGAGCAATTTATGCCCACCCCACAACGACAAATTGCCATCGGAGACATTTTATATCTTCAAGGGCATAGCGAACAATTGGAACAATTCATAGCTTTAAGCAATGTCGAGGAGCAGAAAAGTGCCGACATAGAATTCTACGATCTTGGCATGGCAGAAATGGTTGTAATGCCAGAATCAAAACTAGTAGGCCAAAGCATCCGCGAACTCCATTTTCGCGAAACATACAACATCAATATCATTGGAATCAAACGTAAAGGCCAATACATCTGCGACAATCTAGCCGACACACGCCTCTTTGCCGGCGATGTCTTGCTGGTACAAGGCAAGTGGGAAAACCTCAACAAAATAGACAACGAAGAAGACGAATGGGTAGTTTTGGGTCAGCCCAAGGAAATGTCCGAACGCGTCACTCTCAACTACAAATCTCCCCTTGCAGCCATCATCATGCTACTGATGGTTGCTGTCATGGTCTTTGATTTCATCCCCGTAGAACCTGTTACCGCAGTTATGGCAGCGGCAGTACTTATGGTCATATGTGGATGCTTCCGCAGTGTCAGTGCTGCCTATAAGACCATCAATTGGGAGAGCATCATGCTTATCGCCTCCATGATGCCCATGGCCACAGCACTAGACAAGACAGGTATCTCCTCCATGATTAGTCATTCCCTGGTAGAAACCCTTGGCAGCATTTCTCCACTCATGCTTCTGGCAGGCATATACTTTACCACATCTCTTCTAACCATGTTCATAAGTAACACAGCTACCGCAGTACTTATGGCCCCCATTGCATATAGCGCTGCCGTAGAAACAGGAGTAAATCCCTACCCCATGCTCTTCGCCGTAACATTTGGAGCCAGCATGTGCTTTGCCTCCCCATTCTCCACTCCACCAAACGCCCTTGTTATGCATGCTGGCAACTACACCTTCAGTGACTATCTCAAGGTTGGCCTTCCCCTACAACTCATTATGGGTATTATTATGGTTGTGGTACTTTCGTTCTCATTTTGATCATCCCCAAATACTTCCAAAAGTAAAACATGTTGAGCAACATTCTTCTACTACTATTCTATCTCTTCGCACCAGCTGGTATATTGTTCATCTGCCGCAAGATTAGAATCTTCAACAAGATAGGCCCTGTGCTCACCTTATACCTACTGGGTGTCATCGTAGCCAACATTGGCATTTTCCCCTCAGAATCAAATGAGCATGACAAACTTTTAAAATTTCAAAATTCTATCTCTGAAGTACTTGTTCCTTTAGCACTACCTATGATGCTCTTCGGTTGCAATTTCAAGAAATTCTCCTTGAGGAAATCACTGGGAGCGTTGGTCATAGGCATAACATCCGTCATGATATTTGTCATGATAGGATATATCGCCTTCCGAAACAATCTTGGAGAGGAGAGTACCATAATGAGCGCTGCATTAACAGGTCAATATCTTGGCGGTGCTGCCAACCTTGCCGCCATCAAGCAGATGCTGGGACTAAGCACCGAAAATTTCATCATTCTCTCTACCTGTAACCTCATCGTTTCATTCTTCTACCTGATGTTCCTCATGGGTGGAGGGGTGAAACTGGCACGTAGAATAGTAGGCACTATAGCAAGTCAAGAACAGGCAGTGAACATCGCAGAATACACTGAAGAGAACCCCTACAAGGATTTCGGTAAAACAGAGAACCTTGTACAACTTGTCAAGATCCTCTTCGCCTCTATCATCGTCACGGGCATATCCGTCTATATTGGCACTCTTTGGGGTAATGAAGGCAATATTTCAATGATAGCACTGATACTATCCATTACCACCATCTCACTACTACTCACATGTTGGAAAGAGGTACGTTCCTGGGACAAGAGTTACGATTCCGGTATGTATCTTATTTATGTCTTTTGCCTTGTCATGGCCACTATGGCCGATTTGAGTAGCATCGATTGGCAACAAAGCATACACGTACTCATCTTCCAAGCAATCATTATCTTCGGTTCATTATGTCTCACAGTGCTAATGGCAAAACTTTTTCGCATTGATGCCGACACAGCCGTCATCACATCCGACACACTCATCAACTCCCCTATTTGCGTACCAATGATTGCCGCCACTATGAAAAATAAGGATGTCATAGTCACGGGTATAACCAATGGACTTGCGGGATATGCCATAGGTAACTACATCGGATTCCTTATGTTCAATTTATTGAATCATTTTTGATATAGACTAGCAAGCAGAATATAGGAAATAACTCCAAACCAATAAGATATAATTTATAGAAATACCTACTGGTAATAATCAAAAATCAAACTCCAATTGGGCACTATTGCCGAGTAGATTGAAAGTAAGACGGTGATAGGGAGTAGTGCCATACTGGTGGATGGCAGCACGATGTGAAGGAGAAGGATAACCCTTATTGCTATCCCAATGGTATTGAGGATACTCTTCGTGAATTCGAAGCATGTATTCATCGCGATGGGTTTTAGCAAGGATAGAGGCTGCTGCTATGCTCATATACTTTGCATCACCCTTGACAATTGTGGTATGAGGTATATCTACATAAGGATAAAAACGATTACCGTCAACAATGATATTCTCTGGTCGCACAGTAAGTTTGTCCAAAGCACGATGCATGGCGATGATACTGGAGCGTAATATGTTTAATTGATCTATTTCCTTGTTGTCAACAGCCACCACTGCCCATGCGACAGCCTCCTTTTCTATGACAGAACGCAAAGCAGAGCGACGACGTTCTGTGAGTTGTTTGGAATCATTCAATGCCTGTGCCAGAACACTGTTACGCTCACAAATATCGGGAGGCAGTATCACTGCAGCAGCATATACAGGCCCTGCCAAACATCCACGCCCAGCCTCATCGCATCCAGCCTCGATACTTCCGACCTTGAAATATGGTTCTAACATAAATATGGTAACTAGCGTTATCCCACTCTTAGGAAATCTGTTTTAATCTCAGGTAACTCTCAATCAGTAAACTAAAACAAGTCTGTCCTACCACCTTTTTAAAGCCTTTATTTTTTTGACTTTTAACTTTCCGCTTACTTAGGTAGCGTTATCTTAAATAATGGACTGTCTGTATGCTCCTTGCAGATGATGTCCACCATCTTTGTCACAATATCAGGGTGCTGCGAAGCGAGGTCGTGATCTTCATGGATATCAGTAGCAAGATTGTATAGCGAGGGAATACCTGATTTTACAACAAGCTTCCAATCTCCCATACGTAGAGCCATCATATTTGTCTCGTGAAACTCCCAATATAGGAAGTCGTGCTTCTGCTGAATGGAATCATTACCAGTAAGTGTTGCGTTAAAAGAAATGCCATCATAACACTGTTGTTCAGAACTTGCCATCTTACTGTATTGTGCGCCATCCAGTCCGGCATAATCCATCAATGTGGGCATTATATCGTAGAAAGCTAACAGATGGTCATTGACACTACCTGCAGGAACCCCAGGTCCCTTAGCAATGAATGGCACACGGATACCACCCTCATGCGTAGAACGCTTGGTCCCCTTAAGCATACCATCATGATTGAACCAAGCTGGATCTGCGCCTCCCTCCTCATGAGGACCATTGTCAGAAGTGAAGATAACGAGAGTATTCTCATCCAAACCCTTCTCTTTAAGTTTATCAAAAATCTCGCCGACCTGCGCATCCAATCGACTCACCATAGCAGCAAACTGCGCATGACGTGAGTAGTTGCGATAGTACCATGAGCCAAAGTTACCACCATAAGGACTATCCTGGCCTTGGAACCTATCAATGTATTTCGCCACAAGGCTATCGTTAGGTTGCCACAACTCTGCATGAGGCAAAGTATATGTAAATATACCCATAAAAGGCTGATTGGCAGTCTGACGATCAATCCAGTCTAGAGCATAGCGATGAATCAGGTCACTGGCATATTGTTCGCGATTCTCATAATCTTTGTGACCAGAAGCAACATCCTTGTGGAGGATGTTCTGTTTCAAAGTATCCACCACCACATGCTTATCGCCATACTTTTCGGGGTCATAACGATTGAGGAAGTTTGGATAGTAGGTATGAGCTTGAAATTGACAGATATAGCCATAATAGCAGTCAACACCACGCACATTGGGCAACGACGCACTACTGCTTACCTGACTCTGCGACGTATCGGTATTACCATTTGCATCCAGTTTGTACACATTAGGATATTCCATATTATAATATCCACCTGCCCACTTACCAAACATACCTGTGGTGTACCCAGCCTGCTTCATCAGTTCTGGAATAATCTTGTGAGTATTGAGATATGGTTCCTGACCAATAAGAATATAGTCGCTATTGCTACCGAATGCATTTGGACGAAGGGCACTGCGCCAGTACTCGCGATTGCCACGCACATGAGTGTGTCCAGTATGCTGACCTGTCATGAAGGATGCACGAGAGGGAGCGCTGACTGGACTACCAGCATATGCTTGCGTGAATCGCATACCCTGCTGTGCCATACGATCAAGGTTGGGAGTCTCGATTCGTTGCTGCCCATAGCAACCAAGGTCGCCATACCCCATGTCGTCACACATTATAAAAATAATATTGGGACGTTGGAAACTAGTAGCGCTGCCTACAGAATTATCGTTACCTACTGCTGTGGCCGAAGCGAATGTTGGCATCAGTCCGATGGCGGCCATAAGGATTTGCTTTGCTCTTGTTATAATCATAGGAGGGTATGATGTATGTGATATATAATCGTGTTATCGCTCACAAATTTAGCCATTATATTGTTTCATAGCAAACTTTTCTCTTAGAATTTGCTCTGATCTTGCTCTTTATCATGCCTTCACTGGCACCCCTTTAGCACCCTAACACACAAATACAAAAGGTGTTAACTGTTGAATCTAAAACAGTTAACACCTTCCTCTATTGTGCCCGGAACGGGACTCGAACCCGTACGACCGCAATGGTCAAGGGATTTTAAGTCCCTCGTGTCTACCGATTCCACCATCTGGGCGCAATGTATGTTTTGCTCTGTGACCACAACGAATTGGGGCATTGAGCGGTGCAAAGATATGAATATTTAACGAAACGAAAGGTATGTTTGGACGAAAATATTCGGTTTGCGCTATGTTTTTGTTAATGGATGTTCTGCTCAAGAGCTTTTTTATAACATTCGCGACATAGAGGTTCGTATTCCATTTTTTCGCCTAATAGAACTTGTTTATCGACATCGACCAAACGGTGACTCACATATGCCAATGCACCACAATGCACACATATGGCATGCACCTTACTCACCTCGTCTGCCACAGCAAGAAGTCGGGGCATAGGACCAAAAGGCTGCCCTTTGAAATCGAGGTCAAGTCCTGCCACTATGACACGAACACCTTGATTGGCCAAAATGTTGCACACTTCAACGATATTATCGTCAAAAAACTGAGCTTCATCTATACCAATAACATCATATCCTTCTGCCATCAACAGGATGCTTGAACTAGAATCAACAGGAGTACTTGGAATGCTATTGCCTTCATGACTCACCACCTCCTCCTCGCTATAACGCACATCCATGGCTGGTTTAAATATTTCTACCTTTTGCCTCGCGAAAATAGCACGTTTCATGCGGCGGATTAACTCTTCTGTCTTACCAGAGAACATCGAACCACATATAACCTCGATACGCCCACAGCGCTTCATCTCTCCACTATTATCGGTAACATGTTTCATGTTGACAAAGGTACAAATTATATTAATCGCAAGGCATGGGCTGTTAAGAAATATAGCAGAAAAGCGAAATTCACATCAGCGCATTATGGGATTTCAAATATTATGCTTAAATTTGTGCACACAAAGAAATATAAAATCCATCAAGGAGAGAAATGGGAACATTGTATTTGATACCGACACCTGTCGGAAATCTGGAAGACATCACAGCACGAGCTTTAAGAATATTGCGCGAATGCGACTTGATATTAGCGGAAGACACACGCACAAGTGGCAATTTACTGAAGCATTTTGACATACACAAACCCATGCTCTCGTATCATAAGTTCAACGAGCACCAAACCGTTGTAAAAGTAGTAGAGCGCCTTATGGCTGGCGAGAATATTGCCGTGGTAAGTGATGCCGGAACACCAGGTATTAGCGATCCAGGGTTTCTCGTTGCTCGCGAAGCAATAAAAGCAGGAATCGAAGTAATTACACTACCCGGAGCCACAGCCTTTGTACCTGCATTGGTAAGTAGTGGACTACCTTGCGACCGTTTCTGCTTCGAGGGTTTCCTTCCCCAAAAGAAAGGCAGGCAGACACGCCTTGAGGCATTGAGCAATGAGAGTCGTACTATGATATTCTACGAAAGCCCACATCGTGTGGTGAAAGCCTTACAACAATTTATTGAGGTCTTTGGTAAGGAACGACAATGCAGTGCATGCCGTGAAATAAGCAAATTACACGAAGAGAGTGTCCGTGGCACCTTAGAAGAAGTCTTAACGCACTTCACTGAAACAGAACCACGCGGTGAATTCGTCCTTGTAGTAGCTGGTTGCAACGAGACATGCGCTACCATTTCGCCTTTAGAAGTACAGGAAGAGAAAGAAAAACATTTCAGCAAATACCGCAACAAACAAAAATAACACTAAGATATGAAGAAGATTATCATCATCGCAGCAGGTATCATCATGATGAGTGCCTGCCAAAACCAGAACGAAGGCAACGACCGCCTACAGCAACAGGTGGATTCCTTGCAGGCTATAGTTGACAATAAGGATGCTGAACTGAATGATATCATCGTCACTATGACCGAGGTACAAACTGGTATACGTCGCATAGCAGAAGCCGAAGGACGTGTTACCGTGGCCGACGGTAACAAAGAAAGCGCTTCACAGAGAGAAATCATCCGCGACAACATGCAGTATATCTGCGAAGCAATGCAACAGAATCGCGATTTGCTGGCACAACTACGCGAGAAACTTAATGCCAGTCGTTTCAAGGGGGACAAACTAAAGGCATTGGTCGATGGTTTGCAGACACAGGTAGAAGAGCAAAATTATCGCATACAAGAATTGCAAGCCTCGTTGGCAGAGAAAGATTCTACCATCGTGGCACAGATTGTGCGCATTGACTCACTTAACAAGAGCGTTGGTGAACTTTCCGAGCAGAACGCACAACAAAGCACTACTCTGGCACAGCAGGACAAGCAACTAAACACAGCATGGTTTGTTTATGGTACCAAGGCTGAACTTAAAGAACAGGGCATCCTCAAAGATGGAGAAGTTTTGAAGGACAGACAGTTCAACAAAGATTACTTCACCGAAATTGACATCCGCAACATGAAGGATATCAAGACCTATAGCAAATCGGCACGCATACTTACCACCCATCCCGAAGATAGTTATTTGCTAACACGTGACGGCAACGGAGAATACGAACTACATATCTCCAACCCCAGCCGTTTCTGGAGTGTAAGCAAATATCTGGTGATGCAGGTAAAGTAACCTTTATACAATGAAGACAACAAGAAGCAAATACTACAACTCATCACGCTCAAGCCTGCCTTTTGAAGATGGAATGGGCAAGGTACAACACAGTGACATTGTCGGAGAAAGCGAAGAAACCGCCATCCTGGTGGGTATCATCACACCACAACAAAATGAGCGCAAGACTAAGGAATATCTCGACGAACTGGAATTCCTTGCAGAAACAGCAGGAGCTCGCACGGTAAAACGTTTCACTCAGCGCCTCAACGGTCCTTCTAGCGTAACCTATCTTGGTATAGGCAAACTACAGGAAATCCGCCAATGGATAGAGGCCGAGGAAGATGCAGAGCGCTATGTATCCATGGTTATCTTCGACGACGAACTCTCTGCCAAACAATTGCGCAATATTGAAAAAGAGCTTAAGGTGAAGGTGCTTGACAGAACTTCTCTGATTTTGGATATCTTTGCTATGCGTGCACAGACTGCCAATGCCAAGACACAGGTGGAATTGGCGCAATATCGATATATGCTCCCTCGCCTGCAACGTTTGTGGACTCACCTCGAGCGCCAAGGTGGTGGCTCGGGTAGTGGCGGTGGCAAAGGTTCGGTAGGTTTGCGTGGTCCTGGTGAAACACAGTTGGAGATGGACCGCCGTATCATCCTAAACCGCATGTCCCTACTCAAACAACGTCTTGCAGAAATAGACAAGCAGAAAACCACACAACGTAGCAATCGTGGCCGCATGATTCGTGTGGCATTGGTGGGATATACCAACGTGGGCAAGTCAACCTTAATGAACCTTCTTTCCAAAAGCGAGGTATTTGCCGAAAACAAACTTTTTGCCACCCTTGACACCACTGTGCGCAAAGTCATCGTAGACAATCTGCCCTTCCTGCTCTCAGATACGGTAGGATTCATACGTAAATTGCCCCATGACCTTGTTGATTCGTTCAAAAGTACTCTTGACGAAGTACGTGAAGCAGACTTATTACTCCATGTCGTAGACATCTCGCATCCAGAATTTGAAGACCAGATAAAGGTGGTTGAGAAAACTCTCGCCGACTTAGGATGTGCAGAAAAGCCTTCTATGATTATCTTCAACAAGGTGGATGCCTACACATGGGTCGAGAAAGATGAGGATGACCTTACTCCTGCCACAAAAGAAAACATCTCGCTTGACGATCTCATACACACCTGGATGACCCGTCTTTCTGGCGAGTGTCTTTTCATCTCCGCTTTGGAAAAGACTGGTTACGACACATTACGCCAAGTGCTTTACAACAAGGTGCGTGAGATGCATGTACAGAAATACCCCTACAACGATTTCCTCTTCGAGCATTACGAGGAAGAGTAGCATGAATGATGACACTCATCAATAGCACATTCCCTCCCCTATCTTGAGAATACAAAACTAACATTCTAGGTTCTAATCACTATATTAATGAAGAACACTGAACAAAAAACTCATTCTGGCGAACAATCTTTTTTTGCAGAAAGGATTACTTTTGACCGTTTTGTTCGCGGTTTGCTGATACTGATGGGTGGAGTGGCAGCATACTACCTGCTGGATGTATTGAGTAACGTATTGTTACCATTCTTCCTGGCATGGCTGATTGCATATTTATTGTATCCACTGATAACGTTCTTGGAAAAGAAGTGTCGCATACGTTTCCGCATTCTGAGTATTGTGGTGGCATTAGCCTTAATCTTTGGTATACTCACAGCATTGGTGGTTTTTACCGTACCTCCTGCCATTAGGCAAATGGGACGCTTATCGGACGACCTCATCCTATATGCCACTACATATCTCTCGGACACAGACATTCCCAACAAATTACTTTACTTGGTAAAAGATTTTGATAGCAACACCATCATAAAACTCTTTCAGAACGACGAAGTGATGGATGCTATAAAAACTGCGATTCATCAGTTTTGGACTCTAATATCTGGTACGATAAATGTGGCATGGATACTGATGGGAATAATGATGACGGTACTATATCTGATATTCCTACTGATTGATTATGAAAACATCAATACCAATTGGATACAGATTGTACCAAGTGCCTATCGCAAGAAGGCTTTAAGTCTAACTACAGATATGAAACATGAGTTGAATGCCTATTTCCGTGGACAAGCCACGGTGGCATTGTTGGTAGGCATATTGTTCAGCATCGGTTTTATTATTATCGACTTCCCTATGGCTATTGGATTGGGATTGTTCATCGGGCTTCTCAATATGGTACCATATGCTCAAACATTCGGTTTCATACCCACCATAATATTGGGACTACTCAAAGCCAACGATACAGGACAGAGTTTTTGGATTATTGCCTTGATGACGATTGCTGTATTCTGTGTGGTACAAGCCATACAAGATTTGATTCTTGTGCCTAAGATAATGGGTAAAACCATGGGACTGAAACCAGCTATTATCCTACTATCACTCTCCATATGGGGCACGCTCTTGGGTGTCGTAGGCTTTATTATAGCCCTGCCCTTGACCACATTGGCATGGTCATACTATAAAAGATATATCCTGAAGGAAGAATAGAACACCATGACGAGAGTCGCGAAAACAAAAGCAATACACTATGTTGTAGCAATGCTCATATGGCTTTTGCCCTTGAACATCGTGGCACAGGTATTTACCTCAGCGGAGGTTCCCGATAGCATTTGGAACAGAATGCAGGGTCATTCATATCCCGAAGGATGCACTATAGCACGCAACCAATTGCGCTACTTAAGACTATCTTATTGCGATTTCGAAGGTAATGAACACATAGGACAGATGGTATGCAACCAACTCATCTCCGACGACTTGCTATACATCTTCCGTAAACTCTACGAGGCACGCTATCCCATAGCCAGCATCAGGCTAATTGATGACTACGATGCTAATGATAGTCTGTCCATGGCAGCCAATAACACCTCGTCGTTTTGCTACCGCATGGTGCATGGCAGCCAGACGCTCTCCAAACATAGCCGTGGCATGGCTGTAGATGTGAATCCGCTATACAACCCATGCGTCTATGTCCGTTCGGGCAAAGTGTTGCCCACAGAAGGCAAGCCTTATGCCTATCAAAGAACCACACGTAAAGACATTCCTGGCAAGATTGACACCACCGACCTCTGCTATCGTCTCTTTACTCAACGAGGTTTTAGATGGGGAGGTACATGGCGCTCGCTCAAGGACTACCAACACTTCGAGAAATAATACATAAAAATAACATTATAAACCTATAATCAAAGTATCAAACTATGGCACAAGTACCAGAGTTCAAGTACGCTCCTATGTTCCAGTTGGGCAAGGACGACACTGAGTATTATTTGCTGACAAAGGAGGGTGTCTCCGTCAGCGAGTTTGAGGGTCACAAGATTCTGAAGGTTACTCCTGAGGCCTTGACCCGTATGTCCAATCAAGCTTTCCGCGATGTTAGCTTTATGCTCCGCCGCTCACACAACGAGCAGGTGGCAAAGATCCTCTGCGATCCCGAGGCAAGCGAGAACGACAAGTATGTGGCTCTTACCTTCCTTCGCAATGCTGAGGTGGCTTGCAAGGGTCTTCTGCCTTTGTGTCAGGACACCGGTACTGCTATCATCCATGGCGAGAAGGGTCAGCAGGTGTGGACTGGTTTCTGCGACGAGGAGGCTCTCTCTCTCGGTGTGTACAAAACCTACACCGAGTGCAACCTGCGCTATAGCCAGAACGCTCCTCTCGATATGTACAACGAGGTGAACACCAAGTGCAACCTTCCCGCACAGATTGATATCGAGGCTACCGAGGGTATGGAGTATCACTTCCTTTGCGTTACTAAGGGTGGTGGTTCTGCCAACAAGACATATCTCTATCAAGAGACAAAGGCTCGCATTCAGAATCCCGGCACTCTAATCCCCTTCCTTGTTGAGAAGATGAAGAGCCTGGGCACTGCTGCTTGTCCTCCCTACCACATTGCCATTGTTATCGGTGGTACCAGTGCCGAGCGCAACTTGCTCACCGTTAAGTTGGCATCTACTCACTATTACGACACACTACCTACTACGGGCGACGAGACTGGCCGTGCTTTCCGCGATGTGGAACTCGAGCAGCAGCTCTTGCAGGAGTGCTACAAGATTGGTCTTGGTGCACAATTCGGTGGCAAGTACATGGCTCACGATGTTCGCGTAATTCGTCTTCCCCGTCATGGTGCCAGCTGCCCCATCGGTTTGGGTGTTAGCTGTTCGGCCGACCGTAACATCAAGTGTAAAATTAACGAGCAGGGTATCTGGATTGAGAAGATGGACGACAAGCCATACGAACTCATCCCCGAGGAGCTACGCAATGCAGGTGAGGGCGATGTTGTCAAGGTAGACCTCAACCAGCCCATGGCAGATGTCTGCAAGCAGTTGTCCAACTATCCCATCGGCACACGCCTTAGCCTTAACGGCACCATCATCGTGGGTCGCGACATTGCACACGCCAAGCTCAAGGCTCGTCTGGATGCCGGCGAGGGTATGCCCCAGTACATGAAGGACCATCCCGTCTACTATGCAGGTCCTGCCAAGACTCCCGCTGGCATGGCATGTGGCTCTATGGGCCCCACCACAGCAGGACGTATGGATCCCTATGTATATGAGTTCCAGGACAACGGCGGTTCTATGATCATGTTGGCAAAGGGTAACCGTAGCGAGGACGTAACACGCGCTTGTAAGGATCATGGCGGCTTCTATCTTGGTTCGATTGGTGGTCCTGCAGCCATCCTGGCACAGAACAACATCAAGTCCATCGAGTGCGTTGAGTATCCCGAACTTGGCATGGAAGCCATCTGGAAGATTGAGGTTGAGGACTTCCCTGCCTTTATTCTGGTTGACGACAAGGGCAATGACTTCTTCAAGCAACTTAAGCCCTGCACAGGTTGCACTATCCTGTAAGCACGCAATCTCAGTATATATATCCCAAGGGCATGCTACTATTTGTGGCATGCCCTTGTTTTATTGCACTATTTTGGCAAGAGACAATATCAAAGTTAGATTAAATAATCGAATTTATTGGTATGTGCGTAAAAAACATTAACTTTACGCAAGAGTATACCTTCAAACTCGTCCCATGCATAGATTGGCAAGCATATTTCTAACGATTATACTATCGGCTTTGGTTCCTCTACACAGCCATGCAGATTCTGTACCTGATAGAAAAAAGTCCTCCCTACCTCCAGACTATACCTGTCTATCTTGGGATGATTTTATACAAAGACTCAGCATTAGCCACGAAGAGGAGGGAGAAGAGCAATGGGAAATGTTAGTAGAACAATTGGAATGGCTACACACCCATCCTATCGATATCAATAATGCTGGACCAGAAGAAATGGCTATACTTCCATTCCTCACTCCTGCTCAGATAGAGGCCATTCAAGCCTATGTGCATCTGGATGGTCCCATGAAATCATTAGGAGAATTGGCACTGATACCCGCATTGGACAATAGCACAAGAGAAGTTTTGCCCCTATTTTTCGTTGTAAAACAAGAAAGTGCAAAACGGCAGGGGAATGAAGACAAAGGATGGTTTGCCTATTCAAAACATGCACTGGACACCCGTATGGATATACCTTTGTATTATCGCAAAGGATATCAAACTGGCAAATATCGAAGGAATCCGCTATATTCACGTATAAGATACAACATGGAAAGCAAGCATGTATTAATTGGTGCACATGCCAAGAAAGATCCTGGCGAAGTTTTCTATGATAGTTATGGTGGCTATGCCATGATTCGCGACAAAGGCTTGATACGTACAGCCATCATCGGTGACTATCGTGCCGGATGGGGCGAAGGTCTAGTTATAGGCAGGGGAGGTTACATGAGCAAAAGTAATATGATGACTTCTTCTGGCCAAGGTATACGCCCCATGACAGGTGTTGCCGAATATACCTTCCTACGAGGAATGGCAATAACACTAGGAAGAGCACAGACATACCAACAACGTCAAAACATCACAGGCACTATTTTTGCATCATTTCAAGCTATTGATGCCACCCTTAACGAAGAGGGCGAAGTAAAGACATTGATAGAAAGCGGATACCATCGT
Source organism: Bacteroidaceae bacterium (assembly GCA_017548165.1). Lineage (GTDB taxonomy): Bacteria > Bacteroidota > Bacteroidia > Bacteroidales > Bacteroidaceae > Physcousia. The sequence goes on from JAFYMW010000115.1 coordinate 66,746, forward strand.
ACCGACACAGAATATGCCAAGAAGCACAACACACTTACCTCACTACTGGGAGCACACGTTCAGGCCAACATAGGTAATTTCCAATTGGGAGCTACTGGATATTGGCAACATTTCAACAGGACACTCTCACCGGGAGACGACAAGTACCGACGATGGTACCCAAGAGGTAAGAACTTCGGCATAATAGGTATACACGGAGGATATAGCCAGTATAGATGGAGCATTTCCGGAGAAGTGGCATATAGTACGGAGAACTCTGGAATAGCAGCATTGGGACGCATTCAATGGCTCGCTGACAAACGATTAAAGATTGGCGCATTGGGCAGATACTATGATCATAAATACCATTCGTTCCAGGCCTCTGCAATATGCGAGAACTCCAATGTACAAAATGAATTGGGAGGAATGCTAAGCTTAGAAGCTCAACCTTTCTCCAGACTTACCATCTCGGCATATGCCGACTTCTTTGCAGATTATTGGCCACGATACGGCATGACAAAATCTAGCTATGGACAAGAACTAATGGCAGAAGCAAAATGGCAGATGCACTCAAAGCATGCATTGTCCGTCAGATACCAACTCAAGCGCAAAGCTTCCAACGACCAGATGACACCACATAACAAAATAAGGATGCAATGGTCATATCTGCCACGCGACGGATGGAAGTTACAAAGCACTGCATATATCCACCTTGCATCCACATACACCCCTGGCTATGCGATAAGCCAAATGATACAAGGACAAATGCTCAAGGGCAAAGCTTTGCGAGCTGGCATCATGATGGGATATTTCCATGCACCAGACTATAGCACACGTGTATATATCTACGAACCCTCGCTCTGGAATTCAAGCACCTCAACATCGTTCTATGGACATGGTATCCGTATGGCTGCATGCATAAGATACAGCATACTTGCATTGAAACTTACATTAGAGGCCAAGTATAGCGTCACACATATGTTTGACCGAGAAACAATATCCTCGGGGCTGCAGGAAATTCTTTCACCCACGCGCCAAGATGTATCATTGCAAGCAAAGGTTAACTTCTAAAGACATTGCCTAAAAAAGGAGTGCCATATGTACGACACTCCTTATTATATATAATATGATACGAGATTTATATTCCTATGAGGAACGTTTAGAAGAAGAACCTCAGTACATCATTGCCTATAGCCAACAACATCAAACCAAAAAGAATGAACATACCTATATTCTGTATTATTCCCATCACACGCAGTGAAGGAGGACGACGGAAGATTCCCTCATAAATCAGCAACACTATATGACCGCCATCAAGACCTGGTATAGGCAAGATATTCATCACAGCAAGGATAATACTGAGGAATGCCGTCATATTCCAAAATATCTGCCAATCCCATGTTTCGGGGAACAGACTGCCAATAGTCAGGAACGAGCCAACCTGCTTGACACCATCCTTGTTAAATAGATACTTGAGGGAAACAACATAATCTGTAATTGTCTCCCATGCAAAAGCACATCCGGCAGGGATACTTTGTAGGAATGTATAAGAACGCTTTTCTGTTGGTATCTTCTGGTATTCACTATTGTCCCATAGCAAACCCATCTTGACATCAGGAGAAAGAGCTAAAGACAGGGTATCTGGAGATTGAGAATCATGAGACAAACGCACAACACTGAGAGTAAGCGCACGCAAACTATCCTCGTGCGTACAACCTGAAGCAGAGAGAATATCCATACAACGTCCCATCTCAACATTCACATCAGCAACATCTAATGTGGTACGACCATTAATCGCAAGTATCTTATCACCCACTTTCATACCTGCCTTAGATGCTGGCATATCCTCAACCAGTTGTGCCACAACAGGCTTTAATGGCAGAGAGAAAAACAATGGTGCCTTTTGCATCTCTAGCAGAGATACACCCTCAGCAGGCATTTCTATATCCACCTCTACCCCATCACGAAGTACAGTAACCATCTTTGCCTCAGAAATGTCCATCATCAAGGCTCCTGTGCTAAAACCTTCTATTTCTATTCCATCAACACGGATAGGAGTATCACCATTGCGAAAACCTATCTGCTGAGCCATGGTATTGAAATTAAGACCATAGGGCAAATTGCGCATTGGTGTTATCTCGCGTCCCCAGGTGAACATAATAGCAGAATACACCACCAATGCGGTAATAAGATTGAAAAGCACTCCGCCAAACATAATCAAGAAACGACGCCATACGGGTTTCTGGTTGAAATCCGTTGCTTCGGGCTGACGTGCAGCAACTTCATCTGCATCCTTGGTTTCATCAACCATTCCAGCTATGCTGACATAACCACCAAGTGGCAACCAACCTATACCATACTCTGTCTCATTGTCCTTGAAATAAGGGAATAGTTTGGTAAACCACTTATCACGAGTGGAGAAGAGATGAAAATAGGGATTAAAGAAAAGATAGAACTTCTCAACCTTCACTCCCGAGAACTTAGCAAAGAGAAAATGTCCGCCTTCGTGGAGAAAAACCAAGAGGCTGAGACTGCATACCATTTGAAGTATCTGTAAAAATGAAATGCTCATTGGTTAATTATTATAAATGTTTTGTTTATGTATATCTTTTAAAAAAACAGGAAATGCGTTACAGAAGACCAGTAGCCACCTCTCTTGCAATGCGGTCGGTCTCCAGATAATCATCAAGAGTGGGTTCCTTAATGAAAGTAACGCGCGCCAAAGTTTCTGAAATAATATCTGCCATCTGCAGGAATCCACATTTCTCCTGACGGAAAGCCAGATTGACAACCTCGTTGGCTGCATTTACCACACATGCAGCATTACCTCCTAGACGTAAAGCCTCGTATGCCATTGCCAAACAAGGGAAACGGTCCATATCGGGACGTTCGAAAGTGAGGTCGTGCATATCCCACCAGTCTATACGTGGGAAACCACTCTTCAATCTCACAGGATAAGACATAGCCAACTGTATGGGAACTCTCATATCTGGTGCTCCAAGTTGTGCTTTCACAGCACCATCCTCAAACTGAACTGCACTATGCACTATACTCTGCGGATGCACAACCACTTGAATCTTGTCGGCATCAACATCAAACAACCATTTGGCTTCGATTACTTCAAAACCCTTGTTCATCATCGTAGCCGAATCAATTGTTATTTTGGCACCCATATCCCAATTGGGATGCTTCAATGCCTGTGCGGCAGTGACATGCGCCATCTCGTCGAGAGAGAACTTGCGGAAAGGACCACCCGAAGCCGTGAGGATAATCTTCTCTATAGCACTCTCCTCGCCCATTAAACTCTGGAAAATGGCAGAATGCTCGCTATCCACTGGCAACATGGGCACACCATATTGTTGACATAATGCTGTGATAAGTTCACCAGCAACAACAAGTGTTTCTTTATTTGCCAGAGCAATAGGTTTCCTTGCCTTGATAGCAGAAATCGTTGGACGCAAACCGCTAAAACCTACCAAAGCTGTGAGTACCATATCCACTGGCTCCATAGCAACAACCTGACACAAAGCCTCGCTACCAGCATAGACCTGTATAGGCAAATCAGACAAAGCCTCGGACACCTTGGTATATTGGCTCTCATCGGCAATGACCACAGCACATGGAATAAACTTTCTGGCTTGTGATATCAACAAATCGGCATTATTACCGGCAGTAAGCACATAAGCCTCAAACAAATCGCTATGCTCATCAATAACGTCCAAGGCCTGGGTACCGATACTACCCGTAGAACCTAAAATACATATTTTTCTTTTCATATCATTCTTACAAATCTAAAAGTCCTGAAGGTAAATTGGTGTAGATAGTTCGCACCGATGCATCTATTCTATCTATAAAATCCTCTGTAGCAGGTATCAGCTTACCACCGACACAAAAGATAGTATTTGCAGTTGAATCCTCGACATAATCAATCTCTCCCACAACACCTTCGTTGACATCCACCAATGTCCAACCAGTAAAATGTTTCCATGTGTACTCATCGTCCTCGTCGGGCTCGGGAGTAAGATCGTAAGGAAAATAAACATCAACACCAACATATTCGGATGCATCCTCGGAATTGTCGATATCCTGAAACTTTAGCAAGGCAACAGAGTCACTGCGGAAACGCCACCCCTCCAGAAAAAACGGTACCTGAATGCCGTCAACCTCAAGAAATACATATTCAGCATCCGCTCTATCCCAGACGTCATCGGTAAAATTCATTGACAACTCACCTGCAATACCATGAGTGCGGGTAATTGTTCCTATCTTGTATGTTTCTATCATTCCACTCTTGTTATTTTTGCACCCAAGCCATTAAGACGTTCCTCAATATTCTCGTAGCCACGATCTATCTGACCTATATTATCAATACGACTGGTGCCCGAAGCACTCAATGCTGCAATAAGCATTGCAATACCTGCACGAATATCTGGAGAAGTCATACGGCCACCTTTAAGTTGAAACTGTTTATCATGGCCTATCACAACAGCACGATGAGGATCACAAAGTATTATCTGCGCACCCATGTCTATCAACTTATCCACAAAGAACAACCTACTTTCAAACATCTTCTGATGTATCAGCACACTACCCTTGGCCTGGCATGCGACAACAAGCAAAATGCTAAGCAGGTCTGGAGTCAATCCCGGCCATGGTGCATCGGCTATGGTCATAATACTTCCATCAAGGAATGACTCTATCTCGTAATGTTCCTGTTTGGGAACAAAGATATCGTCGCCACGAAGCTCTATCTTGATACCTAAACGCTGGAATACACTAGGTATTATTCCCAATTGGTCAAAACGCACATTACGAATAAGTACTCCATCTCCACACATTGCTGCCATACCTATGAAAGAGCCAACCTCAATCATATCTGGCAATATTGTGTGAGTAGTACCAGACAACTCCTTAACACCAGTAATGGTGAGAAGGTTTGACCCAATACCCTCTATCCTAGCACCCATGCCACACAACATTGAGCACAATTGTTGCAGATATGGTTCGCAAGCAGCATTATATATTGTTGTCACTCCTTCTGCCAGAACTGCCGCCATAAGTATATTTGCTGTACCTGTGACAGAAGCCTCATCGAGAAGCATATATGTGCCTTTCAAACCATTGGACCTAATATCAAAGACTCCACGCTCAACATTATAGGAAAACTCTGCACCAAGTTTCTGAATTCCCATGAAGTGTGTATCAAGTCGCCTGCGACCTATCTTGTCACCACCAGGTTTACTCACCATAGCATGACCGAAACGTGCCACCAACGGACCTACCAACATGACACTGCCACGCAGACGCGAGCAACGCTCGAGAAATTCATCACTTTGCAGATAACTAACATCTACACTATCGGCCTGAAAGGTCATATCGCCCTGTCCATGACGGGTAACACGTACTCCTACATCCTGAAGCAGGCGTATCTGATTGTTAACATCAGCGATATCTGGCAAATTACTGATTCTTACTGGTTCTGAAGTCAGCAATGTCGCACACAACACCTGCAAAGCCTCATTTTTAGCCCCCTGAGGTATTATTTCTCCGCTCAAAGGACGACCTCCTTCTATAATAAATGCAGACATTATTTTTTATTCTTTCGTTTTAGGATATTCGTTGACACTGTCATAAGAGCAGCATACTGGTGTCCTTCCAAAGCATCTGTCAGTTTCTTACCTGGAGCATAGCGCTCAATATCATTAGCAACCTTTTCCTCACTCATCACATCTGGATTCCACGTGAAAAGGCTCTGTTTCATACGATTGGCAGTTTGTCGAACCAAAGCATCGCGCATCTCTCCTTCGGGCATATCCTTCAACACCTCCAATGCCTGCTCCACGAGATAGCCATAATGTCTATGTCGTATATTTCGCTGAGGCTTAGACATCGCAGTTGTCCGTTTGACATATTCTTCTTGTGGAATAATTTCTACTGGGTAATCTATGTCAAGTTTAAAACCGCTTATTACCGCCAAATGATTCCACAACTTCATTTGGGTTTCCGGAGAGGAAAGTTTTTCCTGTAGTAGACTTGCCATTGCAGAAACTATGCTCTGAGCACAAAACAATCTCTCCTCCCTATCCTCAATGCTCATACAATGCTGTACCATTTCGTGTACAGCACGACCATACTCTGGCATCACAAGATGCTCCCTCTCTGTATTGTATCGTATCTTGTTCATAAAAGATTCTTAGGTTTTGTCGCTTGAAACTCCTTCAAATAGAATGGTTCGAAGTAGGCTGTAGATACCGTCTCACCTCTTCTTATCCTCTGCTCTGCCAAAGGACCAGCATTACTTGCCAATGGATGTATGTTGTCAATAAATATGGCATTAGGGTGATTGATAACATCCTTACACTTAGCGCTACCATTACCAAAGAACACAACAGGACCTCGCTCAAGATATTCAAGGTATGTGTCTGCGTCAACAATGTTTGCCTCTATGCCACGAACCTCTTTCAAAGCACGGTCATAAACCGCAGAATACACTTCCATGCGCCTTGCATCTATCATTGGCACAAGGAGCGAATCTTCTGGAATATCTTCGTGATACAGCAGAACTGGTACACAGAGTAATTGCAATGTAGGTATTGAAATTAATGGAATATCACGTCCATAGGCAACGCCCTTGGCCATACTCACACCTATACGCAATCCCGTATAACTGCCAGGTCCTTCACTCACAGCAACAGCATCCAAAGGAATGGCATGACTCTCGGCAAAAGAAAGCGCCTCCTCAACAAAAAGTCCGCATTGCACAGCATGCGAGGGGCCATTAAAATCCTCGCTATGAAAAATCACATGATTATCCTGCGCCACAGCTACAGAACACACGTTGGTGCTTGTTTCTATACTAAGAATTGTTGCCAAAATTATTTTCTGTTTAAATATTCTGTAATCACACGCAAGGTCTCTGCTTTTGCCATCTCCAAATCATCGTTGATGATAATACGATCAAACTTTGAAGCAAACGACATTTCGTACTCAGCCTTAGCTAGGCGTATCTCTATCTGCTCTGCCGTATCAGTGGCACGTCCTACCAAACGGCGACGAAGTTCCTCTATTCCTGGAGGTTGAATAAAAAGAGACAAGGCATTATCTCCATAGAAATTCTTAACATTAACACCTCCTTTGATATCAATATCAAATATCACGTTTTTGCCTTGTTCGAGTTGCTCGTCAACCTGACTCTTTAACGTACCATAGTAACGATTCTCATATACTTCCTCATACTCCAGAAACTCATCCGCATCAATCTTGGCTTTAAACTCTTCTGGTGTCAGGAAGAAATACTCTACACCATGCTGCTCAGTACCGCGGGGAGGACGAGATGTGGCACTGATACTGAACGACAAATTCAACTCGGGATGTTCCTGAGTGAGCCACTGTACTATAGTGCTTTTGCCACTACCGCTGGGAGCACTGAATATCAAGCATTTTCCTCTCATAGTCATATTTCCTCCTTTTTTAAAGCACATTAAGTACCTGTTCCTTTATCTGTTCCAACTCATCCTTCATCATCACCACGATGTTCTGCATCTCTGCCTGGTTGGACTTCGAACCAGTAGTATTTATCTCTCTACCCATCTCCTGAGCGATGAATCCTAACTTCTTACCCTGCCCGTATTCTGCAGCAAGAGTTTCGCGGAAATAACCTAGATGATTAGAAAGGCGTTGCTTTTCCTCGTTAATATCCAATTTCTCGATATAGAATATCATTTCCTGCTCCAGTCTACCACAGTCATACTCCACCTCTGGAATAGAACTTAACGACTCGACCAGACGCTGACGTATTTTCTCGGTGCGAGCAATTTCATAAGGTTCTATACTCTTCATCAAGGCCTCTATATTATCCAATTTTTCCTTGAACTTCATCTCCAGGGCACAACCCTCCTGAGTACGGAAAGCCATCAGTTGCTCCACAGCATCTACAACCACCTGTCTTACCACCTGCCATTCTTCATCGGTAAGTTCCTCCTGCATTTCCTGACGTGTAAGTACATCGGGCATACGCATTACCACTCCCATTAGATTTTCTGGCATAGGAATACCATATTGTGCATTAGCCTCTTGAAACTGTTCGATATAGTTTTTAATCAATGGCGCATTTAACTTTGCAGCCTGCTCCACTTCGTCTTTCTCAATCCACAGTGACAACTCCACCTTACCGCGCAATACACGCTCGGAAACCATAGAACGCAGTTCCATTTCCTTCTCGCGATAGGCACTTGCTATACGGGCACTCAAGTCCAAAGCCTTACTATTGAGAGACTTTATCTCAGCGGTAATCTTCTTTGTGCCATACACAACAGAAGCCTTACCGTATCCAGTCATAGAAAGTATCATACCTTATTTATTATAATTTTGTCTGCAAAAATAACAAAAATTCGTTAGAAAAGTCTAACTTTGTCACTGAAATGTGCAAGCGTGAATTGAAAAAGACAGTAACGGGAGTATACGGCGGAAGCTTCAATCCCATACACATAGGACACACATCGATGGCCCAGGATATTCTTAATCTTGGTCTTGTTGATGAAATATGGTTCATCGTGAGTCCACAGAACCCGCTGAAAGATAATGGCCTGTGGGACGACACTCTACGTTTGAAACTTACCCGAATAGCCGTAAAGGAGATTGAACACGTGGAAGTTTCCGACGTAGAGTTCGGTTTACCCAAACCCAACTACATGCTCACAACTCTGCAAACGCTTTCCACACAGCATCCAGAAAGAGAGTTTGTTCTTATCATCGGCATGGACAATTGGGAATGCTTTCACAAATGGCATCGCTGGCAAGACATTCTCAACAACTATCGTATCATTGTCTTGCCGAGAGAATCTGAGACCAACACACCGGCGAAACAGACATTACCCCCACAGTTTGAGGATAAAGTACACTTTGTCAAACTGCCATTGATTAATCTCTGCAGCACATGGATACGCTCTCAAATAAACAACAACTCCACATACAATGGCGAAGGCCTTAACCCAGAAGTTTGGACAGAAATAAAGTTACACTACAAATGAAAAAGCAACTATTCTCGCTCATACTGAGCCTCATCACCCTATCCTCATACGCTCAATACACGCCTCTCTTTAAATATGAAGTTGCACCAGCAGCCTTCGAACACATTTTTCTTGATCACATCAAGGACTTTCGTGCCGCCACCATCAGTACTGGTACAGGACAATATGTAGGACAGACCAACGAGTTGCATTCGCTCTACGGCTACGGGCAATACATCACCGACGACGGCAATATCATCATTGGAAAATTTCGTCAAGGAGAACTAATCCAAGGCATAAGCTTGGGCAAGGACAATGTCATCGTTGGCAACAAGAATTTCTATTGCAGCTATAGTTTAACAACTGGCAAACTAGAGTACATCTATAACAACGGCACAAAACAAATCAGTCAGCCTGACGACATCAAAGACTACACATTCATGTCACAGGATTTTGCTAATGGAGATAAATTTATTGGCGAACTATACAAAGGCAAACGCCATGGATTAGGAATATACTACTACGCTGACGGAGGTCTATGGTACGGCTGTTTCAACAATGACATCCGCAATGGTTTCGGGGCATGGTTTAAAGCAGATAATGATCTAGTTATCGGTCTCTGGGATGGTGAAGAGGAAAGGCGATGTATCTTTATTCCACAAAAATAAACAATTTACAAGAGATATGGTAAACATTTCCCTCATAGGCCTTGGGCAACGCGGACAAGCCACACTACAACGATTGACACACATACCATCTGCCAATGTTGTCATCAAATGCGATATTGAAACCGATTGGCGCGAAGCTGTCACGCACCCCGACATAGACTTGGTTTGGATATGCACTCCATGGGAATGGCATGTACGTATGGCTGTCACTGCCATGCAAGCAGGCAAGGATGTAGCACTTGAAGTTCCTGCCGCCATGACTGTTGCAGATTGCCACACGCTGGTGTCTGTTGCTCGCAAGACCCAACGACATTGCATTATGTTGGAGAACTGCTGTTACGACACATGGCATCTTGGGGCCAGAGAAATGATAAAGCGAGGCATATTGGGCAGAGTCAAACACCTTGAGGGTGCATATGCCCACACCGTTCCCGAAGGATGGATGCGAGCGCATGGTCGCAGACATGGAGGCAACTCATACCCCACACATGCTTTGGGACCCATGTGCCAACTTCTACCAGAAGGAGACTCTTTGGACTACCTTGTTTCTCTCTCGTCACCAATCCCTGGCGACCACACGAACACCACCCTTATACGCTCAGTTTCAGGAGTAAGTATGCTTCTGCACTACGACATCTCCACACCACGTCCATATAGTCGCATGCAAACAATTTGTGGCACTCTTGGATTCCTACAGAAATATCCTGTTCCTTCAATACAGATTGAAACCAAAAACGGCACCGTTACCATGACAGGAGACGAGGCTGTTGCTTACGTAGAAAGTTTTATCCCACAGGAATTCAAGGACATCATAGAGAATGGCAAACGCCTGGGAGTTGGTAATGTAATGAATTATACGATGGACTACCGCATTGTTGAATCGATAGAAAAACTTAGACTACACCAAGACAATACGTCATTGGATATGGATGTCTACGACGCTGCCCTATGGTCGTCAGTCATAGAACTCACGGACATATCAGCCCGAAACAATTCTGAACGAGTTTTATTCCCCAGATTTTAGTAATTTAGAGGAGCTATAAATAAATCCCACACAAAAAAAGACAGGAAGTCGACACTAATCTGACCTCCTGCCTTTTTTATATACGCACTAATTAGTTATCCAAGATAAGAACGAAGAATACTGGTTTTGTTTGCACTACGTAGTTTACGAATAGCTTTCTCCCTTATCTGACGCACACGCTCTCTGGTAAGACCAAAACGATCACCAATTTCCTCCAATGTCATCTCAGGTTGAGAGATACCAAAACTCATCTCAATGATATCACGCTCACGTTCGTTAAGCACTTCCAAAGCACGAGCTATCTCTAACTGCAAACTCTCGCTGATAAGAGTAGAATCCGCTGCAGGAGCATCGGTATTCTCCATCACGTCCAAAGGACTATTATCCTCACCTTCAACAAAAGGTGCATCCACACTGACATGGCGACCACTGGCACGAAGACTATCATTAATCTTCTCAGGCATCTCGTTCACCAATTCAGCCAACTCCTCAGGACTTGGTTTGCGCTCAAACTCCTGCTCAAATTTTGTGATTGCCTTGCTTATCTTATTAACTGCACTAACCTGATTCAAGGGCAAACGAACTATACGACTCTGCTCTGCCAATGCCTGAAGAATAGTTTGGCGTATCCACCATACTGCATAACTGATGAATTTAAAACCACGAGTTTCGTCAAACTTCTCTGCAGCCTTTATCAAGCCAACGTTACCCTCGTTGATAAGGTCAGGAAGACTAAGTCCTTGATTCTGATACTGCTTTGCTACAGAAACCACAAAACGCAGGTTACTCTTAACCAAGATATCCAAAGCTTGACGATCACCTTTGCGAATTCTTTGACTCAACTCCACTTCCTCTTCTACAGTCAGGAGCTGCTCACGACCAATTTCCTGCAGATACTTGTCAAGCGACTGGCTGTCACGACTGGTAATACTCTTGGTAATTTTAAGCTGTCTCATTTATCGATGTTGTTGTTTATTGCACTTATGTAAACTCTTCAGTTTGCATTTACGCATATTTCAGCGCGCAAAACTACGCTTTTTTCTTGTATTACACAAATTTCTACCCATAAAATATCAAATCTACGCATCACAATGTCTATTTATAGACACATCGTTGACAGATGCGACATAAAAATGATAACTTTGCGCGAAAAATATAAACACAATGGCACAACAAGAAGACGTTTTCAAAAAGATCATTTCTCATTGTAAGGAGTATGGTTTTGTATTCCCCTCAAGCGACATTTACGATGGTTTAGGCGCTGTTTACGACTATGGTCAGAATGGTGTAGAGTTGAAAAACAACATCAAACAGTATTGGTGGCAATCTATGGTATTGCTCCACGAGAATATCGTGGGTATCGACGCCGCTATCTTCATGCACCCCACTGTATGGAAGGCTAGTGGTCACGTGGATGCATTCAACGATCCCCTCATCGACAACAAGGACAGCAAGAAGCGCTACCGCGCCGATGTACTGATAGAAGACCAGTTGGCAAAGTACGACGAGAAGATTGACAAGGAAATCCAGAAGGCAGCCAAGAAGTATGGCGAGGCATTCAACGAGGCAGAGTTCCGTGCTACAAATGCACGTGTGCTTGAAAATCAAGAGAAGCGCGACGCTCTGCACGAGCGTTTTGCCAAAGCCTTGAACGATGGTGACCTTGCAGAATTGCGTCAAATTATCCTTGACGAAGAGATTGCTTGTCCTATCAGTGGTACAAGAAACTGGACCGAAGTACGTCAGTTCAATTTGATGTTCTCTACCGAGATGGGTTCTACTGCCGACGGAGCCAACAAGGTATACCTCCGTCCCGAAACTGCACAGGGTATCTTCGTTAACTACCTGAATGTACAGAAGACAGGACGTATGAAGTTGCCCTTCGGTATCGCACAGATAGGTAAGGCTTTCCGTAACGAAATTGTTGCACGTCAGTTCATCTTCCGTATGCGCGAGTTTGAACAGATGGAGATGCAGTTCTTCGTAAAGCCTGGCACAGAGCTTGATTGGTTCTCAAAATGGAAGCAGACCCGTATGGCATGGCACCAAGCACTTGGTTTCGGCTCAGACAACTATCGTTTCCACGACCACGACAAGTTGGCACATTACGCCAATGCTGCTACCGACATTGAGTTCCACATGCCTTTCGGTTTCAAAGAAGTAGAAGGTATTCACTCACGTACCAACTTTGACCTTTCAAGTCATGCCAAGTATAGCGGCAAGAAGATTGAATACTTTGATCCTGAGAGCAATGAGTCATACACTCCATATGTTATCGAGACCTCTATCGGTGTAGACCGTATGTTCCTCTCTATCATGTGCCATAGCTATGAAGAGCAGCAATTGCCCGATGGTCAAACACGCACAGTATTGCACCTTCCCGCTGCATTGGCACCTATCAAGTTGGCAGTATTCCCCTTGACAAAGAAAGACGGCATGCCCGAGAAGGCGCAAGAAATCATGAACGACCTTCGCTTCCATTTCAACTGCAAATACGAAGAGAAGGATCAGATTGGCAAGCGCTACCGTCGTATGGACGCCATCGGTTGCCCCTTCTGCGTTACTGTAGACCAGCAGACTTTGGAAGACAACACTGTCACTCTGCGCGAACGCGATAGCATGGAACAGCGCCGTGTTCATGTTTCTGAACTCCGTGGCATCATCGAGGATCAGGTTAGCATCACCAGCTTGCTCAAGAAACTCCTCTAATACATTACTTCAACACTGCAAAATCCAATTTTCGGATGAATAAATATTTCCTGATACTATGTACAGCACTCGTTTGTCTGGTTTCTTGCAACGAAACCAGCAACGAGTACAATCCCTATGAAGACTGGCAAAGTCGCAATGCCGCTTGGTTTGAAGACACCGTACAGGTGGCTCGTGCCGCCATTTCCCAGGCTAAAGCAGAATATGGCGACAATTGGGAAGAACACTGCCAATGGCGCATGTTCAAGTCTCTCAACAAAACCACGACATCCACAGGCCCAATTACCGATAGCATATGTGTCAGAATTATGACTCATGGCCTCGACCCAGAAGGCAAAGGATCACCAGCAGCCAACGACTCAGCACACATCAGTTACCGAGGATGGTTGATGCCCACCTACAACTACACTGGCAATGGCAGTGAAATGGGATGGAATCAGGAAATGTTTGATTCAAGTTACTTGGGAGAATACAACCCTGAAACATCGGCACCAGCCCTGATGAGCATCGGCAATCTTCTCGAGGGATTCAGCACAGCAATCCAATACATGGTTGAAGGCGACGAATGGATGGTATTTATTCCCCAAAACCTTGCATATGGTAGCAATGGTAGTGGAAAGATCAAAGGATACTCCACCCTTCAGTTCCACATCCACCTTGTGCGTTGGTACGAAAGTGGAACTGGCTCCGCCAGCAAGTGGGAATAGTTTTGCTGTAACACAGTACACCACCTATAATAATAGCCCGAGGCAAATGTCTCGGGCTATTATCGTATACAACACGAATACTACAATACTTTATTTCTCCACAACCTCCAACAAGGTCAGTCCATTCTCACGACCTACGGCATAGCGTTGATTCTCTGCAGGTGTCTCGCCTGCACGCGGGTATTGATGCATATGTCTAAATTATAACACCTGTCATAATATTTTGCTTAAAAGTTTATTGTTATTCTGTCTCATTCTAGAAAACAATGCAGCCGTTTAAAAACAGTCTTAACACAAATGGGATAGCTTTTCTAATCGTTTTTATATGAAAAATTCACTGAAATAGGTCCTTTTCAGCTATATTTTCATATAAAAACACTAAAATGGCACCTATAGCAGATATGCTGCTTTTACAGAGCAGTAGTACTAACTTCACAAAGTCAGTATATTGACTTGAGCAAGTCACCGCGGTGCTATGAGAAACTCAATACATTGACCCGTGAATAATGCCTCTTAAGAGCGAATATTTGCGCACGAACAAGATTCTTACTGCAAATATGCGATTCTCACGTTGTATTTTGTCCTGTTTTTATCAACCTGGTACAAAACAAGAAACACGTACATTAATAGAACCGAAACAAACTTTAAACGAAAACCGGGAAACAGAGAGTATGAGAACTTTCTGTTTCCCGGTTTATGCGTATATTTAGAGACAAACTCTAACGTTTTTACTCCGAAATTGGATTCTCTTGTTCCAATGTATAGAAACTGCTACCATCAAAGCAATGAGTACAGATACGCTCTTTGGGCAAGCCGATAGCACGTACTAATGTTTCGAGTTTGGCAAACTTCAACGAATCAAGATGCAGACGGCGTGCTATCTCATCAACCATTCTTGTGTATTCGGGCGAATCTGTCTTGGTATAAGCAGCAACATTGGTGTTCATATCGCCCTCAAACTCTTCAATAATACGTCTTGTTATCAATTCCAATTCATTCTTGCTGGAACTGAAATTAACAAACGGACAACCGAAAATCAGCGGAGGACAAGCAATACGCATATGCACATCCTTTGCGCCAAGAGCATGCAGAGCCTGAGTATGGTCTCTAAGTTGTGTTCCACGCACAATAGAGTCATCGCAGAACAACACACGCTTACCATCAAGCATATCCTTGTTGGCAATAAGCTTCATCTTTGCCACCAAGGCACGCATATCCTGGGTTGGAGGAGTAAAACTTCTTGGCCAAGTTGGGGTATATTTTGAGATAGCTCTAAAATATGGTACTTTATGACCCTCGGCATAACCTGTTGCCATACCCAAACCAGAATCAGGTATACCACAAGCGCAATCAATCTCTACAGGATCTTCTTCACCCATTTCCCTACCACATGCCACACGCATTGCCTCAGCATTGCGTCCTTCATAACTACTTGTGGGGAAACCATAGTACACCCACAAGAACGAGCAAATCTGCAATCCCTTATTGGGACGACGCAACTGTTGCATGCCATCGGCCTGAATGCGTATTATCTCACCAGGGCCAAGATAATGCAATGTCTCATATCCAAGGTTGGGGAACGCAGTATTTTCAGATGCTACAGCCATGGCACCATCTTTCTTACCTACCACAATGGGAGTACGTCCCCAGGAATCTCGTGCAGCTATCACACCATCCTCGGTGAGTAGTAGCAAAGAACAAGAGCCTTTAACCATACGGAAGACATTCTCAATACCCTCAACATAGGTTTTGCCACGTATTATCAGAATACCTATAAGCTCAGTGGGATTAATCTTTCCGCTTGAAAACTCACTAAGGTACATACCCTCGTTAAGCATCTGCTTTGCCAACTCCTCAATATTGTTTATACGTGCCACAGTGACAATGGCGAAACGTCCCAAATGAGAATTAAACAACATTGGTTGTGCATCGGTATCCGAGATAACACCAATACCACTATTGCCCACAAAACGATTCAACTCTGGTTCAAATCGAGTGCGGAAATAAGTGCTTTCAAGATTGTGAATACTTCTATAAAAACCGTTCTCCTGAGAAAAAGACGCCATACCTCCACGGCGTGTTCCAAGATGCGACTGATAGTCAGTGCCATAAAATAAATCTGCAACACAAGGTTGCTGAGATACTGTGCCAAAAAAGCCACCCATAACTTAATTTCTGCTAAGTCTTTTTGTTTGCGGATTCAAAGTTACTGCAAACGAAGCAAACTACCAAGAAAAACAGTTCCTATGATATAAAAATTATAGCATTTATTGACCTAAGACAACGGGCGTTGCTTCATCAACCCCATACGCTCGGCCTCATGCATCATAAATTGGAAAGCAGAATCGTGATCAGACGGTATCCTTGACTCCCATATAGCATCCTTGACAGCTTGCTTCAAGACACCAACCTCTCGACATGGAGGTAGTCCCAGCACCTGCATTATCTCCTCGCCAGTAATAGGATTTGTCCAGGTACGATAATTGTCTCGAGCCTGCAAGTCCACTATCTTTTCGCGCACCAGCTTAAAATTGTCCAAAAAGCGTTGCTTCTTTACCTGATTCTTGGATGTTATATCCGCCTCGCACAAGGTCATCAGATCGTCAATATCCTCACCTGCCTCAAAAAGCATTCTTCTCACTGCAGAGTCTGTTACCTCTTCATCGGCAATAACCTGCGGTCTCATGTGCATGCCCACGAGTTTTGCTACATACTGCATACGCTCGTCCAATGGCAGTTTCATACGTCGAAACAAAGGTACGATCATCTTCTGCCCTACATAGTTGTGATTGTGGAAAGTCCATCCATGAGGTTCCTCCCACCTCTTGGTACGCGGTTTGCCAATATCGTGCAACAATGCAGCCCAACGTAGGAACAAAGTTTCGGCTGCCCTACCTGCTGTTTCTCTTGCCACATTGTCCAACACCTCTAAGGTATGGTAAAAATTATCCTTATGTGCCCTGCCATTCCTTGTTTCTGTCCCCCGCATAGCAGCAAGTTCCGGCAGTATCAGTTCCAATAAGCCACAACGCTCCATCTCGATAAAACCGATACTTGGGACAGGCGAGAGCATTATCTTGTTCAACTCATCGATAATACGCTCCTGAGATATTATCTTTATACGCTCGGCATTACGACACAACGCTTCTTGTGTCTCGTCCTCAATACGAAAGTTCAACTGCGTAGCAAAACGTACGCAACGCATCATTCTCAAAGGGTCGTCGCTGAAGGTTATATCAGGGTCGAGAGGTGTAGAAATCAATCCGTCTTCCATATCCCATAGGCCTTCAAATCTGTCAATGAGCATACCGAACTTATCCTTGTTCAACTGTATCGCCAAAGCATTGATGGTAAAGTCCCTCCTGTCAAGGTCATCCTCCAAGGTGCCATCCTCAACTATGGGTTTCCTGCTATTACGCGAATAGCTCTCACGACGTGCGCCAACAAACTCAACCTCCTCGGAACGCCACTTTACCTGTGCCGTGCCAAAATTCTTGAAAACAGAAACATTGGCGCCACGTCCCAACTTACGTCCCAACGCCTTAGCAAGCCTTATACCAGGACCATTACCTTCAGCATCAGCACTATTACCACCTGCTATAGCTGGATCCACCACCACACAATCAATATCCTTTGAGTGGCGTTCCAAGAACAAGTCTCTCACATATCCACCCACAACATAACATTCAAGACCAAGTTCATCAGCTACCTCAGAAATACGATGAAACATTGGTCTATCCAGCAGGTTGCGCAAATCGTTGTCGGTAAGATGACGCATAATAACTACCTCGCTAACTTTTTCTTATCTACCTCTATTTTACGTTTGAAGAACTCTGCCTTGACCGACAAGCGCTTCCATTCCTCCCCTTGCGCATTCTTCATGCTATCCTGAGCTGCCAGCATCTCCACACTATCCAAGAGCAATAGAGCCTGTGCACGTTCCTCTATAGCTGTAGGATATTTATTGCGCAAACTCAATATGCTATCACGAGCAGCATCGTATTTTCTCTCCGATAGATACATTCTTGACATTTCCAGCATTTCTGCAGCCTTAGGTTCAACAGCTTCCTCTGCACATGCTATGAAAAGCAAAGTTAGGAATGAAATAGGGATATATGATTTCATTATTAGTCTTCCTCCTGACAATAGTGTTTTGTTAGTATAAATAAACGGATAAGAGGGAGTGGTTTTTATCGCTAATCGTTAAACGCCCCTCATCTTCCTCTTCCGAACAACTCGTTCATACCATCCAGATCAAAGCCTAAAGTAAAACGCATCGTCTGATCCAATGGATTACCTTGTGCTGTGGCTATACAGTATGCTGCATCCACGGTGAAAACACTCATCTTCAAACCAGCTCCTACAGTAAAATATTGGCGATTACCCTTATGAGGATTCTCATAGTGATATCCAGCACGAAGCATAAAACGATCATTATAGGTATACTCTGCGCCAAAACTCCAACGAAGTTCCTGAAATTCCTCTTTAAAACCTCCAGGAGCATCAGCGAAACTCTTAAACACACCTGCTATAGAACTTACGGAATAATAATTTTCCTCCAATCTTCTCTCATAATCCTCAGCTGCCTCGCCCTCTCCTTGCACTGGTTTCGTTGGAATACACAATTTATATACCTCGGCACCAAAGGCAAATTTATTATACTCGTTGATAGGCACCGTCATATTGGCACCCAACCTCAATATTGCAGGCAGAAACTCGGCATGCGTACTATTACCCATATTTATCTTTGAACCTAAGTTGGACAATGCCAACCCCCATGAGAAACTGCACTCACGGTTACCAGCAAAGAAATATCCCTGACGATACATGGTAATATCAGCAGCAAAGGCTTTGCCCGAGGCTGCCTCTTGCGCTGGATCGTAGTTCATATTGGATAGTATGAAACGCATTGCTACACCCATTGAGAATGTCTGTGTCAGCAAACGACTGTAAGCTACATCCAAAGACATTTCGTAAGGACTGAAACTATAATCTCCTGCCGTTGTTGTAACTTCACCCATACCGAAATAACGCAACGAGCCACTCACAGCAGAATAGTCGCCTATACGATAAAAACCCGAAACATTGGCGAGATTAATACCAGTAACAATTTTACGTAGCCATGGTGTATACGACGCACTCACTCCTGCACGCGCTATGTTCCAAGGATATTTAGAACAATTCCAATACTGACTGTTGACATCAGCATCTGTTGCCACGCCCATATCGCCCATAGCACCAGCACGGGCATCTGGAGCTATAGCCAATGAAGTCACACCATATATCTCTGGATTGAACCTCTCGCCCAAACCAGAGTCTTGAGCCATGGCAACAAGACTTACCATCAGCCCCAACAAACATATATATATTCTTTTCATAAGTACTATTATAACTTACTTCTACGTCTATTTATTGCGTCTAACAATAAATTTCTTCTCTTTGTGGCTCTTCTTGCCACCATCGTAAGATGTTGTCAACTTACATATATAAATACCATTGTTCACCACGGCACCATCGCCATTGGTTCCATCCCAAGGTATGGTAACAATACCATTGTCGCCTTGGGTAACAATCTCCTGTCGCCATTGTATGGCACCATTTAGCGAGAAAATTTCCAATACAAAACAACATTCCATACCTGGATAATTGTAAGACACATGGAAGTTCATTTTTCCAGAAACAACGTCCTCTTCAAGCAAGAGAGACAAAACCTCTGGCTGCAAATCCTTACCAACAATAAAACGTAAGGTCTTCTGCGATGTATTATTAAGCATATCCCATGCCCTGAAGCTTAACCAATGTGCACCCTGTTCCAGTACGGGCATATCTGTGAAATAAATCTTGCCCTTGGAAAAATCGCCATTATCAGAGCTATAATACTCGTTGAGGTTGAAAGTCTTCCTTACGTCACCATCAATACAAAGCTGCAAATCATGCCCTAAGCCGTTTCCGTTGTACTGTATGCCAGACTCATCTGACAATTCCGCAACAAACACAGGCTTGTCACTTACAACATCCCCTTCAACAAAATCCTTACCGTTGAAATACATGAAAATATCAGGTCCCAATGTATCCGACATCAGTTCATCACTGTATCCTCCTACACAGAAGTCCTCACAACTTCCATTGGCCTCTATGGTTTTATCCTTATTGACTGCATAGAACACTAGTCTGCCATTCTCGTCGCTGAAATTAATATCCTTTGGAATCATTAACATGGTCGAGAACCTACCACCGCTAACTACATTCATTCCATTAACTATCTCCTTATTCCAATCAGAATATACAAATGGTTCATCCGAAACATTAGCTCTTGTTGTAACCACCGCTTTACTGTCATACAAACGATAATACACATCTCCTTCAAAAGCTTCGTTCACGACACCCTTGGCTGATTCTATATGTCCACTCAATCTCACTCTTGAGCCTGCCTTCAAGAACACTTCCTCAGACACGGGTACACCATTGATGCTATCTAGTACAACCTTGGCCTTAGTATTGCCAAACACCAAAGCAGGGTCGCCCAGTAAGGCGTACTGCAACTTATTCTGGCTTTGAGCACCATCATACATATTGCTGACCATGCTCTTCTTTGCCATTCTCAATGCATCACCCACAGAATTTCTTGTTCCATCAGAGCTACTTTCAAACAAAAACTCTGAGAAATATCTGTTTAGATAATAGTTCTGCGTACTATATACCGTTCGTGTAGTACCAATGAAAGCCACGGCAGCGCCTCCATCATTCAGCACAGCAACCTCGCCAAGGTTTTCCTCCTGACTGTCGAAAGGTGTTATATCGCATGCAGCGACAAACCACAAAGGCAAGTTCGTTGACTTCCATGCTCTCATATCATCTATGGTGATTACTCGTTCGTGACTCATCAAGTATGTTGCTCCATGACCAGTATAATTCATCAGCATGGCACCACTCTTCATTTGTTTGTCTAACCAGGGTTTTATCTCAGGATAGGTAAAATATAGACCTTGATTAACTCTTGTGTAGTTATCCCACATGACTTTTCGCAGATCCACATCAGGAGCAGTACTCTCTATAGTTTCTGCCACTCTATTGGCATCTTGCATATGTATATTTTCATCACCATCATCACCCAAAACAACGACCCTGTTACACCATTCGCCTGCAGTTTCGCGCTTCAGGTGTGTAATGGTTTTGTTCACCATCACCATGGCTTGGGCTTCTGTTGTTACAGGAAATCGACCTATACCTAAATCCGAAACGTCTTTAGTAGGTTTGCCACCTTCGCCATCGTCCATAAGACCGAAATAATCCTCCCAGCAATACGAATGTGTATCGCTATAACTATTCTCGCTCTGATAACACAACAGATAATCGTCGGGCGAATATGTTCTCCAGGTAGTGGACTTCATTCTATTGTCCCATGCACAGTCACCCATAAGCAAAAGATAGCGCGGAACCGTACTACCATTCTGCATACCACGATCGTAAAGCATCTTCATGAATCGTCTATATGCCGTTGCATCTGGAGTTCCGGAAGAAAACTCGTTATACACCTGATCTGCCCTAACAACGACACACTTAATATTGCCATACTGAGCATGAGCCTCTGCCAAACGGTTGGCCTGTGCAATAAGTTTTCCACTCTTAGGTATGATTATCACCATATCCACACCATCCATAGCATGCAGATTTTGGTTCTCCACGCTTTCTCCCTTTGTTGGCTCTGGGAAAGGATAAGAAGGATCGAAAGCAACAAAAGTTGCCGTTCCATCGGCAGCAGCAAAAGATGCTCCCTCACTACTTATGCTTATTGGCATCAAACTGGCAGGATTGCCTCTTGTTCCCAACTTCATAACTTTAAGGTTAGGGTTTCCAACACCAACCTTTGCAAATTGTGTTGGACCAGTAAACTGCTTAGTTACCGTCGACGATGATCCATTACCAATACCCGTGCCTTCATATCCAGCTCCGAAAGTCACAAATCCCTCATGAAGTTCCAATGGTTGGGTATAGTTTAGTGCAATATAATCCAAACGTCCCTGCACACTGCTACTTGTTGCGAATGGACCTTGCGTTGCCAGTCTTATGCTCCAAGTACTGCCAGCATTGCACTCCGAAACATCCATATTAGTATACTTCGCCTCTGTATAGTACATATACGAACCTGGAGCAGAAATAGTTTTCGTTGCCACAGTTACGCCATTGGCCCATATTGTCAAAGGTGTGGAAACATCAGCACCTGTAAAAACAACTGTAAGTTTCTCATTTCCGCCAACACTATTGATATTGGACAACGTGTATGTTTTGGAATAAGCACCTGAAAACAAAGTGCTCTCTACCAAATTACGTCCTCCACGAAACCAAGCATAATCATCCACTTCATGAAGTGCATGCCCCAAAGTGGTGGTCACAGTCTGTCGCACCGTACCAGAATACTGTTCCTCTGTCGACATATCCTTGCGCACCGCTCCTTCTGTAAGAAAATATGTTGCTTTGTTGGCATAAGCATTAAACACACGGTTAGTTCCCTCCCATCTTAGCAAACCGTTACCCCAAAAAAGCAAGCTTCCATCGGTGGCCTTAAACAAAGGCACTTCCTCTAGATCGTCAAAATCATTATCTGCATCTATTACTTCATCCTGCTGATGAGCACCATAGCCATACAGATGAACATTATTAGGATTTTTAAATCCCATATCTGCTAGGAACTTAGTTGTAAGACGATACATACCATCCTTGGTAATATGTATCTTCTTCCATGTACCTGTGGCCAAAGCCGAACTATTGGCATACCTGTCACCTTGGCCGACTCTTGTCGCCACACGAGCACTTGCTGATTTTGTCACGGCCTTGATAACCACCTTGGCACTAACCAACTTCTTCAGTTTGCCATTTTGACAAACAAAAGGCAGAAAACTATAGTTCAAGCAGCCTTGCCCCCTATCTACGCTAACATACACATCCAAGCATATTGAGTCGCAGATTTCGTCTATAAACTTGTTGGCAAGTTCTCTCTCTTTAATTGTCAACGAAGCCCAAGTGGGATATTCCAAACTAACCTGGTAATCATTATGTCTATAGTCTGACTCCAATGGCACCACCTCACGATATACTGGGCATAGAGTATCTTGTACTAGGATATCCCAGTCCAAAAAGGTCATTCTCTCCTGCGCTGACATTATACAAGAGGATACTAATGCCAACAAGAGACAACAGATTCTATTTAGTTTAAATCCCCGCATATCTATATTTATTTACTTTACGTTGAACGAAAGCACCTTTTCATCTTCAAGCCAACCATCTATATGATCGTCTATATGTACTGGTCCCACACCAACGGGTGTACCTGTAAAAATTAAGTCACCGGTTTTCAATGTAAAGAATTTACTTATATAACTAACTATATGATCAACAGAATGTATCATATCAGTACTAACACCCCTTTGTACTGTCTTACCGTTGATATCTAAACGAAAATTGATACCCTCCAACAATTTCTGAGCAACGGGATGTGCTTCAAAACGACCGCTGGCACCCTCACGGACTAGTGATATATCGCCGTTGAAATCGCGAAATTCTCCAATTACAGCACTACCATCAAAACCTTTTGCTATATCCCAGGGCAATCCTTCTGCCCTAAGTCGACGTTGCAAGTCACGGGCAGTAAAGTCAACACCTACGGTAACGGCATCATAATAGCGATGTGCAAAACGTTCGCTTATGCTACGTCCCATTCTGCAAATCCTCACTACTAATTCAGCCTCGTATTCGCATTCCTGGGTATAATCTGGTATGAAAAACGGCATACCACGTGTTACCAAAGCGCTATCGCACTTTGTAAAAACCACAGGCTCTAGATACTCCACTGCGTCTCTCTTATTCCTTCCAGGGGCCTTATCCTCCATTTCTACCACATGACTGCGGTAGTTCATTCCAATGCCAAATATCTTCATATTGGCAACAAAATTACAAATAAATGAGCGAAATGCCAAAAGTTTTTGGGCATTTCCGAATGCGAGTAATTTCGAAACGAAGTTTCAAGGTTACGAATAAATAAACGAAATGCAAACTTATTTGAGTTTTTCCAAGCCGAAGCAGGAAGGAAACAAAAAGATACTATATAAAATTACCTGTTATCTGTGGAAAGAGTCTCTCCATACCACCATACAACAACAAAAGAGACCCTGCTATTTCTAACAAGGTCTCTTCTTCTTTAAAAACGGCGGCTACCTACTCTCCCACGGGTGTGCAGTACCATCGGCGCGGACGGGCTTAACTTCTCTGTTCGGAATGGGAAGAGGTGGAACCCCGACACTATAACCACCT
>JAFYMW010000025.1 GCA_017548165.1 Bacteroidaceae bacterium
CATCCTCAGACTTCAGCACATAGCCATCGGCACCGCGCATCGTTATCTGTGTGTCGTAGTGCACTCCGCAGGTCAGTCCCTGTGCGTTGAGCAATTCGCTGAGCACCGTCTCGCCCCAATCGCCCTGCACCTTGCGCCCATACTTGAAAGCACGTGCCAGTTCTTCAGCACTGTGACGTGCGGATTCGGTCTGCCTCATAAGCATCTGAATCTGCTCCTTCATGGCAGAGGACAGTTCAGTGTGCTTGAGGTTGGTATTGTCCATGGCCTGGCGCATGGCCTCGATGGTCTCCTTCAGGGGGGTGACTATCTGACCAAGGTTATGAGTGCTGCTTTGCGAGAACTCCTGCTGGCGTTGCTTGAGCATCTCGTCGGTGGCCGACTTCAATTCAAGGGTAACACGCTGGAGGGTTTCCTGAAAGCGTGCTTCCTGTGCGGCAAGTACCTTGGCATGGGTCTGCTCGGTCTGAGCTATCATTTCGCTTGCCCTGATCTTTTCGGCCTGGCATTGTGCCTCCAGTATCTGTGCACGGGTGGAATAGGACTGAAGTTCCTCGGCATGGCGGGACTTTAGTCTGAAATACAGCACGCCGATGATGGCGGCACCGAGGACCATGCCTATGAGAAAGGTTAGTAGTATGTTCATGTCAGATGCTTTGTTTTTCTTCTGAATTCGTATATAAACAGCAGACCAGCCGTGGTGAGACCAAAGGGTATGCCATACCACACACCCTCGGCACCGAAACCAAGGTGGATGCCAAGGAGATAACTCATGGGTATGCAGACAAGCAGGTAGGCTATGATGGCATAGAGAAGCATGCGACCCACGGCCTCGAGAGCACGGAGGGAGTTGGAAAAGATAATCTGCGTGCAATCGCCAAACTGATAGAGCACAAAGGCTGGCAGGAGGGAGTAGCAGAGTGTCTGTACCCGGAGGTCGGAGGTGAAGATGGATGTGATGGGTTCGCGGAACAGGCAGATGCAACCTACCATCAAAAGCGAGAATGTGGCAGACAGTCCCCATGCCGAATAGGTGGCGTGGCGAACCTCTGTCCACTCTCCCCTACCCCTGAACTGACTGACTCTGATGGCAGCAGCACCGATGCCGTATTGTATCATGAACACAAGTGTGGAGATGGTGCATATCACCTGATGTGCTGCCAGAGGAATAGCACCTATCCATCCCATAAACATACCGGCAATGTTGAACGAGGCGGATTCAAGACATAGTTGCACGGCAATGGGCAGACCTATACGGGCCATGCGGAAAGAACCGGAGAGCGAGGAACGGTGAGAGGTGAGAGGGTTATCCACCCCCTCCGTCGCTTCGCTCCTCGTCGCCCCTCTCTCAGTGGAACAGTTTGAGAGGTGAGAGGCGGACGAGTCTGTTTTCAGTTTTCCGTTTTCACCTTTCACCTTCCCTGTCCATACCTTGAATCTCCTCCCCCTAAACACCACCACAAGCATTGTCACGAATAGGAACACTCGTGCTATGAAGGTGGCCAAACCTGCTCCAAAGAGTCCCCACTCGGGAAGTCCCATCATACCATATATGAGGATGGCATTGAGGGCGATGTTGATGGCATTGCTCACAAGCATGACACGCATGGGGATGTTGGTCTCACCAACGGCCTCAACGAACTGCTTCAGGGCATTGAATCCTGCAAGGAAAGGCAGGGAGAGCATGATGGTGAGATAATATGGACGCACCAAAGGCATAAGTTTTTCGGGCTGTCTCAGAATGTCGAGATTGAAGTAAAGCACTGTCAGCAGAAAGACAATGATAGCGCTAAAGGAGAGATTCACAATAAGGCTGTCCTTTAACGAACGTGAAACACTCTCATCGTCGCCCTGTCCGAAGGCTGCTCCGGTGATGGGGGTGGTGGCATAGGAGATGCCCAGAAGGAAAAAGATGATGAAATTGTATATGTTGTTGACCAAAGCAGAGGCACTCAACTCGAGTGTGCCATACTGACCCACCATGATGGTGTCTGCCATACCTTGCACGATAACACCCAACTGGCCCACCACAATGGGCAGGCCAAGGAGGGAGATTGCCTTGATATGTGAACTTATTGGTCGCACAACTTGCTATATGTCTTTTTACCTTTTATATAATATTGCCACAGAAGTGAGAAGGTGCTTTGTTCTGGCACTGGAGAGAGGGTGGTCTTGCGAAGATTCTCTTCGCGGTCCTTGCGGAAGTCTTCCTTCATATCATAAAAAGCACGGTGTGCCTTCCATATGGCAAGGAAAGAACCCCATTGCATGGTGAGCAGGAACTGCACGCTTGCCAGAGCATCGAGCCAGAAACGCAGACGCATCACCTTGGCGAGTCTCTCCTCGGGAAGGTTCTTGTACAGAAGAAGGAGATTGTTGCGGAAATTGAGGAAGGTCTTGCGCGGATTGCCTTGTGGCAGAGTGCCGCCACCAAGGTGATACGCCACACTTTGAGGTACGCATACCACTCCCCTACCTCGACTTCTGAGACGCCAACACAGGTCTATCTCCTCCTGATGAGCAAAGAAGCGTCCGTCCAGGCCACCCACTTCCCAATAATCCTTGCTTCGAATAAGCAAGCATGCTCCTGTTGCCCATAGCACAGGGGCGATATCGTTGTATTGTCCATTGTCCTCCTCTATAGTACCCATCACACGGCCACGGCAATAGGGATAGCCCAAAGCATCGATATATCCGCCACAGGCTCCAGCATACTCAAAGTCCTTGGGCGACCATTGACAAAGGAGTTTGGGTTGGCATGCAGCCACCTCTGGATGGGAGTCCATATAATCAAGCATGGGTTGCAACCATCCCTCACGCACCTCAACATCGCTGTTGAGCAGGAGATAGTATTCTGCCTCTATGGGTTTGAGACCACGGTTGTAGCCCTCGGCAAAGCCATAGTTCTTGTCGAGCACCACCTGACGGACAGCTGGAAACTCGCGAGAGAGCATTGCCAGAGAATCGTCGGTACTACCATTGTCGGCCACCACCACCTCTGCCTCAGCACTATGCTTCAGCACAGAGGGCAAGAAACGGCGCATCATGTCAGCACCATTCCAGTTAAGGATTACTATGGATATTTTGCTTTGTATGTGATTACTCATCGTTATGTTTTTCTGTTTTCACATTTAATCCCGCTTTTGCAGTCTTGACTTCGTCTCGGTTGCTAACGCTCGACATAATAAATAAACTTATTCTGTGCTCGCTTACTCGCAACTTTGAATCTGCTCCCGATCGGCATAGTTCAAACAAGTTTGACTCTACTCTCGCTGACTCGCAAATTTCACCTTTCGATCTCCCCTTTCAGCGCCGTACCATCAGCATTAAACTCTCCAAGGCGGACATTCACTATGGTATTGTCCAGCATGCTGCTCTGCACTCCTTCGGGCAAATCTATCTCCACACGGATGTAGTTGTCGGTAAAACCATGCATCGTTCGTTTGCTCTTGCTATGCTCGAGCAGCACGGGACGCACCTTACCGATATATCTTTCATAAAAGGCATGAGTAATACTCTCGCTCAGGTCAAGTATCTTCTGGCTGCGCTCCTTTTTCTCCTCGGGACGCACCTTGTGGGGAATCTCCAAAGCCTTGGTGCCGGGACGCTCGCTATAAGGGAATACATGGTATTGGGCCACGGGGAGAGAGGCCATGAAGTCGTAGGCCTCCTGAAACAGTTCCTCGGTCTCGCCACGTGTTCCCACGATGGTGTCCACACCTATGAAAGCATCTGGCATGAGTTCAAGCACACGCTCCACCTTGCTACGGAACAATGCCGTGTCGTACTTTCTGCGCATCAGACGCAACACTTCATCGCTTCCGCTCTGCAAAGGGATATGGAAGTGTGGCATAAAGGCACGACTCTGTGCGCAAAACTGTATCACCTCGTCGGTAAGCAGATTGGGTTCAATGCTGGATATACGATAACGTTCTATCCCCTCCACGTTGTCAAGAGCCTTGAGCAGGTCAAGGAAACTCTCACCCGTAGTCTTGCCGAAGTCTCCTATATTCACTCCGGTGATAACAATCTCCTTCGCACCAGCCATTGCTGCTTCTCTTGCCTGACCCAAGAGCAATTCAATACTACCATTCCTTGAACGACCACGAGCAAAGGGAATGGTACAATATGTGCAATAATAGTCACAACCATCCTGTACCTTAAGGAAATAACGAGTACGGTCGCCACAAGAGCATGAGGGCATAAAGTTGCGAATATCTGCCGTACGAACAATACGATATTCGTGTGCAGCAAGTTTGCGTTCCTCTGGCATCATCTGCAGGCGCTCGGCAATAGCTTCTACTATCTGCCCCTTTTCGTTGCTTCCAAGCACAAGATCCACTCCTTCCAAAGCAGAGACTTGCTCTGGGTTCAACTGGGCATAGCATCCGGTTACCACCACAACAGCACCAGGATGATTGCGCACCAAACGATTGATAGCCTGACGACACTTGCTATCAGCAACCTCGGTGACACTACAGGTATTTATGACACACACATCGGCTATCTCTCCCTTGCGCACCGTGGGCATACCTTGGGCCTTAAGGGCAGAACCAATGGTGCTTGTTTCTGCAAAGTTAAGTTTGCAACCTAATGTATAATATACAGCTTTCTTATCTACAAATACATTCATAGTGCAAAGTTAATGATTTTCTTGACACCACACAGCATAATAAGGCATAAAATAGTAAGTCTCTGCAAGGTCATGCAATCCACACGCATAAAGAGATAAAAAATAGGCATAGGCAACACACATACTACTATCATTTGCCGAAAAAAGGAGTGTTTTACATATATCGTCCGCAAGAAAAAGACAACATAAAACATATTTTCAACGTATCGGAGCACTTAAAGTTAGATATAACCCAAGAGAAATATATGCTAATAATCAATACATTAGAGTTGCAACGAAATAAAAAATGTAAAAAATACACCAAATATTTCACAAAAGTTATCCTCAATATAAAAAAAAGTCGTACCTTTGCACCGCAAAAAGGAAAAATTGATTGTTTTATAGTTTTAAAAAGTTAAAGAAATGAAGAAGTTAGCATTTGTATTCGCAGCTATCGTTGCTGTATCTTTCGCTTCTTGTGGCAACCAGACAACTGGTACTGAGACAACAACTGATAGCGTAGCTGCTTGCTGCGACACTGTTGCTTGCGACAGCGTAGCATGTGATAGCGTAGCTTGCGATAGCGTAGTAGCTGAGTAATTAGCCACAAACGATATCAAGAAAAAGAGGACTCCCAAGGAGTTCTCTTTTTGTGTATACACCTAGATTGCTATTTGAGAAACTATTCAACCCAAATCGGTCATTAGCGTTATGATTATAATAGCCTTATTTTTGAACAGATGTTTTGCTGCTTTGAGGGCGCAATGTGGTTCCATTGTAACCGAGAAGTAACGAAACAGAAATATAGGACTTGACCAAATAAATTTGCGACTTTTTTCTGTTATTTAGTTAAAAATGAAGTCAGGTTTCCTTACGAAGGGAGTTTGACGCTTGATAACGGCAAACATTCTCAACAGAAGTTTAAAC
>JAFYMW010000006.1 GCA_017548165.1 Bacteroidaceae bacterium
CGCGGTAGGTACGGTGCTGACGCAGGTACTCCATGAACTTCTCTGTGATCATAACGGCAATCTGGTCGGTCTCGTCGTGGTTGTTACCGAATGGGATGTACTCGCCCTCCTCAATTTGGTAGTCAACAGCCAAACCAGTTTCGTCGCGGATGATGCGGATCTTGCAGTTCTTCATCGCAGCGATAGAGTCGGTCACGATAGAGATACCTGCGATACCGGTAGCGCGAGTGCGCTGAACGTCACCATCATGCAGAGCCATCTCGAATGCCTCGTAGTCATACTTGTCGTGCATGTAGTGGATAATCTTCAGAGCGTTCACGTAGGTCTTTGCCAACCAACGCATCATCTGCTCGAAGCGAGGCCAGAACTCCTCATAGGTGAGGTAGTCGCCAGTGATGGGGCTGAAGCGGGGACCAATCTGATGACCGCTGATTTCATCACGACCACCGTTGATAGCATAAAGCATACACTTTGCTAGGTTGGCACGAGCACCGAAGAACTGCATCTGCTTACCAATCTTCATGGGGCTCACGCAACATGCGATACCATAATCGTCGCCAAGCTCGGGACGCATCAGGTCGTCGTTCTCATACTGAAGAGCGCTGGTGTCGATACTTACCTTTGCGCAGTATAGCTTCCAAGGCTCGGGCAGACGTTCTGACCACAGGATAGTCAGGTTGGGCTCGGGAGAGGGACCCATGTTATAGAGAGTATGGAGCAGACGGTAGTCGGTCTTTGTTACCATGCTACGGCCGTCGATACCCATACCACCGATGCTTGCGGTAGCCCAGATGGGGTCGCCAGAGAAAAGGTCGTTATACTCGGGAGTACGCAGGAAGCGTACGATACGGAGCTTCATAACCATCTGGTCGATCATCTCCTGTGCCTCCTCCTCGGTGATAACACCGTTCTTGAGGTCGCGCTGGATATAAATATCCAAGAAAGCAGAGATACGACCGATAGACATAGCTGCACCGTCCTGGTCCTTAACGGCACCGAGGTAACCGAAGTAGGTCCACTGGATAGCCTCACGAGCGTTGGTAGCGGGCTTGGTTACGTCGAAACCGTAAGAAGCACACATCTGCTCGAACTCCTTCAGCGCATTGATCTGGTCGGTGATTTCCTCACGGCAACGTACAATCTCCTCGGTAAACTCCTGGATGTCGATACGCTTGTGGAAACGCTTCTTCTCCTCGATAAGGTTTGTGGTACCATAGAGAGCTACACGACGATAGTCGCCGATGATACGGCCACGACCATAAGCGTCGGGCAAACCGGTGATGATATGAGCGTGACGAGCAGCCTTGATATCATCGTTGTAGGCAGCAAACACACCCTCGTTGTGAGTCTTGCGATACTTGGTGAAGATAGCCTTGGTAGCGGGATCCAACTCATAGCCATAAGCCTTCAAAGAAGACTCTACCATACGGATACCACCCTTGGGGAAGATACCACGCTTCAGAGGAGCATCGGTCTGCAGACCAACGATAACCTCGCTTTCCTTGTCAATATATCCTGCGCCATAGGTGCTTACGCTCTGAGGCAACTTGGTCTCAGCATCATAAACGCCCTTCTCGCGCTCTACCTCGAACATCTCAGAAAGGATGTTCCAAAGTTTCTTTGTCTTCTCACTGGGGCCAGCCAAGAAACTCTCGTCGCCATTGTATGGCTCGTAGTTGTTCTGAATGAAGTCACGAACATCAATCTCGTGCTTCCATGCTGTACCCTTGAAATCGTTTTGTAAGTTCTGCAATTGCATAGCTTAAAGTATTTAAGTGGTTAATATCTCTCTATTTCGTGTGCAAAGATACAATTATTTTGTAACAATTACAAAAGATAGGCAAGAAAAGTAATGTTAAAAAAGCTAAGCCTATCTGCTTGTTGTTTGAACAAAATGTCGTACATTTGCACAGAAAAACATAAAAACGTTACAAAAAGCATTGTAAAATGAGCAAAATTAGAGTTGCAGTAGTCGGATATGGTAACATTGGTAAGTGTGCCATTGAAGCATTGGAGGCAGCATCGGATATGGAAGTAGCAGGTGTTGTGCGCCGTGCTGGTAGAGAAAATTACCCCAAAGAGATTGAAGGATACAATATAGTAAAGAATATAAGCGAGCTGGAAAATGTGGATGTGGCCATCTTGGCAACACCTACTCGTTCGGTCGAAGAATATGCTTTGGAGTGCCTCAAGCTTGGCATCAACACCGTGGATAGTTTTGACATTCATGGTTTGATTGTTGACCTGCGTCGCACTTTGGACAAGGCTGCCAAGGAGAATGGTGCTGTCAGCGTGGTGGCTGCTGGTTGGGATCCAGGTTCGGACAGCGTGGTGCGCACCTTGATGGAGAGTTTGGCACCCAAGGGACTGACCTATACCAATTTTGGTCCTGGTCGTTCTATGGGTCATAGCGTTTGTGTTCGTTCCAAGAAGGGGGTTAAGGATGCCTTGTCTATGACCATCCCCGTTGGCGAAGGCATACATCGTCGTATGGTTTATGTCGAGTTGGAAGAAGGTGCGTCGCTCGAAGAAGTGACAAAGGAGGTTAAGGCCGATCCATATTTCTCTTCCGATGAGACCCATGTCTTCCAGGTGGATAGCGTAGATGCTTTGAACGATGTGGGCCACGGAGTGAACCTCGTGCGCAAGGGTGTTAGCGGACAGACTCATAATCAGTTGTTCGAGTTCAACATGAAGATCAACAACCCCGCCCTCACCTCTCAGGTACTGGTCAATGCCGCCCGTGCCACCATGCGTCAGCAACCTGGTGCATATACCATGATAGAAATCCCAGTGATTGACTATCTGCCCGGTGACAGAGAGGAACTGATACGCCATCTGGTGTAGTTGATTGCCTATTTGATGCCTCTTTAAAGTAAGACGCAAACAATACTCTGAAATCTTGTCCCAAACTGTTGTTAAGTAGCAATGGTTTGGGACATTTTTGTATAAGGTAGGTTCTATAAATTAGCTTTAAGTTATATGATATCTATTGTGCCATAGATTCAATATTTGAATGAACGAACATAGTGGTCTATGTGAGTGAATGATAATGAAGAAGATATGGTGCAAGAGATGTTATAGAACAAAAGCAATCGAATTTCAATTAAAACAAGTTATTACTAATTTATAGAACCTACCATAAGTATCTATATGTTGTTTTACGTGTAAAATATGTAAAACATATCGTAATGCATTGTGTATCTATTATATATCCCTTTTGCGTTTCTGTATATGCGTAAAATGTTTAAAATAAATAAAGAGATAGAATCAATTATTTGTCATACTTTTGCATCGGGAAATAAATGGCACTTTTTTGAATTGAAAACGGATACAAAGGAAACCGTATAAAATGCAAATATCAGCAATTAAAATGCTATAATACAGCATATTGTGATATCTTGGTGCAAGGTACTACCTATTCGCCCTGCGAAACTCTCCTGGTTCAAGTCCACGACATTCCTTAGTGTTCTAAATCCTGTCTTCTTCAATAACTGCCGCACACTATCCTGATAATTGGCTTTCCAATTAGCATTTGTCTCTTGCAGATAATAGCCTATATACTCTTTCAAAGTATTAATGTCAATGCCGTTGAAAACAGTTCACAGAACTTCAAAGTGATTAAGGAGTCAATAATAACTTTATTTTTGACCATTTACACAATACAGGACTAATTTTTTGAATCATGTATTCTTTATTTATGCGATATGACTATAGAATAATACAGGCATTCTAGATTAGAAGCAATGATTTTTTTCGATTCTAAAAGACAAACATGATTATTTTGTACGCTTTATCGTTTGTAATCGATAAAAGTATTATCTTTGCATGTGTTATCAAATATGGACGATATGGAAATATTGGTTAGACAGCATTATTTGGACAAAATAGAGAAGTATCTTGGCAAAGATACCATTATTGTGTTGACGGGACAGAGGCGTGTAGGCAAAAGTTATACGCTTAGGATGATTCGTGATCTCAAATCGAAGGATGAGAATAACAATGTCATCTATGTTGACAAGGAAAAGAAGGCTTTTGATTATATCAAAACCTATCAGGATTTGAATGCATACATAGATGCTCATTACCAAGATGGAAAGATGAACTATATTCTCATTGATGAAGTTCAAGAAATAGCGGAATTTGAGCGAACAGTCAGAAGTTATAGAACTGAACCTGATGCAGAAGTTATCGTCACAGGTAGCAATGCCAAGATGCTGAGCAAGGAACTCAGTACGATTATTGGCGGCCGGTACAAGGAGATATATGTGCAGTCCTTGAGCTATAAAGAGTTTCTACAATTCCATAATTTGCAGGATGGAGATGACGCATTGGCAAAGTATATCCAATTTGGTGGTCTTCCAGGTCTTAAGAAGATGGGATTGGATGAAGATGATGCAATCGAATATCAAAAGGATGTATTGAACACCGTCC
Source organism: Bacteroidaceae bacterium (assembly GCA_017548165.1). Taxonomy (GTDB): domain Bacteria; phylum Bacteroidota; class Bacteroidia; order Bacteroidales; family Bacteroidaceae; genus Physcousia. The sequence continues at coordinate 4,435 of JAFYMW010000006.1, forward strand.
TCTTAAAAGATGTCATCTCAAGAAACAGTATCCGCAATGTATCATTCCTGGAGAAGCTGACTGATTTTATTGCAGACAACATCGGTAAGATTATATCGGCTTCAAGCATATCCAAGTTCATGAAATCGCAGGGCACAACTGTTTCTTCTGATACTGTTATTGACTATGCACAATACTTGGAGGATGCCTATATCATTCACAAAGTAAATAGGTATGACATTCATGGCAAACGCCTTTTTGAAAGCAATGACAAATTTTACTTTGAAGATCATGGACTGAGAAATGCTCAGGCAGAAGGCACACGTGAAGGTGACATAGAAAAGGTTATTGAGAACATCATCTACCAGCATCTAATCAGTTTAGGTTACAAGGTTAATGTCGGTCAACTACAAGCAGGTGAAATAGATTTTGTTTGCACAAAGAAAGCTGGTACCAAAAGAATCTACATTCAAGCAGCGTATATAATTGCAAATGAAGAAACTCGAGAACGAGAATTTGGGAATCTGCGTAATATAAAGGATAATTATCCCAAATATGTGGTTTCAATGACTCCAGGCGTTACACGCAATGATGACAATGGCATCACTCATCTACACTTGAGAAATTTCTTGATGCTTGAAACTTTGGATTGATTAAATTATGCGCATAACTCCACCTTGAAGTTTTAACCTCTTTGTGAAGTTATATAATAACAATCCATGCATCAAGAGTCTTAGCTCCTTTTTTCCCAAATAGCTTATTGTTGATTACTGATTTTAAATAGAAGTATCTATTTTTCGCGATAGTATATCTTTAAAAGTAAGAATATCGGAAAGTATAATTAAAACAAATAATATTATAACTATCATAGCTTCTTTTTTCTTTTGTCAAGCACATTTGATATCTTTAAAATAAGATATAGACAATGAGTCGATGCGAAATGGAAGGGAGATTCGAACCCTAAATAACGTACCGCGGTAACTTTACCAAGTCACCGCGGTGCATTTTATAGGTAATTATCTTGATTTTCCGTTCTCCGTTTCTAGTTTTCCGTTTTCACATTTCCGTTCTCCTACAGCCAGCCGGCTTGCTTGTACCATTGGACGGAGACTTTGACACCAGAGGGGAGGTCCCATTGGGGAGTGTAGCCGAGGTCGCGACGTGCAGGAGTGATGTCGCAACGCCAGTTGCGCTGGGCAAGGATGTAGTACTTGTCTTCGTTGAGGACAATGAGTTTGCCTGTCATGCGACCTATGGTGCCACCTATCTTGCATATCCCCTTGAGCAGCCATCTGGGTGCCTTGATGCGCAGGACCCAGGGGTTGCCCAGTTCTTGTTGCAATAGATCGGAGAAGTAGCGTGAGTTGTATATATAGCCATCGCTGAGGAAATAGGCCTTGCCCAGAGCAGCTGGGGATGTCATGGATTGGAATATAGCCTGAACAACATCAAGAACATAAACGAAGGTGATTTCCTGTGGACGGTAGCCCACGGCAAAGTCGGTATGCCCTGCTATGCTCTTGGCCATTACGAAGTAGTCCTTCTCTCTGGGACCATATACACCTGTGGGACGAAGGATAACGTAGGGGAAGGTGGTAGGGTCTAGTTGTTGTAGGTATTGCTCGGCACGGAGTTTGCTCTTGCCATAGGCAGTGTTGGGAACAGGAATGTCGGTGTCGAGAATGGGTTTATAGATGGATTCTTTCTCTGTGATTACACCGTTCTTGCCATAACCGGGGCTGGTTTGTTTTAGAGCACTCTCTCGTATGGCACCAAAGATGCTGAGCGAACTGACGAAGACAAAGCGCTGAGGTGTCATTCCTGTTTCTTGCAGAGCTTCGACAAGATTAATGGTACCTTGTGTGTTGGTGCGGTAAAAGTCTTCGATGTTGAGGCATTTTGTGGCACCAGCAGCGTGGACAACGTAGTCCCAACCTTGACCGCCCATCTGGGCTTTGTATTCTGCCAGTTGATTCACAAGGGTGGCCTTGTCGCCAAGGTTGAGCTGTGCAAACTTGATGCGTGGGTCGGTGAGGTAGCCCTTGGAACTGGTACCTCGCATACCTGCCCACATCTCAAATCCTTTCTCCAATCCCTCGCTTACTATATAGCTGCCAATGAATCCGCTGGCTCCGGTTACCAATATTTTCTTCATAAGGATGATATATTTGGGGAACAAAGGTACGATTAAGCGAGAGAAAAAGCAAAAGAATTTTGATTTTTCCGAGCGTGAGTACCTTCGGCCGTGGGCCAATGATACGATTAAGCGAGAGAAAAAGCAAAAGAATTTTGATTTTTCCGAGCGTAAGTACCTTCGATAGCAGAATCAAAGATACTAAAATATATGTAAGATTAAGGATATGATATTAAAAAAGCATAATTCTCGCCTGCTCTCATGGGTGGTATCGTTCGGAAAATCAAAAATCTTTTGTTTTTTCGCTTGCTAAATTGTATCTTTGCATAGACAAACATCTGTTGTTTAACCCGAAGAAGACTATCGCCATGGGAAAGAAGAAGAGTGGAGGCAGATACCTTAGAAAAAGGGACCTCATGCAGTTATTGATAGATTTGTTCCAGCAGCATGCCGGTGAAGTGTATGACTTGAAGCGTCTGTTCAGGGATTTGAAACTGCTCACGCATCCAGCAAAGATGCTTTGTGTGGATTGCCTGGAAGACTTGAAACTGGATGATTATATCAAGGAGACGGAGAGGTATTGCTATACTCTCAATGCCGTGTCGCAGGTGATGGAGGGTGTGTTCCACCGTAAGTCAAATGGTAAAAACACTTTCCAACCCAACGATGGTGGTGAACCCATACTTGTGGCTGAGCGCAACTCTATGCATGCCATGGACGGAGATGTGGTGAAGGCCTCTATGTTGGCACGCAGACGCAACCATGTGCGTGAGGCGCAGATTATAGAAATAGTGAAGCGTTCGGAGAAACAGTTTGTAGGAACATTGAAGGTGAGCAAGGATTATGCCTATCTGCTTACCGAAGACCGCACGCTGGCCAATGATATCTTCATTCCCAAGAACTTGCTGAAGAAGGGCAAGAGTGGAGATAAGGCTGTGGTGCGTGTGGTGGAATGGCCCGAGGGTGCCAAGAATCCTATTGGCAAGGTGTTGGACATATTGGGTCGCACTGGCGAGAACAATGCCGAGATGCATGCTATATTGGCCGAATACGGATTGCCCTATACCTATCCCAAGAATGTGGAAGAGGTGGCAGATCGTATACCACAGGAGATACCTCAGCACGAGATAGAGCGCCGTCGCGATATGCGCGATACGTTGACCTTTACCATAGACCCCCACGATGCCAAGGATTTTGACGATGCTATAAGTATTAAGGTACTGAAGGATGGTGGCGAAACGGGCAAGATGCTCTATGAGGTGGGTGTGCACATAGCCGATGTGAGTCACTATGTAACAGAGGGTTCGGTGATAGACAAGGAGGCTATGAAGCGTGGTACCAGTGTGTATCTTGTAGATCGTACCATACCCATGTTGCCCGAGAGTCTTTGTAATAAGTTGTGCTCGCTTCGTCCCGATGAGGACAAACTGACTTTCAGTGTCGTTTTCAAGATGAATGAGAAGGCTGAAGTCAAGGATTATGAGATATTGCACACGGTGACGCGAAGCAATCGTCGTTTCAGTTATGGACAGGTTCAGCAGATATTGGAAGAGGAGCATGAAGCAAGCGAGCAGGACTACAATGCACCTGGTGATGTGCTGGTGCCCATAGAGGACCATGTGCCCACGACAACTTTCGCTCCAGGCACAGAGGAACGCAAGTTGTTGCTTGTGCTCAATCGTATGGCAAAGGAATTGCGTCGCAAGCGTTTCCAAAGCGGTGCCGTTGATTTTGATAGATGCGAGGTGCGCTTCAATATTGATGACACAGGTAAACCAACCAGTGTCTACTTCAAGGTGGCCAAGGATGCCAACAAGCTCATCGAGGAGTTCATGCTTTTGGCCAACCGCACGGTGGCAGAGAGTATAGGCAAGGTGCCCAAGAATCAAAAGGCCAAGGTGATACCTTATAGAATACACGATACTCCGGATCCTACAAAACTTCTGAAGTTGAGCGAGTTTATCAGTAAATTCGGTTATAAGCTAAAGACTCAGGGAACCAGAAGCGATATTTCAAAGAATCTAAACAAGATGCTTTCTGAGGCGCATGGCAAGGCAGAGCAGAATGTTATAGAAATGGTGACCTTGCGTGCCATGATGAAGGCAAAGTATAGTGTGCACAACATAGGTCATTATGGTTTGGCATTCCAATATTATACGCATTTTACCTCGCCTATCCGCAGATATCCCGACTTGCTGGTACATCGCTTGCTGACAAAATATGCCACAGGTGGACGTAGCGTGAATCCAGTGAAATATGAGGAGATATGCGAGCAGTGCTCCGAGGCAGAACAGACAGCAGCACAGGCCGAACGTGCAAGCATCAAGTACAAGCAGGTGGAGTTTATGAAGGAGCACTTGGGTGAAACTTTCCAGGGTACGATAAGCGGTGTCACCGAGTTTGGCTTGTATGTAGAGGTGAATGAGAATAAATGTGAGGGTTTTGTCCCCTTGCGTGATTTGGACGACGATTATTACGAGTTTGATGAGAAGAACTTCTGTTTACGTGGACGCCGTAGAAACAGAGCATACAATTTGGGCGATCAGGTGTATGTGCAAGTAGCTCGTGCCGACCTATATCGCAAACAGTTGGACTTCAAACTGGTAAGGCCAGAGGCCGAGTAGTAACGGCGTATGCCTTATCTTGCTTGTTAATATTTATAAGGATATTCATCTATGTCTCAGAGACTCGGTCAGCACCAGAAACAGACACAAACCTTGGAACAGATACAGTCACTCTCTGCCATGCAAGTGTTGGCAGGGAAGTTGACAGAGTTGCCTATAGGTGGCTTATTGGAGCGTGTGAGGAACGAACTGAATGAGAATCCGTATCTGGAATCTGCTGGTGGCGAGAGTGCTGAAGTGGGACTTTTGCCTCAAGGCAGCGGTGATGCGACACCTGCCGAGTCTTACGACCCTAAGAAAGATTTTGCTTCCGAGGATGATATTCCAGGTTATCTATGGTCTGCTACCGAGGGAGAACCCAAGGAGAATAGTATAGATTATGGCGATAGCCAGTCGTTCTATGAGCAACTTATGGATCAGGCAGGCGAGTATAGGCTTACCTCGCACGAAAGGCAGATACTGGAATACCTGATAGGTAATCTTGATGACAATGGTTTCTTGTCGCAACCTTTGTTTGTCATTGTGGACGAGTTGCAGATTAGCCATGAATGCGACACCACGGAAGAGGAGGTTGAACGTATACTGCGTATCTTGTGGCAATTCGAACCTGCAGGATTGGGAGCACGCTCGTTGCAAGAGAGTCTTTTGATTCAGTGTGCCAAGAGAGAGGGAGGAGATGGTTCGTTCAGTCTGCTTAAAAGAATAATAGAAAAGGATTGGGAGAGCATCAGTCACAATAGGTGGGATATCATTAGTCAGAAGTATGAGCTGTCCGAACAGAAGGTGGAATTGCTACGTCAGGATTTGAGAAGACTCAATCCGCGTCCAGGAAGTGCATTGGGCGAGAAGGCAACGGTGGCTGATACCCATATAATCCCCGATGTGGTTATCGATGTGGATATGGAAGGTAATATAGAACTGACACTAAACGATGGTGATGTGCCTTCGCTTACTGTTAGTGAAGATGCCTATGAACTTATTGATCAGGAGTTTGTTCACGACTATGTAAATAGGGGCAGTATGTTCATCAAGGCTTTGGAACAGAGGCGCAGAACAATACTGAACACGATGCAGGCAATAGTAAAATTACAAAAACAGTATTTCCTTAGTGGCGATGAGGAAACATTGCGACCGATGCAGCTGGAGGATGTGGCAAAACTAACGAAGCAAGACCCCAGTACCGTTTCGCGTGTATGCAATAGTAAATTTGTGGAAACTCCTTATGGCACACACCCTTTGAACTTTTACTTTTTAAGGGCAACAAGTATTGGCGGAGAGGAAACTTCTGTTCGCCATTTGCAGCAGATTATCAAGGAAATAGTAGATGGAGAGGATAAGACTGCTCCGCTAACTGACGATGCCTTGGTGGAGATTTTGGCACAGAAAGGTTATAATGTGGCACGCCGTACGGTGGTGAAATACCGCAACAATCTGGGTATCCCGACAAGCAGAATGAGACGAGGAAGGTAGAGTGATTAACGATGAGCGATTAGCTCTTGCTTACTCGCAGTTTTCCGATTTCAGTTCACTAAACATCTATCTCGTCCAGTTTTACCAATCCGTTGACGATGGCATAAATGGTTAGGCCTGCAGGTGAGTGGATGTTTAACTTCTTGGAGATGTTTCTTCTATGCGTCATCACTGTGTTGACAGAGATGAACATGTTCTCTGCTATTTCTTTGTTGGAAAGACCTTTCACCACTTCTTTGATAACTTCTTTCTCGCGTTCAGACAGACCATCATCGCCATCTGTGCGTTGGGATGTGTCGCTATTGTCTTCCGTGGTGTTCTGTGGACCTCGTAGACGCACTTCATCTTCCAAACGGTGAACACATTCTGCAAAGAGTTGGTCCTCAAGGTTACAATGGCTCAACATGTCCTCTTCCATCATATAGATGTCCATGAGCACTTCGTTGAGCAGTTGTGCATTGCTGCGTGTGGGATAATATTTAATGATGATGTTTTTAAGTTCTGAAACGCTTTTCTCTATACTGCTATGGTTGTCCTGATGACGATGGCTGAGGATGTGGAAACCATGTTCAGAGTCGGGCAGACGACCTGCAAGCAATTGTTCTACATAGGGATGCACATGGGTATTCTCGTAGTCCATATGGCGTGCCATTTCGGCAGTATATTCGTCGTAGAATTTCAATATCAAAACGGCAATCTGATTGCTCGATACACTCATGGCTTCCAGCAACTTGCGTTTGATGGTAGGCAGGCGGAAGTCTATAAAGTAGGAGTGCGAGCGTTTGAGATACTCCATCAAAGCTCTGATATCAACATCTTCTACCAATTCGCTAACTTTGACGTTCTTGCGACCGCCAATAAAGTTTACCACAGCGAGGAATGTGGGTATATCCACACCACATTCGCGGCACACTGTTTCTATACTTGCGTCGCCGAAACCAAATGTAAGACCGAAGCGACTTATCACCTGTAGCATGCGGTAGTCGTCGCTTATAAGTTCGCTCATCGGGTCGGCGGGTCTATATTTGTCTGTCATCTTGGGTCTATTTTGTTGTTGAATAGGATAAACCTAATTTATTCTTGCACGCAAAGTTATAAATAAATCATAACCTTTCGTGTGGCATTATCCTTTTTTTTGTACCTTTGTGGCATGAAATACTCACAATTAAGTATTGCCGAGCTTGGTGTCAGCATAGAAATCTCGGCCTTTTCAACAGCTAATGGTGTGGCCGAATGGCATGCTATGTTGCATGTGGAGCCTCTCGAGGATACTTTCCTGGGACAGTACCAACGTATTTGTTTGGCCGAGGAGTGGCTTTTGAAGGCGGAAATGTTGCAAGGGGCAGAGATGGTATTTAAGCGCTATTTCCTTTCTGATAGTACCAACCAGCAACCTCTCATGCAGGAGGATGGTTCTCATTGTACCATCAGCTACATACAGCAACCACCATTGGATGGAAGCAAAGTGGCTCTTTGGATTTATCTGCAGAAGGGTATGGATGTGCAGTATCTGGCAGACAATGTTCAGTCGACAATTGTGGAGCACAATGGCTATCGTCATATATGGACTATGGGTCTTATGGACAACCAAGGCGATAGTTATCAGCAAACCCAGACTTTGTTGACCCAGTATGAGCAGGTTCTTGTTTCTCAGCAGGCCAATATTGCAGACAATTGCATACGTACCTGGTTTTTTGTGCGTGATGTTGATACTCAGTATCATGGACTGGTGGTGGCACGAAAGCAGTATTTTGATTACATCGGTCTCACTACCGATACTCATTACATTTCTTCAACAGGTATTGGTGGCAATCCTTCTGATCCTAAGGCTTTGGTACAGTTGGGGTCGTATGCTGTGACAGGATTCCTACCCGAACAGCAACGCTATCTCTATGCTCCGACGCATCTAAACCGTACGAGCGACTATGGTGTTACATTCGAACGTGGTACATTGATGCAGTACGGCGACCGCAATCATGTGTTTATCTCCGGTACGGCAAGTATTGACAATCGTGGCGAGGTGGTGCATGTGGGTGATATCAGACAGCAAACCTTGCGTATGTGGGAGAATGTGGAGAAACTATTGGAAGAGGCGGATATGACTATGGCACATTGTGCTCAGATTATCGTTTATCTTCGAGACACAGCCGATTATAAATTGGTGAACCAAATGTTTGCCGAACGCTTCCCTGAGATTCCTACTGTAATAACATTGGCTCCCGTATGCCGTCCCACTTGGCTTATTGAGATGGAGTGTATTGCTATTGCAGAGAGTGAGAATCCCAAGTATCGCAACTTCTGATTCAGAAGAGGCTGTAATAAGGCGAATGAGTCGTGATATTTTACCAATAAACTGATTTCTCTTTTGCGCTAATTTAGAGCATATGCTTGTCGATCGTAATGCGATTTTGTGCAATTAAGCGCTTTAATATGTCTGTATTATGGTATTTTTTCGTTGAAACAGGTAATTTTTTGCTCTTTATTAGTATAAAAGGACAAAAATAGCAGATACATTGGGTATGCTATCCTTTCAGAGGAGTAGTACTAACTTTGCAAAGTAAGCATACTGACTTGAACAAGTAACCGCGGTGCTATGAGAAAGTAACTATATTGACTTGTATTTGTATACTTGAAAAGCCTTTTGAGAAACAGATATTACCGCGCGACTAAAAAGTTGCTATAAAATATGCAAATCTCAAGAAGTGCTTTGTCATGTTTTTTTGCTTTAGCACCTATAAAAATAACACGAGGATATATCATTGATACACCCTCGTGTTGTTTTTTTTGTGTGTACCCGGTAACCCAGGTTCAGTTCCCGACTATATTACTTCCTGTTGCCGAAGATGCGCAGGATGTAGAGGAAGAGGTTGATGAAGTCCAGATAGAGTGCAAGACTGCCCATTAGAGCCAATTTGTTGGTGTCGTCGTTGACACCATGTGCCTGGGATTCTTGCAACATCACTTTGATTTTCTGTGTGTCATAGGCGGTCAGACCTACAAAGATGATGACACCGGCATAGTTCAGGAGTGATGCTGTGAAACTGTTTTGAAGGAAGATGTTTACAACAGTGGCTATGATCAATCCCCAAAGAGCCATAATGAGCACTCGGCCGATGGCAGAGAGATCTTTCTTGATAAAGAAGCCTACAAGTGACATGGCACCGAAAGTGCCTGCGCTGACAAAGAATGCCTGTGCAATGCTTTCAGCAGTATAAATTAGTGATATAATCGACAGGGTGGCACCATTGATAATAGCATAAGCAGCAAACATTAGACCAGCTGTGGTGAAGGAGAGTTTGTGGATTCTGGCCGAGATAAAAAACACTAGCGCTAATTCTGCGATGAATAATCCCCAATACAGACCGCTTGTGGCGATAGCATAGGTCCAGTTCTCGTTTTTGGCAATAACCATTGCGGTGAGAGCGGTCATCAGCAGACCACAAGTCATCCAAATGTATACATTGCGCATCAGTACGGCGAACACACTGCTCTGAGAGAGTGTCTGCCCATTGTCATAAGATTTTTCGTATCCCATAATTTGAGTGTTTAAAGGTTTGTTTTTGTTGAAGTAGTTAGTGAGGAATATTCCCCACTAACCATATATTATACAATACGTTCCTAGTTTTCCTCGGGGAGCATTACTACATTAATTTCATTCTTGCTCTTGAGCAGAGCTTTGGCAATGCGCTTGAGATCGTTCTGGGAAATCTTCTCCAGAGTGGGGAGGAATTCCTTGTTAACGTCAATGCCAAAGCGGTTATAGGTCTGTAGATATGAGAGCCATGCATTGTTCTTGTTCTGCTGCTCGTGGAAACTCTTCTGCATGTATTCTTTCACACGCTGCATGTATTCTGCAGGTACGCCTTCCTTGGCAACCTTTTCCAATTCTTGGCGTATAACCACAAGACATGTGTCGTACATATCGGGTTTGACATTGCCTTCAACACCGAACTGGTATCTCCACTTGCCATCGTGGCCGTCGTAGTGCGACACACTTGCGCCAACGCCATACGATGCGCTCATCTCCTCGCGAATTACCTTGGTGTAGGTCATCTGCATGGCCTGACCGAGGATGCTGGTAGCCAACTCGTCCTTGAGGTTCTTCTTGTTCTTGGCAGGAGCGTGCATCAGCAACATAGCCAATGCCTGTGGCTGCTCCATCTTGGTCTTGTAGATGTTCTGGACATTGCCTTCGCGCATGACAAAGTCAGTATTCACAGGTGCATCATTACGCTTCTTGGTGGGCAATGTTGCCAGATACTTGCAGCAATACTTTGTCAGGGTGTCCTCGTCGAAGGTGCCCACAAAGTAGAATGTGAAGTCCGAGGCATCGGCATAGCGATCGGCCCAAATCTCCAATGCACGTTGGTAGTTCATCTGAGCCACATGCTCCTTTTTGAGGTTGATGTTGCGGGGATGGTTGCCATAGCAAGCGATGGAAACACTGTCGCTGTAGGCAGACATGGGATTGTTCTCCTTGCCTTTGAGCATTGTGTAGTATTGTGTCAGAAGGTTCTGTGCAGCGTCGTTGTCGGCTTCAAGGGGCTGGAACTGAAGATATACCAGTTGGAACATGGTCTCAAGATCCTCGCGTGATGTGCCACCACCGATTTGCTCGCTACGTGCACCGATGCTTGCGCTAACTCTGGCATGCTTGCCAGCCAGCATCTTATTGATGGCAGTGCGTTTGTATCCCCCCAACTTAGAAGCGCTGCAGAGCTCGTCGGCAGCACGTAGAGTGATGAAGTCCTCCTGACCATAACGGCTGGTACCACCGGGGCTGTAGGCCTGCATCAATACCTCGTTGTCGCTATATGTGGTGGGTAGCATTATTACCTTTACGCCATTGGAGAGGGTGAGTTCCTTGCCTCCGAAGTGACCGGGCTTGCTCTTCTTTACAAAACCAGGTGCGGGAAGATTCTGAACCAAGTCACCTGTAGCGGTCTCGTCAACAAAAGGAGTTGTCTTTGCCTCAAAACCAGCCTTCACGGCGAGCAGCAAGCTATCGGTTGTTGGCTGAATATAGCCATCCTTCTCGGGATTCATGGACAGGATGACAAGGTTCTTGGTATTGCGACCGAACATCATGGAGAAGTACATGTTAACCTCCTCGATGGTCACGGTTGGGAGCATCATCTGGTAGATTCTAACCTCATCTTCCAAGGGGAGCATGGGCTCGTTGTAGAGGAAGTTGTTGAGGCAAGCTTGTATGAACGAACCATTTTCACGCTGGTTGCGGTTTTGGTACTTCAATTCAAGCGCAGCTGCCAGTTGGGCGCAACGGCGATCCAGCTCGCTTTGCAAGAAGCCATGGTCCAGTACGGTACACATCTCCTTCACTGCTGCAGTGATAGCTTCGTATGTCATGCCCTCCTTGGGAATGATGTAGCTTTCGGTACAACGTGTGGCTTTGGTCAGGAGGAAGTCACTCTCGCTGAAACTAGCACTCAGGTAGGGAGTTTCGGGCTTGAGGAGGATTTCCTGAATGCGTGCTCTGAACATGCCTTCTGCCAGAGTCTTGATAATCTTGTAACGCATGTAGCCCACATTGTTCTTCAAAGAGTCGGGCCATATGGGTTGGTGCTTGAGCATGAGCGAGACAACAGTCATTGTCTGTTCTGGGTCGTGGTCGGTGACTACGATAGGTTCCTCGTTATCCTCCACACCATAGGTCAGGCGCTCTGCAGGATTTTCGGGCATGGCGATGGGGGAGAACATCTCTTCAATCTTGGCCACTGTGCGGTCTACATCTATGTCACCCACAACGATGATGCCCTGAAGATCGGGACGATACCACTTGTGATAATAGTCGCGCAATGCCTGATAGGGGAAGTTGTCTACTACAGACATCAGACCGATAGGCATACGGTTGCCGGGACGGCTATTTGACATCAGAGTGGGTAGCTGGCGGTCCAGAATACGCATCTGGGCAGAGCTGCGCTGACGCCATTCTTCGTGTATCACACCGCGCTCCTTATCAATTTCCTTCTCTCCGAGGGTCAGTGCACAACTCCAGTCGTGGAGTATGAGCAGTACACTGTCAACGGTTGATGTGCGGGCGGTGGGCACATTGTTGATGTTGTATACAGTCTCGTCAATAGCAGTATAAGCATTAAGCTGTTGACCGAACTTTACACCGATTCCTTCGAGGTAGCGTAGCAACGAGTCATCGGGGAAATGCTTGGTGCCATTGAAACACATGTGCTCGAGGAAGTGTGCCAGACCACGCTGGTGCTCCTCTTCCTGTACTGCACCTACCTTCTGTGCAATGTAGAAATTGGCCTGACCAGGAGTTCTGAGGTTCTTGCGGACATAGTAGGTAAGTCCGTTTGGTAGTTTGCCCTTGCGTGTCACAGAGTCCTGTGGCAGGGGTTGTGCGCTTACGCTTGCCATAAAGCAAAGCATAAGCATAAATGAAAGGATTTTTCGCATATACATTATATATTATATTTATTTGGCGCCAAAGTTATAAAGAAGTAATGTAATAATCGCATGAATGACGAAAATAATGTACCTTTGTGCCCGATATGGCAAAAAAGAAGAGTAAAAGAAGGCTAAAAGTTTGGGTAAAAGTTGTTTTGTGGTGTTGTACCTTGGTCATTGGTGCGTGGATTTTGTGGTGGCCAATCAGTACGCTGAAAGATTATTGGAACAAGGGAGGTGATGCTTGTGGCTATAGAACAGAGGGGGAGGAGGCAAAGTCCGATGCCCTCGTTTGTGTGTCTGCCGATAGTCTGATGCAGGTGAAGTTGGCGCGTTTTGTTGCGCAACCAACACGACTTGATACTTCGGATATTGCATTAAGTGTTTGGGATTTGAGTGCCCAAACCAATGTCTTCCAATGGCACGATCAAGAACTGATGGTGCCAGCTTCCAGTCTCAAGTTACTGACAGCCATATCGGCTATGAAACGTTTGGGAACGGAACATTGCTATAGAGAGAGGGTAATGATAACAGGTGATGTTTCGGGTGGAGTCCTGGAGGGTGATGCCATTTTTCAGGCCGACGACAATCCTATGGTAGAATCTCTTGATGAATATGTCGCTGCTTTGAAGCGAGCAGGAATTAGGGAGATAAGGGGCAGGATGGTGCTCAACCTTATGCGTCCAGACACTTTGAGGGCTCATCATACAGCGAGTTTCTGGGATATCCCCTATAATCGCACTCCCATTTTGCTGAAAGGTGCACCTCGTGTGGTGCAGGAGATGAGGATGATGCTAAGGAACGCAGGAATAGAATCGCCAAGGCCTGTTGTTGAGGAAGGCGTGAGGATTTATGCTGCAAAAAAAATATTGCTGGACAAGACAACAAAGATGAGGGATGTTATTGCTCCTATGCTGATACATAGTAGTAATATCAAGGCTGACGCTCTGCACTATCATATTTTGAATTATCAAAACAGATATACTGGTAGCATAGGGCAGAGAGAATGCCATGTGGATGTGTTTTTGAGGGAAAACTTAGGATATGATACCAGTAGGTTCACTCTAAATGACGGTTCTGGCTTGTCTCCGGAAAATATGGTCAGTGCCGACTTCCTTTTGGAGTTGTTGAAGTATGCCTGGAACGAACCGGAAATAAAAGACGTGCTTATAAATGAGGCACTTGCCACACCAGGGCATCCTACACGTCGTGGTTCGCTGGTTTCGCGTATGAGGTCACCGCTCTATCAAGACAGAATCTTCTGCAAAACAGGCACGTTGACCAGTATCGGTGCGTCCAGTCTTTGTGGCTATGCTCATGGGCGCAACGGCCATTGGTATGCCTTTGCAATCATAAACCGCGACTCTCCAGTTGAGGAAAGTCGTTTGTATCAAGACTTGTTATGTAAGGTCTTGGTGAAGTAGGTTTGCGTTGTGGCGGCTATCCGCAACACCCACCGCATCCGCCATTGCAGTTACCGTCGCAATCGTTTTTACCACCACGCTTTTTGAAGAAGGTGTTGTACACGGCATAACCTGCTATTACAAGTAGGCATGCAAGCAGTATGATGCTTTGTGTGTTCATATTATCAGAGTAATGAGGAATGCTGCCACCCATGCTATGGCGCATTGGAAAATGAGTATCTGTATTGCCCAAATTGTGCCAAGTTCACGACGTATGGTGGCCATGGCTGCTATGCATGGGGTATAGAGCAGACAGAAAGCCATCATGGCATAGGCAGTGGAGGGTGTGAAAATGTCTGTCAGGGCAATGCCGGCAAACAAAGTTGACAAGGTACTTACAACGACTTCCTTGGCCAGCATGCCACTAATCAGCGATGTTACTATACGCCAATCTCCCAATCCTAAAGGAGCAAATAGTGGAACCACGGTTCCAGAAATCTTTGCCAGCATACTCTCATGCTCCATGCCAGGTTCCACCATTTGCATGTGGAAGGTAAAGGTTTGCATAAACCATATTGCCATGGATGCGAGGAATATTACTGTAAAGGCGCGTCGCAAGAAGTCGCTTGCTTTGTCCCAGAGAAGACGGAGCACATTTTGTGGTACTGGTAATCTATAATTGGGTAGCTCGAGAACAAAGGGTACAGCTTCTCCTCGGAACCATGTGTGTTTCATAACCAGTGCCACGAGGATTCCTATGGCAATGCCAAGGAAGTAAAGACTGAACATCACCTGAGCAGCGTTGTTCGGAAAGAATGCCGAGGCAAAGAATGCATAGATGGGTATCTTGGCAGTACACGACATAAAGGGGGTGAGCATGATGGTAAGACGGCGGTCGCGAACGCTGGGAAGTGTGCGGCTACTCATCACACTGGGGACACTGCATCCAAAACCTAAAAGCAGGGGTACTATGCTTCGTCCTGAGAGACCTAATTTTCTAAGTGGGCGGTCCATGACAAATGCTATTCGTGACATGTAACCGCTATCTTCCATCATGGAAAGGAAGAAGAAAAGCAACAGGATGAGGGGCAGAAAGGATATTACCGTACCCACACCACCATATATGCCATCTATGACAAGACTATGTATTGCTGGGGCTATATCAATGGATGTGAGGAAGGTGTCTGTAACTCCTATAAACCATTCCACTCCAGTTTCCACCTGTTCCTGAAGCCATGCACCGATGATGTCGAACGTAAGCCAGAAGACCAGAGCCATGATGGCAATGAAGGATGGGATGGCAGTCCATTTTCCAGTGAGCAGTTTGTCTATCCATTGGCTACGGATGTATTCTTTGCTATCGCAAGGGCGCACCACTGTTCGTTGGCAGATGCTGGCGATATAGTCAAATCGCATTGTGGCCACGGCAGCCTGACGGTCCAATCCACGCTCTTCCTCCATCTGGCACAGGATGTGCTCTACTGTTTCCTGTTCGTTCTTGCTTAGCGCCAGGGCCTGGTTGACATATGGGTCTCCTTCTATGAGCTTGGCAGCAGCAAAGCGTATTGGGAGCTTGGCTTTATGGGCATGGTCTTCGATGAAATGCATTATGGCGTGGAAACATCTGTGTACGGCACCGCCATTCTCTTGTGGCGAACAATAGTCGTGTCGCAAAGGACCTTCTTGATAACGTGCCACATGGATGGCATGACGTATTACCTCGTCAACACCTTCGTTGCGCATGGCAGAAATGGGGATAACGGGAATTCCAAGGAGTTGTTCCATCTCGTTGATGCGGATACTGCCATGGTTGTTCTTTATCTCGTCCATCATGTTCAGTGCCAGAACCATAGGTTTGCCCAGTTCCATGAGTTGCATGGTGAGGTAGAGGTTGCGCTCTATGCATGTGGCATCAACGATATTTATTATTGCGGTAGGGTTTTCTTCAAGGATAAAGCGGCGGCTCACAATCTCTTCGTTGGTAAAGGGTGAAAGTGAGTATATGCCGGGAAGGTCTGTTACCATGGTGTTGGGGTAACCTTTGATGGCACCATCTTTACGGTCAACGGTAACGCCAGGGAAGTTGCCAACGTGCTGGTTGGAACCTGTCAGTTGGTTGAATAGTGTTGTCTTGCCACAATTCTGGTTGCCCACCAGAGCAAAGGTGAGTTTACGGTCCTTGTCAATCTTGTTTGTTGAGGTGTCGCGCCCTTCTGCCTTCTCCTGTTCTTCATGATAATGACCACCTTCTCCAAGACCAGGATGCTCGGGTTCTGGTGGCAACGAACGTTGTGCGGTGAGTGGCAATAGTTCTCCATTTTCCGTTTTCGCCTTTCCGTTCGAAAAGCTTTCTGCTTTGCTAACCTCTATCTTGCGGGCATCGGCTCTGCGTAGTGTCAGTTCATAGCCATGGATACGCAACTCCATAGGGTCGCCCATTGGGGCATATTTCACTAATGTTACTGGCACACCAGGCAACACTCCCATATCAAGGAAATGCTGGCGTAGCGAACCTTCTCCCCCCACGTTGGTTATTGTAGCGCTTTGTCCTATCTTAAGTTCGGCAAGAGTCATTTTATGTTTCGAATAGTCATGTTGCGCTACTCCCAAATGTGGCACGAGCGCTTCTCTTTGTTATCACGGTCAAAGGTACGAAAAAAAAGTCATTATACATTATTTATTGTTCGTTCTTAATTTTTATTTATACCTTTGCACTATGAAATCACTAATTTTAGGTAGTGGATTGCGCTTGGTAATGGCACCAAGTCCCACGAATACAATATATTTGGGTCTGGCTCTGGATGCAGGTACCAGAGATGAACAGGACAATGAGAGCGGTATGGCACACTTTGCCGAGCATCTCAGTTTTAAGGGAACTCAACGTCGCACCTCGCGTCAGATTATTTCAAGAATGGAGTCGGTGGGTGGCGATTTGAATGCTTTCACCGGCAAGGAGGAAACGGTTTACTACTGCACTTGTCAGAAGGAACATTTTTCTCGAGCCATGGACTTGCTTTTCGATGTGGTATTCCATAGCAGATATCCACAAGAAGAGATGAACAAGGAAGTGGAGGTTGTTATTGATGAGATAGAGAGCTACAACGATTCTCCAGCCGAACTTATCTATGACGATTTTGAGGCAACTCTTTTTCAGGGACATCCTCTGGGAAGGAATATCCTTGGTGATGCAGACAGTCTTCGTGCCTATACAACGGAGCATGTGTTGAATTATACACACAGACTTTACGTTCCCTCCAATGCAGTACTTTTTGTCTATGGTAATATCTCTGAAAAGGAGATACTTCGTCGCATCCCAGACGATGTATTGTCCGAGACGAGACAATGTATTGTCCGAGGTGAGACAATACTATTGCCTTATGTCCCCCAAAACAAGGTGATTGAAAAGGGAACACATCAGGCGCATATAATGATGGGAGCACGTGCCTATGGCGGAAACGCTTCCGGACATCTGGCCCTATTCTTGGCCAATAATATCCTTGGTGGCCCTGGGTTGAGCAGTCGTCTCAATCTGGCCTTGAGGGAGAAGCGTGGATTGGTGTATACGGTGGAAAGTACTTTGACAACATATACCGATACAGGTGTGTGGGCGGTGTATTTTGGTTGTGACCATCACGATGCAGAACGTTGCAAGAGGTTGGTAAAAAAGGAATTGCAACGTCTATGCGATGCTCCTCTGTCGGAGAGAGCATTGAAGGCTGCCAAGCAGCAGATAATAGGACAGATAGGTTTGTCGTACGACAATTTTGAGAGTGTGGCAATAGGAATGGGCAAACGTATGCTGCACTATGGACGCACCCAGACAAAAGAGGAATTCATAAAGCGTATAGAGGCACTTAGTGCCGAGCAAATATGGGATGCTGCTCGGGAGGTGTTCAATCCTGAGAACCTAACCATTCTGGAGTACAGGTAAGCCGCATCTTCTCTCCTGTAGTGGGATGTGTGATGGTGATGGCAGAGGCATTAAGCCTTAGTGTTTGTGAAGTGGCATCTTCTCGTGTGCCATAAAGTCTGTCGCCAAGGATGGGATTCTTTAATCCCTCGGAGCAATGCATGCGTAGTTGGTGTGTGCGTCCTGTTTCTGGTGTCAGTAGCAGGTGAGCATGTCCGTTGATATTTCCTATTACCCTGTAGTGTGTCAGTGCACTTTTGCCATGCTCATGGTCTACTATCTGTCGTGGACGGTTTTCTATGTCGGGGCGAAGTGGTAATTCTATGACACCTTCCTTGCCAACAGGCATCTCTTGTTCCAATAGCGCGTCGTATGTCTTTTCTATTGCTCTTTGGGCAAATTGTTGGCGCAGGTCTTTTTGGATGTTCTCCGTCTTGGCCAGGACAAGCAAACCACTGGTGTCTTGATCCAAACGGTGAGTAGATAGCGCTTGGGTGATGCTTTCTACAGATGGCAGAAATTCCTTGCCAGGCACGGAAAGCAGACCGGAGGGTTTGTTTACCACTATGATCTCTTTATCTTCGTAGATAGTCTTGAGACGAGATGCAATATCTTGGTAATGTGTTAGTTCGGGGTCGGCTTCGGCATCAGTGCCTTGTAGCATATGTGCCAATATGGGACGGCAACGGTGGGTACAAGGAGGATAGAATTTATTGTCAGCCGAGTTCCATTCTGCAATGGCCAACGGACGGATGCCACGACGAAAAGCCTCTTGTAGTAATTTGGGTGCACAACAATCGCCTGCTCCTCCAGGTGGTATGGTGGGAGAGAATATGTCCAGCAGGTTGGCACTATCGCCACGCACGTTGAGCAGCGAATAACGGGCGAACAACCAGCGCTGAAGGGCACGGGAACGTTCCTTTCTTTCGTGACGGAGGTCGCACACCTCACGGGCAGAGGCCTTGCCAGAATCCAAGTAATGGTTTATGGCACTTATCTCGGCCTCTTCTTCGAGAAAGTACCTACCCTCGCCTTGTATATCAAAGATTGGCGGCACAAACCCTGGCTGACAGGTCTTGCCTCCGAGAGTTCCAGAGAATGCGGCAAGATAAGACAAAGCATCACCAGACGTCATTTCATCACCAAGCGCGGGGGTGGGTCTGTATATCAACACCCCAAACATCTTTCCCTCCCGAATATCCTTTTGCCATTCGGGTATGGAGAGATAGTACTCCCTGACCTTTTCCATGGCTGGGATGCACCGAGGGTCGAGGGTATAGATCTTCATAGATGCAGTTGAGGCGAAATTCCGTTCATAGATAATAGACCGACTCTGGCCCCATGTTGAACAATAGGTCCACAATGCTAAGGTCGGGAATGAAACCATGCTTGGAGGCAAAGACCTGATAATAAGGAGTATCGGCTTGTGGACTTTGGGGTGGTAGCGGTAATGGGTCGAGCAGACGCATCACGGTCTGATGCAGATCTTCGTTGAAATGCGCCAGACGTTCCCAATTGTGCTCGTGATAAAATGGACGGAAGTCCTCTTCGTAATACTCGAAATATGGTGTCTGCCTGTAACTCGACACAAGTGCATTCCAATGTTGGTGCCTCCAGTTGCCATGCTCAGATATCAGAATATCACCAACTGGAGTGCGTCCATGAGGATTCACCACCGGTATGGTCAATGCCAAGGCACCATTTGGTGAGTCAATACGGCAACGGTTCATATATGTCTGCTTGCGGTATGGCACAGAAAGGTCAATGACTGCCTCCTCGCGAAGCAGTCTGCGATAATATTCTATGGAACCCAAATACGATGTGGTCATAAGACAAAAGTAAAGCTTTTTCTTGCCATGGCAAAGCAAAATGTCTTATTTTTGCCAAAACTATGCCCATTGGAGTCTAAAATTAAAGATGTGCGTGGCATATTTCAAAGAAAAAAACTATCTTTGTGGAAATTATAAGCACATTAACCCTATTAGGAAACTATGTCTGAACTTCAAATCAAACGCATCACCACCAAGAGAGAATTGAAGGACTTTGTTCGTTTCAACTATGAAATGTATAAGGATTGCCCCTATGCTGTGCCTGATTTTCTTGAGGACACATTGGACACCTTCAACAAGGATTACAACGCAGCCTTTGAGTTTTGTGACGCCGATTGGTTTCTTGCCTATAGGGACGGCAAGATAGTTGGACGTGTGGTGGCAATTATAAACAATAGGGCCAACCAGAAATGGGGCACCAAGAATGTGCGATTCGGATGGATTGACTTCATTGACGACCTGGAGGTGTGCAGGGCTCTAATCAACACAGTGGAGCAGTGGGGCAAGGAGCGTGGCATGGACACTATCGTGGGTCCTCTGGGCTTTACCGACCTGGACCAGGAGGGTATGCTTTTCGAGGGTTATGACCAGATGGGATCAATGTATACGATGTATAACTATCCCTACTACAACGAGCACCTCAAGACTTTGGGCTTTGAAGAGGATGCCGTTTGGGTGGATAGAAGGATTAATATCCCAGGCATTGATGGTGAGCATTCTGCCAACCAGCAGAAATTCTTCCGTGTGGCCAAACTTGTTGAGGATAGATATGGTTTCAAGGTGCATAGGTTCAAGAACAAGAAGGAACTGAAGGAGAGCGGCTACATTCTGAAGGTTTTTGATATCATCAACAAAGCATACCAGAACCTCTATGGCACCAGCGACATGACCAAGCGCCAGGTAGAGCAATATGCAGAGATGTATCTGCCCTATCTTGACACAAGATTGATATCCATCATTGACAACAAGGAGGGTGAACCGGTGGCAATGGGTATATGCATGCCCAATCTTACCAAAGCCATTAAGAAGGCAAAGTCCAAGATGCTGCCCTTTGGATGGTTCCACATGGCAAAGGCACTGTATCTGAAGCATAGTTCCACTTTGGACCTTTTACTTATAGGCACATTGCCAGAATATCAGGATTCTGGTTGTATCAGTCTGATTTTTGCTGACATAATTACCGCAGCACAAAAAATGGGATTCCAGATAGCTGAGTGTTGCCCACAATTGGAAACAAACAGTAAGGCTTTGAGTGTGTGGCGCTCTTTGGATACCGAGGTGACAAAGAGAAGACATACATGGAAGAAGTCGTTGAAATAAAATACCATCTACCTTATTTACCCAAGCATGGAAAACAACATAGACACCGTATCTTCGGAACAGATTATATACGATGAGGCCAATATCCGTCACCTCTCCGATATGGAACATGTCAGGACACGTCCTGGTATGTATATTGGTAGACTTGGCGATGGACAGCAGCCAGAGGATGGTATATATGTTCTTTTGAAGGAAGTCATAGACAACAGTATTGACGAGTTCAAGATGAACGCCGGCAAGCGCATAGAGGTGGAGCTTATGGACAACCTCTGTGCCAGCATTCGCGACTATGGCCGTGGCATACCTCAGGGTAAACTTGTTGAGGCGGTGTCGATGTTGAATACGGGTGGTAAGTATGATTCCAAGGCTTTTAAAAAGAGTGTGGGTTTGAATGGTGTGGGTCTTAAGGCGGTAAATGCTTTGAGCAGTCATTTCGAGGCGCATTCGTATCGCGACGGACAGGTTAGAAAAACTATTTTTGAGAAGGGTATGCTCGTTAGTGATGTTACCGAGGAAACCCAGGACGAGAATGGTACGTACATCTATTTCGAACCAGATGCCACATTGTTCAAACACTATAAGTTCCGCAACGAGTTCATAGAGATAATGTTGCGCAACTACACCTACTTGAACACAGGTTTGACCATAATGTTCAATGGTAGGCGCATACATTCCAGAGACGGTCTTTCCGACTTGCTCAACGATCGTATGGACTATGAGGCTTTGTATCCCATTTGTCATCTCAGGGGTGAGGATATTGAGATAGCATTTACGCATACCAAGCAGAATGGTGAGGAGTATTACTCCTTTGTCAATGGTCAGCATACCACATTGGGCGGTACTCATCAGGCAGCTTTCAAGAAATATATTGCTGAGGTTATCAAGGACTATTCGGGCAAGAACTATGAATATGGCGATATCCGTAATGGTCTTGTGGCGGCTATAAGTATCAACATCCAGGAACCGATGTTCGAGAGTCAGACCAAGGTGAAGTTGGGCTCACAAACCACAGCTCCCGAGGGTGGCATCAGCATCGATAAGTTCATCGGCGATTTTGTCAAGGCACAGGTAGACAATTTCCTGCATAAGAATACCGATATTGCCGATATCATTCTTGCCAAAGTTCAGGAGAGCGAGAAGATACGTAAGGAGATGGCTGGTGTGGCAAAGAAGGCCAGAGAGATGAGCAAGAAAGCCAATCTTCACAACAGGAAGTTGCGAGATTGTCGAGTACATCTGTCTGATACCAGGGGCACTCAGCAGGAAGAGTCATGTATCTTTATCACCGAGGGTGACTCTGCGAGCGGAAGTATCACCAAGAGCCGTGATGTAAACACACAGGCCGTATTCTCTCTTCGTGGTAAGCCCCTGAATTGTTTTGGTATGACCAAGAAGGTATGCTATGAAAACGAGGAATTCAACCTGCTTCAGGCTGCGCTGAATATTGAGGATGGTCTTGAGGGATTAAGGTACAACAAGGTTATTGTTGCCACCGATGCCGATGTCGATGGTATGCATATTCGCCTGCTCATGATTACCTTCTTTCTGCAATTTTTCCCTGACCTGATAAAGAAAGGACATGTGTATATCCTGCAGACTCCTCTTTTCCGTGTTCGCAATCGCAAGAGTAAAGTGAGCAAGAAAAAGATAGAGGCAATAGAAAAGGAACTTAAGGCTTTTGATGAAGGAGAGGAGGCACAAGAGAGTGCCGACTATAGTCGTTCTACTTTGCACAAACGTCACATATCTTTCGGTAGCGATTTCATTACACAGTACTGCTATACCGAAGATGAACGTCTTCAAGCCATTGCCGACCTTGGTCCCGACCCAGAGATAACACGTTTTAAAGGTTTGGGTGAGATTAGTCCCGACGAGTTCAAGAATTTCATCGGTCCCGACATCCGATTGGAGAATGTTACTTTGAGCAAGGGCGACCAGGTGGCAGAGTTGCTTGAATATTATATGGGCAAGAACACTATGGATCGTCAGAATTTTATCATCGATAATCTTGTTATCGAAGAGGACTTTGCCGAGGAGTATGAATAAGGCTGTTTTTCCAGGGTCGTTCGACCCTTTTACCATTGGTCATGCCAATCTTGTTGAAAGGGGACTGAAACTTTTCAACGAAATCATCATTGCTGTAGGGTATAACGGAAGTAAGTCCGGTTGGCTTTCTCCCGAAGAGAGGGTGCGTGCCCTGAAGGAGTTTTACAAGGATATGCCAAGGGTTAGAGTTGAGGGATATTCCGGCCTTACGGTTGACTTTGCTCAATCACAGGGGGCTGGTTTTATACTTCGTGGAGTGCGTTCGGTCAAGGATTACGAGTACGAACTTGGCATTGCCGATATAAATTCCCGTTTGGCAGATGTGGAAACCATAGTTCTGCTTGCCGATCCTCTTGTGTCTGCAATATCCAGTAGTGTGGTGCGCGAACTGCATCACTTCGGACGCGATATCAGCGAGTGGTTGCCCAAAGGATTAAAATACAAATTTTAGTACATACATAATAAATATATAGAAGATGAAGAAGTTTGTCGTATTACTTTCCCTTATATTTTCAGTAGCTTCTGGTGTTTTGGCTCAGAATGACTTTGAGGCACAGATGAGAAAGCTTGTTATCTCTACTCTCACCATATCCGAACACTATGTTGACACGGTTAATACCGAGAAACTTGTTGAAGATGCCATTCGTGGCATGCTCGAAAAGCTAGATCCACATTCGCAATATAGTACGGCAGAACAGACCAAAAAGCTCAATGAACCATTGCAGGGCTCTTTTGATGGTATTGGCATACAGTTCAATATCTTGGACGATACATTGATGGTAATTCAAACCGTAACCAATGGTCCTTCCGAGAAGGCTGGTGTTATGGCAGGAGATATGATTCTGTCTGTTAACGATACAACTATTTCCGGTGTCAAGATGGCTCAAGACGATATTGTGAAGCGTCTTAGGGGCCCCAGAGGAACTAAGGCTCGTCTTGGCCTCAAGCGTGAAGGTATCGACGAAACAATATATATAGATGTGACGCGCGACAAGATTCCTATGAATTCTGTCGATGCAGCATTCATGCTTACCTCTGAGACAGGATTGATTCGTTTCAGCAACTTTGCCATGACCACTCATCAGGAGGTTGTGGATGCCATCGCCAAACTTAGGGAGCAGGGTATGACCAACCTTATTCTTGATGTAACACAGAATGGTGGTGGCTATCTGCAAGCTGCAGCACAGATAGCCAGCGAGTTTATTCCCAAAGGTGAGATGATAGTGTACACCAAAGGTCGTGCCTATGGCAACCAAGAGTTTAAGAGTCTGGGTGGTGATGCCTTCCAGAAAGGTAAGGTAGCAGTGCTCGTTGATGAATACTCCGCTTCTGCTGCAGAAATTCTTGCTGGTGCCATACAGGATCACGATAGGGGTTTGGTTGTGGGGCGTCGTACCTTTGGCAAGGGCTTGGTACAGCGACCTGTAAATCTCCCCGATGGTAGTATGATACGACTCACTATCTCCAAATACTACACCCCCAGTGGTCGTTGTATTCAGAAACCTTACGAGAAGGGTAAGGAGAAGGAGTATCGTATGGATGTCATCAATCGTTTCAATAATGGTGAACTTACCAATGCCGATAGTATCCACTTTCCCGATTCTTTGAAATTTCTGACGCTGAAGAAAGGTCGTACAGTATATGGTGGCGGTGGTATCATGCCCGACTATTTTGTGCCACTCGACACAACAAAGAATACCAATCTGTATCGTCAGATTGTTGCCAAGAGAATCCTTGTTGATGCCAACCTGCGATATCTTGCCAAGAATAGAACAAAGATAAAGGAGAAATATCCTACCTTCGAAGATTATAAGAAGAAATTTAAAGTCCCCGAGGTTATCATCAGTAATATTTTTGCTGATGCCGAAAAACAGATAAAGGGAGATTTCTCTGCCGAAGAGAAGGAGAAAACTACTGGATTATTAAGACAGATGCTCAGAGCACTCATTGCTCGTGACCTCTGGGATATGAACGAATACTTTGCTATCATCTACGAAGACGATGATATCGTCAACAAGGCACTTCAATTGTTGGAGGAATAGAGTATCTGTTTCTAAGGTAATGATAACATACAATAGTGTTAATGTGGCATGTCCGTCTTTGGATCAGCCCAAGGTGACGGAGTGGATTAATGCCGTGGCTTGCTCTTATGGCAAGAAGATAGATGTGGTGAACTATATCTTTGTTGACGACGAGGAAATCCTTCGCATCAATCGTCAGTTTATCGGTCACGACTATTATACCGACCATATAGGTTTCGATACCAGTCAGGGTAGCTTCCTCTCTGGTGATACCTACATTTCTCTCGATACTGTGCGCACCAATGCTGAGAAGTTCGGCACCACTTTCGACGACGAACTACACCGCGTCAT
This sequence comes from Bacteroidaceae bacterium, assembly GCA_017548165.1. GTDB lineage: Bacteria > Bacteroidota > Bacteroidia > Bacteroidales > Bacteroidaceae > Physcousia. Next base: position 29,945 of record JAFYMW010000006.1, read on the forward strand.
CATCCATAGTATCCTACACCTCTGTGGTCTCGAAGACCATACCCCAGAAGAACGCCAACAGATGGAGGAAGCAGAAAATGTTGCCCTCTCAATGTTGTGAATGGAAAGGAACGTTTAGCGAGAGAAATAGAATACGGATAAAAACGTTCATCGCTCCACCAGCCACTCGTCGATATTGCGAGTTTCGTTGCTTTGGAGGAAATCAGTATTCCGAATACTGTCAGGGATATAGGCGAATATACCTTCTTTCATTGTCGAAACCTGAAAAATGTTTACATACACAGCACCATACCACCTACTGTTTCCCGAATCTTTGCAGATAATCACAAGGATTTGACAATACATGTTCCCGAATCATCCGTAGAGGCTTATCGCAGTGCGCAGCATTGGAGGGAAATGAATATTAAGGGGATGAGCGGTGAGTGAACGGAAAACAGAGAGGTGAAAACGGAAAATAGCGAGTAATCGATAGAAATGGAACGCGAATTTGTTCTCACATAACTTTATTCCCAATTGCTGTTGTTGAGCTTAATGAGGGACTTGGGATGAAAAATACCCTGTAGCGATTTGGTGCTACAGGGTATTTGTGAAGTTAAAGGGGGTATTGTTTTACTGTTCGCCCATGAACATGGGATCCCAAGCAGGCAGGAGGATGGGTTTCTGCTCAGTGAGCTTGAGAATCTTCTTGGGGATGTATTTCTTATGAACAACAACGCGGAACATATATTCGTTGAACCATTCGTTGGTCATAATCAGGTAACCATTGTGACCGCTTGAAGCGCCCCATGAGTTTTCTACCTTCCACTTGATGGGGTTGCCCTTGTCGTCGAGGTCAACAGCCATGAGGGTCATGGCATGTGAAGAACCAGAGTCGCGGGTTTGTATGCGTTGCTTCTTGTTCATACCGAAGGTGGTGCCAAGAAGTGAGTTGTAGTCCCATGCCTGGATGTCAAGGATGCCCTTGTTGCTATCGAGGAACTTGCCAACATCGCAAGAGAAATACATCTGTGTAGAATCCTTGAGCGAAGCAATGGCAAGGGGAGCAAGGTCCTTGATGTCGAGATTGAGGTAGAGCCAGTTGTGACCATCATGGACATGGCGGTCCATGTCTATCTCGTATACCTTATTATATGGACGAGATGGATCGTTCATGAGCATGATATAGTCGTTCTGTAGGTCGCCAGCCTCGGCGCAGTATTCCTTGTAGAACTCCATGGGAGTGTACTTCTTCAACTCAGATAGAGGCTTGCCACTATTGTCGCGTGGTGCCCAAAGGAACTCTTGTACGGGTTCGCCATAGGCCAATACCAACATCTGGTAGATGGTCTTGAGTTGTTCAACCTTGTATGCTTGCAACTGAGCCTCGGTTTTGCCCTGTTGTGCCTGTTCGCGCAGGTTGATGGCAATTTCACGAAGCTTGCGCTTCAGATGACCATCAATCTCATTGGTATTGTTGCTTGCCCATGTCTCGGGTTGTACCTCGCTAGGAACAAGGCCGTACTTGCTCACCAAGTCGGCAACACCAGTGTATGTGCCACCGTCGGACAGGGGATTCTGCATGAGCCATTGTACCTTCTGGTGGTCGATGTCCTCGTTGCGAGTGTCTATGATGCCTTGAAGGAAGAGATTTGACTTCTCCAACTGGTCGTAGAAGAAAAGGTATAGGTGGCTGAACTGGAAACCGCTGATGCCCATCTTCTTCATGGCCTTGTTGCGAAGAACGTTGAGGCCAGTGAACATCCAACAGCGACCGCTACTTTGCTGGTTGGTGATACCTGTATTGCGTATATCCACAGAGAAGTGGGTATTTTCGCCTGTGGTGTTGACAACGGGGCGAAGTGCAAGTTTCTTGAAACTACCATTGCTTACTACACTCTGGCGTGCACGATCGGCAGCATTGCCTTCGTAGCTTTGCTTCAGTGTGGAGAGAATCTCGGGTGTGATATTCTGTGCAGAGGCGGCTAATGATAGCGCGCCTGCTGCCAGGATGGATAGGATTTTCTTCATTGGGAAATGTATTGTAGGGGGTAGTCTAGAGAATCTATATGAACTAGATGTTCTAAAAATTCTAGATTCTCTAGATATTTTTCGCTAATCGCTCAACTTTTATTACTTAACCTTCTCGATCTCGAAGATGAATTGGCCAGAGCCATTGCTGCTGATGCGGTTGCCTTCGCGCTGCCAGTAACCCTTGCCACCAGAACCAGCATTCTGGATGCTCCACTTGCCTTCCTGCTTAACAAGCAGATAGGTGTGCCATGCTGCATCGAATGGGTTGCGCTCCTTGTGGAACCAGAATGCACCTGTCTCGTTGATGTAACGACCGTCTTGCTTGTTGTAGATCTTGTAGCGGCCTGTCTTGGCATTCTGTTCGATAACCCATTGCTGACGCTGAGGATTGATGACGTCGCGCTCCTCCTGGAATACGGGGTAGTCGCCAACACGGTCGGCACCAGCCTGAGCATTGGTCAGGTATGCACCATTAACCTTGATGAAGTATTCGCCATCTTCGATAGCCTGAACGGGGAAGAACTCGGTGCCATAGCTATAGCTCTTCTTGTAGCTCTTGACTGCCTCTGCCAATTTCTCGTTCAACCAAGGAGTGACAACGTCACCGCTGACAACTGGCTTGGCCTTGACGATAGAACCTTCGTAGTTGCGGCTGATGATAGCCTTCTGCTTCTGTTCGAGCTGCAATTGTGCGCGGTAGTGACCGATGAAAGCTACGGTGTCCTTCTTTGCCAAAGCAGCAATCATGTTGATGTACTGCTGACCACGCAAACCAAGATAACGCATGCTCTCTACCCAAGGTTTGATTTCTCCAAGCATCTCGGGATGGTTAACCTCGTCTGCCAAAAGGTTGTCGGCAGCCCAAACGAGCTGTTGGAAGTACATAGAAGTACCCATCAGGCTCTCTGAAGCCTTGGCAAAACTGGGACTTTCGCCCTCACGACGCAAGCCGTGACCTGTGGGACCGAGGTCGATATTGTTCTCACAGAAGATGCGGAAAGCTAACTTACAGGTGGGCATCAATGCCTCCAGGGCACGCTCCCAAGACTTAACGTCGTTATAGGCAGGCATGTTCCATGTGTAGTCGGCGATGCTGTAAAGACTAACTTTTGACGCTTCTGCATATTCCATGGGGTTTGAACAGAAGCCGCTAACCATATCATTGATGTTTAGGCCATTACCATAGGTCTTGCCCATGAGCATACGGCTCTGACAGTAGTCGTTTACAGGATAGTTGAGCCAGATATAACCCTTACGCTTAATCTGCTCGTTGATCCACTGCATGTCGTTCTCTTCGATCATGTCAACTACAGAGTTGCCTGTCCACATGATACGTACTTCGGGGTACATCTTGGTTCCAAGAGTGTTGAGGTAGTCGCCACTGGTCCAACCCTTGTTGTACTGAGAGGGACACATGATAAGAGGCTCTACGTCCTTGTGCTTGCGAACGAAGTTGTCGGTAAGATAGTTGAGCAAACCTGCCTGCTTGTCGCCACGTGCACCTTCGCCCCAAACGTCGTCAAAGAAGACTGCGAAAGAGCGGATGCCAAGGTCGTACATCAATTCAAGCTTATTGGCAACATTGATAGAGTCTTCCAAACACCATTTGATGTCGCCTGCGGGATGGATGGCCCAGACAAACTTTACCTTGTTCTTGTGGGCGGCATCTACCAACTCCTTAAGCTTGGCAGCCTCGTCGGCAGGGTATGGCTCGCGCCAACGTGCACGATGGTAGGGGTCGTCCTTGGGACCGAAGACATAGGTGTTCATCTTGTACTGACCATAGAAGTCGAACTGACGGAGACGGTCCTTGTGGCTCCAGGGGTTGCCGTAGAATCCTTCGATAACGCCACGGTCGGTTACGCTGGGATAGTCTGTAATTTCACATTGCATCACGTTGGGCTGACTCATAATCTGCATCAGACTCTGTGTGCCGTAATATGTACCGCTATTGTCGCGACCAGCGATGATAACCTGGTCGGCTGTAACGTTGAGATAGTAGCCTTCAACGTTGGTGGGAACGAGCTTCTTGTACTTTGATACAGCCTTGTCACCAACCTCACCGATGATGATGGGCTTGGCATTGGGGAATTTCTTGGCATCGACCTTTGTGTGGGTGCCAACGATATTCAGTTTGTTAGAAAGCAATTCAACGGCGTCTTTATCGGCCTTGTCGGCTCCAACAACATAGAATGCCTGAGCATTTGTGAAAACTTGTTCGCCCCATGTGATTTTTTGTGGCAGGGGAGAAACTGTTACAGTCTGACTGCTGGCAGAGAATACCGCCAAGCATGACAAGAGAGTAGTGAATAGTTTTTTCATAAATCGGATTTATTTTGTTATAAAACTTTAATATACATTAATATCCGCACAAAGATAGTGAATTATTCTTTATAAACGAGTGTTTTGGGGGATAAATGTTGAGCGATTAACGATTAACGTTGAGCGAAAATAGATGGAACACGGATTAGAATGATTTTCATATATGTAAAAATTAGAGCATTTAATGTTTCACGACTAGCGAAATTGTGATTAATGGAGAGTGGGCGTTAAAGTTCCTTAGGATCTTAAAGACCTTTGGGATAATAAAGAGCTCGTTCATCGCTCATCCGTTCATAAATGGGTATTAAAAGCAAAACAAGGGCATATCGCACAGATATGTCCTTGTTTTAAGTAACCCGCTCGGGGTTCGAACCCGAGACCCCTTCATTAAAAGTGAAGTGCTCTACCTACTGAGCTAGCGAGTCGACCTGAATGCTAATCTTTGTTCATTAGCGGGTGCAAAGGTATGATAAAAAAACGATACTAACAAGAAAATGGTGATAAAACTGGCAAAATGTGCTATAATTGTTTGAAAAACACTTGTTGCAGGCAGTCTTCTGTGCTTGTTATCTGTTGTTTATCGTTAATTTTAGCGTGGGTGAGTAGTAATTGGCATAATAGCGGAAAAGAGATCTTCCAGCGTCGCCCTTTACGACAATTCCCTGATTGTTGAGGTCGTAAGTGCGTTGACATGAAGAACAATTTGCCTTGCCACCAGTTTGTAGTGTTAATTGTTTAAGTATGTGGTGATTCTGATGGCAGTTGGGGCAACAAAGGTCGTAGCACGTCACCTGACTTTCTTCTTCAAGCATTTCTGGAAGCACTGGCTTACCAATGATGAGGCCATTGCCAATGCCAAGAATAAACCTACTGTAGTCGTTCAGAGCTGTTCTTGGGATATAATCTATTGATGAGGGAGTGCTCGGGCTCTTTATCACATAGTTCTGGCCTGGAGGGAATGTTATGCTACAGAATTCGCCAAGCGAGGTGCAAGAACGGTACAGGTTGGGCTTAGCGCTAACAGGTTGGTATGTGAAATAAGCTTCAAAATTACTGTATCTGTTATCTGCCTTTTCACAAGAAGAAACTATGCCGGTTGCTATTATGACAACCAGCATAGAATATAATGTTTTGAAAAATCTCGTCATAATTATGCAAGAAGAGATGCGGTGGCCTGGTCTATTTTTTCGAAATGGAAGTCCTCGACAAGTGTGTTCATGAGTGCAGCAATCTCCTTGTTGCAAAGATTGCCAATACTGCCTTCGTGTGTGTGTCGGATATTCTTGTCGGGAGTGAAATTGCCAGCTTCGATGTCCAGTCCCACCTTTTTATATGCATCGCGGAAGGGCATTCCTTCGGTGGCGAGTCTGTTTACTTCTTCTACAGAGAACATGAGGTCGTAGCGTGGGTCGGAAAGAATGTCTTCGTTTACCTCCATCTTGCGAACGATGTAGGCCGACATCTGTAAGCAGTCGCGCAATTCCTGGAAAGCAGGTAAGAATACCTCCTTGATAATTTGCAGGTCACGGAAATAACCAGAAGGAAGATTGTTCATTATCAGCATTATCTGCTGTGGGAGAGCCTGAAGCTTGTTGCATTTTGCACGTGTCAGTTCAAAAACATCGGGGTTCTTCTTGTGTGGCATGATGCTGCTGCCTGTTGTGCATTCCTTGGGAAGGCGCACGAATGAGAAGTTCTGCGAGTTGAACATACATGCATCGAAAGCCATTTTGCTGATGGTGCTTGCTACGGATGCCATGGCAAAGGCTACGTTGCGTTCCGTCTTGCCACGTCCCATCTGAGCATATACAACATTGTAGTCCATGGAGTCGAAGCCAAGAAGATTGGTTGTCATGGTGCGGTTAAGTGGGAAACTGCTACCATAACCTGCTGCCGAACCGAGAGGGTTGCGGTTGGTCTGTCGATAAGCGGCTTGAAGCATCATCATGTCATCGACAAGAGATTCTGCATAGGCACCAAACCAAAGACCGAAGCTTGATGGCATTGCCACTTGAAGGTGAGTGTAGCCGGGCATGAGTACGTTCTGGTAACGCTCGCTTTGTGTCTGCAGTTCCTTGAACAACGAACAGACATCTTCCACGATAAGGCGTAGCTGACGACGTGTGAACAGGCGCAAGTCCACCAGTACCTGATCGTTGCGTGAACGACCAGAGTGAATCTTCTTACCCATTTCACCCAAAGAACGTGTGAGCATAAGCTCTACCTGTGAATGAACATCTTCGATACCGTCTTCTATTTCGAACTTGCCCTGGAGTATCTCACCATATATTTGTTTGAGTTGTGCCAATAGGGCAGAGAGTTCGTCTTTTTCCAACAAACCAATGCTCTCCAGCATGGTGATGTGTGCCATTGAACCAAGAACATCGTCCTGGGCCAGGTAGAGGTCCAGTTCGCGGTCGCGACCAACAGTGTATTTCTCTATTTCGGCATTTATCTCAAAACCTTTATCCCAAAGTTTTGCCATCTTACTTTCTATGTTAAAATAAGCAACATCCGTGCCCGGAAGACACAGATGTTGCATAATGTTATGAGTTTATTAATAAGGAATCTGCGACAGGAACTGTGCCAAGCCTTCAGGAGCCTTCTCCAACTTGGACTCTATCATCTTGCGGATGAAGAAGTTGAGTTCTGCACCTAAAGTAACTTTCAAACGACAACTGTTTTCATCGGAAGGAAGCATCTGTATCCACATTGTTACCTGAATGGGTGCGCCTTCCAGTTCCATCTTGACCAGTTTGGGTTCGGCACGCTCTACGATGCGTAGGGTGATGTCGCCAAGGGGACCAATGTGACCAGACATGGTGTCAGGGGTTAGCTCCATCTTGCGGATGTTGTTGCGCAACTTCTCAAACTGTTCGGGGGTTGGGCGCTTGTCGGCAGGAACCTGAGTGTTGATGATCTGCTCAAACATGGGGTCGTCGACCCTGTCCTTCAAAGCTTGAAGCGAAGTGAGGTCGGACAGTCGTGCGAAAACCCTTTCTACAGGAGCATAGACGGTTTTGACCGAACTTTCGTATTTGTGCATAATAAAGTCTTTAAGTAGGTGAAAGAATTAACCCTGCCACTCGGATGGAGCCTCGCGCCACTGGTTGAGGAGAGCAACTTCCTCTTCCTTGATGTAACCAGTGCTGAGTGCCTGGGCAACAACAGCCTCGTAGTTGGTAAGAGTTACCAGTTCCACGTTGGCAGCTTTGAAGGCCTTCTCTGCCACATCAAAACCATAGGTGTATGATGCAACCATACCAACAACCTCACAACCATAATTGCGGATAGCTTCTACAGCCTTGAGAGAGCTGCCGCCAGTGCTGATGAGGTCTTCTACAACAACAACCTTGGTGCCGGGCTTCAATTCGCCTTCGATGAGGTTCTCAAGACCGTGATCCTTGGGTTTTGAACGAACATATACGAAGGGAAGGTTCAATGTGTCTGCTACCATAGCACCCTGGGGTATAGCACCTGTGGCAACGCCAGCAACGGCTTCTGCCTCGGGGAAGCGCTCCATGATGAGACGTGCTGTCTCGATCTTTACGAAAGAACGCAGGTCGGGATATGATAGGGTCTTACGATTGTCGCAATAGAAAGGTGACTTCCAACCGCTGGCCCAAGTGAAGGGATTGGTGGGCTGGAGTTTGATAGCCTTTACTTTAAGCAGTTTGCTTGCAAAGATAGATTCAAGAGTGCTCATAGTCTTGTATAAATTTAGTGGTTTGTAATGTTTCCTTGCAAAGATAGGGATTTTTGTGGAGTTTATGCTAATATTCGGATATAAATTTTGTTATTTCTCCCATTTCGAAGCCTCGTTGCAGAGCAAAACGGATGATTTTGGTGCGTGAGGTGTAGTCTTCGGCATCTCCAAGGCTTTTGGTTTTGGCTTGGATGACATCCCTTAGTATGTTTACGTATTCTTCCTCAGAGATGTTGTCAAAAGCCTTGTTGATATCGCTATCGGAGATGTGCTTCATGCGCAACATGGTCTTGATTTTTATTCTGCCCCAGTGTGAAAAGCGCAACTTGTCGTTGGTATAAGCCTGTGCATAGCGTGCCTCGTCAATATATTTCTCATCTAAAAGGAAGTCGATGATACGCTCGGAATCCGTATTATTAATACCCCATCGGTACAACTTCTCGTTGATGTCGTGGATGCAATATTCCGAAGTTGAACAGAGCGAGGTTAGGCGTGTCAGAGCTTGCTCATATGTGAGCTGTCGCAATGCGGTTTTTGCCATATTGGTCGAGTGCTATGTGTATGTCCTTGAATCCGAATGATGTTAGTAATTCTCTCATTTCCTGAGGATAAGCCTGGTTTATTTCTAGACACAACCATCCCCCAGAAATCAGGTGTGAGGCAGCATAAGAAGCTATGGCCCGATAGAAGATAAGAGGGTCGGTGTCTGGAACGAAGAGAGCTTGATGAGGTTCGTGGTAGAGTACATTACGTTCCATCTCCAATGCCTCGTGCAGACAGATGTATGGTGGGTTGCTGATGATGATGTCCCATTGCTGGGTGTTGGGTTGTGGCTGTAAAATATTTTCGTGAATGAAGTTTACGTTGGCATTTAGTGCTTCTGCATTCTGTATGGCAATGGCAAGGGCATCTTCCGAGATGTCCATTGCTGTTGTTTGACAATCTGCCAAAGCCATGGAGATGGCAATGCATCCGCTACCTGTGCCAATGTCCAATACCCTTGGAGGAACATTCGTTTTGCCTTCTTTGATAATGTTTAGTGCGGTATCGACCAAAAGTTCTGTTTCCGGACGAGGAATCAAGGCTCCAGGAGCGGTGTGGAACCTGTATCCGTAGAAGTAGGTATAACCCAAGATGTACTGTATGGGTTCGTCTTTTAGTAGTCGTTCGGTGATTTCTCTCAGTCTTACTTGGTTTTCTGGTGAAATCTGGTTATCTTTGCCAAGCAATATATCTGTATGTGAGAGTTCAAAGCACTCCTCCATAATCAAGCGATAGAGGGCATACCCTTCGTGCTGACCATAGTGTTGTTTCAGTTCCTGTAAGCAATTCATGGTCACAAAGGTACGGTTAAGTGAGAGATTTTACAAATTTATTTGATAAAATCCGAACGTGAGTACCTTCGAGGTGCAATCTCAATGGTACGGTTAAGTGAGTGAATTAATTTGATTTTTCGAGCATTAACACATTACCGTTATGACTAACGACGAGAAATACATGAGAAGAGCCATTCAGTTGGCCAAGTGCGGAGAGGCAACTGTTGCCCCCAATCCCATGGTGGGTGCGGTGATAGTGTATAAGGGCCGAATCATTGGTGAAGGTTATCATCAAAAATATGGTGGTCCTCATGCCGAAGTTAATGCCGTGCGAAGTGTTCGTAGTGTCGAGGGCAAGACAATACATTGTCAATGCGGAGACAATACATTGTCTGAGGCGAGACAATACTTCGCCCAAAGCACCATGTATGTTACCCTTGAGCCATGCTCGCATTGGGGTAAGACTCCCCCTTGTTGCGATATGATTATTGCCAATGGTTTTGGACGTGTTGTTGTGGGAATGCAAGACCCCAATGCCAAGGTTGATGGCGAAGGAATTCGCAGGATGCGAGAGGCTGGTATAGAGGTTGTTGTGGGAGTTCTGGAAGATGAATGTCGCGCGATTAATCCATGTTTTCATACCTATCACAGTCTTCGTAGACCCAAGATAACATTGAAATGGGCACAGATGTCTGATGGTACAATGGGTTGCAAGATGGAGTCTGGGCAGAGATTGCATATTTCCACTCCCTTTACAGAAATGCTCGTTCATCGCTTGCGTTCTCGTTGTCAGGCTATTATGGTGGGAACCAATACTGCTATTCAGGATAATCCTTCGCTTACCACGCGCCTATGGCGAGGCGCTTCTCCACTGAGAGTGACAATAGATCGCAAGGGAAGATTGCAGGACACGCTCAAGGTGTTGAACGACGAGGTGGAAACGGTGGTGTATCGCAACGAGATACTTTCGGAGATACTTTACGACTTGCACAAAAGAGGGGTGCAGCACCTGATGGTGGAGGGAGGGAGTAAACTATTGCAAAGCTTTATTGATAGTAATTTGTGGGACGAGGCTCGTGTGGAAATCTGCCCAGAGAAATCAGACGCTTTGCAAAGTCTCTCTGCCGAAGAAAAAGTGTCGGCTCCTATCATTGCTAATGCTGAAGTGTGCGAAGAACGCTGTGTTGACGGTAATAAATTGCTAATTTTACTTAATTCAAGGCACATTTGATGGTATTATATGACACGAATTTGGAATAAATGCACTAATTTTGCATCCAAATTGCATATAATAATGTACACGAAGAACAAAAAGACCGTGAAGAAACAGTTGCAAATGCTGATATTGGTGCTTTCTGCAATGGTTTCTCTAACATCATGCTTGTCCACTGGCGTAGAAACGTCGGTTAGCAATACCTGCTATATTTCAGGTGTCAGTGTCACCTCCTTCCGTCGCGTTGAAACATGTAAGGCTGCGGATGGTGTGACGGATAGTACATATCATTCAACATTTTCCGGTACTAATTGGATTTTTACGATTAATCAGAAGACTCTTTTGGTTGAGAATCGTGACTCCCTGCCTTATAATACCGACTTGTCAAGAGTTGTTCTGAACCTGACCTACGTTGGCGCAACAGCATATTATCGTGCATCCGATGCCTGGGATGATGAACAATGGTTGGTCTACAACACTACCGATAGTATCGATATTCGTCAGCCTCTTCACATTCGAGTGGTGGCAACGGACAATACCGAGCGTCGCTATACATTGCGCATGAATGTGCATACCAGCCATAGTGATTCGCTCCATTGGGCTCTTGTCGAGGGACATGAGGCAATCAATGGTGCATCTCCCATGAAGGCTACAACATGGGAAGACAAGGTTGGCGTTCTTGTCAACGATGGCGATGCAGTGGCGTGGATGAGCCATGCCGAAAGCAATTCGGGCGAATGGGATAAAGTTGTTACAGATCTTCCCACCAGCACAGATGTCAACTCTTTGGCCAAGAACAATAAGGCCTTGTATGTAAATACCGCCGATGGTGCTTTGTATTCAAGTACCGATGGTGTGGCATGGACAATGCTTTGCCAGGAGGAAGGGTTGCGTTTGGCGGGAGCTTCCAACGACAAGCTTTATGCAATTTTCTCTGGTACCCTCTGGAGTACCCCAGAGAATGTTATAGAGTGGGTGGCAGAACCTTTGGATGATAGTGCAGCACTCTTGCCCGATCAGGAGGTGGTGTCATTCTCTTATGCACAGAATTCTTCTCTTACAAGAATGATATTGTTGGGCAATCGTAGTGTTGCGACAGACTCCACTGCTGTGGTTTGGACAAAGTCATGGACAGAGTTTGAGAATGAGAATACCGAAAGCTGGATGCACTATACAAGGTCTGATGACAATATCAGACAATTGCCCATGTTCAAGCAGATGTCTTTGATGTATTACGACAATATGCTGATGGCAGCTATTGGTGATAGCTATGATGGTAGTGTTTCAGCAATGGAACGTTTCTATGTCAGCCAAGATAATGGTTTGACATGGAGCAGACTACAGACAATATTGCCTCCCTCGGATATTCGACTTACCGATAGTTATATTGCTTCAACAGTTGATAACAGCAACTTTATATGGCTTTTTGCCGGTGGCAAGGTGTACCGAGGTCGACTGAACAGATTGGGATTCACTCGTCCCGATGTTTATTAAAAAGGCTTGTGTTGAGAAGACTGATAATCATACTGCTGCTTCTGTGTGGTATAGGTACAGGTAGGGCTCAGGAACTCCTGGAATACCGATGGGATATCGGTGGTGGAACAGGATTGTGTTACTATCTTGGTGATGTCAGCAGAACTCCGTTTGCCGGTAGCAACATCATGGCTGCATTCACGCTGAGGCGTAACTTTAATCCACGTATGGCGCTTAAGACCAATCTGGCTTATGGCAGATATGTAGGTGTGAGTAAAGGTTATTATCTGCCTGCTGCACCAGGAGGAACGGATAAGGCAGTCGATGTGGCTTTCAAAGGCAATGTTGTTGATCTTGGAGCGCAGTTCGAACTCAACTTTTGGGGATATGGCTTGGGGCCAGGATATAAAAAACTGTCACGAATTACACCATATGCGGTCCTGGGGCTTGGAGCTACGGTGAGTGTGACAAACGATGGCAATGCTGTGGGATTAAACTTCCCAGTAGGTGCAGGTGTCAAATATAAGGTGAAACCTCGTTTGAACCTCGCCTTTGAGTGGACACATCGTTTTACGACGATAGACAAAATGGATGGCGCAGTATTGAGCGATCCGTATGATATACAAGGTTCTAAACTGAAGAACAACGATACATACTCGTTCTTCATGTTTACATTAACTTACGACATTAGTCCAAAATTCAGACTATGCAACAATTAGACAATAGCCGTATACCGGCACACATAGCCATCATCATGGATGGTAACGGTCGTTGGGCAAAGGCAAAGGGCTTGCCTCGCACAGCAGGTCATGTAGAGGGTGTAGCCACAGTGAAGAAAATCACTGAGGAGGCAACAAGGTTGGGCGTGAAGTATCTGACTTTATATACCTTCAGCACAGAGAATTGGAACCGTCCGGTAGAGGAGATCGAGGCTTTGATGCATTTGGTTCTTACCAATCTTGAAGAAGAAATCTTTATGAAGAATAATGTTCGCTTCCAGATGATTGGCGAGTTGGAACGTCTTCCTCAGAGTGTGCAGACAAGGCTGAAGGAGTGCATAGAACGTACCAGTGTCAATACTGGCATGACCATGGTGGTGGCTCTGAGTTATAGCAGTCGCTGGGAACTGACAAGAGCAGCCCGTATGTTGGCTGATGAGGTCAAGGCTGGCAATTTGAAGAGCGAGGATATCACCGAGGAGACAATAAGTCGTAGTCTCACTACCAACTTTATGCCCGATCCAGACCTGCTTATCCGTACAGGTGGTGAATTGCGCATTAGCAACTATCTGCTTTGGCAGTGTGCATATTCCGAATTTTATTTTACCGACCAGTTCTGGCCAGATTTTGATGAGGAGTCTTTGAGGGCCGCCATCGCTGATTATCAGCAACGTCAGCGTCGCTTTGGAAAAACAGGAGAACAAGTATCAGATGAAGAATAGAATATACCTTATTATATTAATTGCTATATTGTGTTCTGTGGCAGGTACTGTCCGTGCACAATATTTAAAGCGCGATACAGCTGTAGTTATTGACTATAGCCGCACTCCCCGTGAGGTTGTTGTCAAGAATATTGCTGTGGATGGAATCCCCAACTTTGACTCTGCCATGTTGGTTCGTTTGTCGGGTTTGACAGTAGGTGAAACTATTAGTATCCCTGGCGACGAGATAACAAAGGCAATCAAGCGTTATTGGAAAAATGGTTTGTTCTCCAATGTAGCCATTAGAGTAGACTCTATCATTAACGACTCTGCATATCTGCATATTCATCTCGCACCACGTCATCGTATTTCCCAAATCAACTTTAATGGTGTGAAGAAGAATGAAAAGGATGATTTGAAGGAAAAGATAGGTCTGGTAGAAGACAACCAGCTCACCCCCAATATGGTTGACCGTGCAAAGCTTTTGGCATTGCGCTATTTTGAGGACAAGGGTTTCAAAAATGCTGAGGTGGAGATTCTTCAGCACGACGACCCTACAGCCCCCGACAGAGTTGTTGTGGATGTCAACGTCAAGAAGAACGGAAAGATTCTTATAAATAAGATTAATGTAATAGGTAATACTATTATTCCGGAGAGAAAGTTGAAAGGTAACATCTTTACTGGAGGTGTGCTCAAGACTATCCGTGAGAAGAAGGGTTTCCACAATTGGTTCCGTAGTCACAAGTTTATTGATACCAAGTACAAGGAAGCCAAGGACAATCTTCAAAACTACTATGCAGAACTCGGTTATCGCGATGCTATCATTGTGGCCGATACGGTGAAGAGTATTGACGAGAAGCATGTTGATGTGAATATCTATGTTGAGGAGGGTAATAAATACTATCTTCGCAATGTAGAATGGGTGGGTAATACCGTATATAATACAGATTACCTTAACTATCTGCTTCGCATGAAGAAGGGTGATGTATATAACCAGAAGTATCTCAGCGAACGTCTTGTATCGGACGAGGATGCTGTGGGTAATTCGTATTACAACAATGGTTATGTATTTTATGGTCTCGATCCCGTGGAGGTTAATATCGTTGGTGATAGTGTAGACCTTGAAATGCGAATCAACGAGGGTCCACAGGCACGCATCAGCAGAGTGAAGATTATGGGTAACGAGCGCGTGTATGAAAATGTGGTTCGTCGTGAGTTGAGAAACAAACCTGGTGACCTGTTCTCTAAGGAGGCTTTAGAGCGTTCTTATCGCGAGATTGCCAGTATGGGTCACTTCAACCCTGAGAATATAGATCATAAGATAGAACCAGATCCAGTAAATGGTACTGTGGACATTGGATGGGGTCTAGAACCCAAGAGTAACGACCAGATTGAGTTCTCTTTGGGTTATGGTCAAACGGGTGTTATTGGTAAGATTGGTTTGAAGTTCGCCAATTTTTCTATGGCAAACCTTTTCAGAAAGAATGGTCTGCGTCGTGGTGTAATGCCTCAGGGTAATGGTGAGACTTTCAGTATCAGCGGTCAGACCAATGGTACATATTACCAGCAATACAGTATCTCGTATATGAACCCTTGGTTTGGTGGTAAGCGTCCCAATACTTTGTCGTTTAGTGCGTTCTATAGCAAACAGACAGATATAAGCGATAGATACTACAACTCTGCATACTACGACAATTATTACAACAATATTTATGGTTATGGCTATGGTTATGGCGGTTATGGTGGATACTATGGCTATGAGAACTATTACGACCCTGACAAATCACAACAGGTATTTGGTGTTTCTCTTGGTTGGGGTAAGCGCCTACGTTGGCCAGACGACTATTTCACTCTGAGTGCAGATTTGTCTTATACCCGTTACATAATGAAAGATTGGAATTACTTCTCGTTGATGACAAACGGTAATTGTAACAATCTGGCATTGCGATTCTCATTGGCTCGTAATAGTATTGACAACCAGATATACCCACGTCGAGGTTCGGAGATTCTATTGTCTGTAGCCGTTACTCCTCCATATTCGCTATGGGATGGTAAGGACTATGCTGGTTCGGCTAATAATGTGTCAAGTCCTACCTACTCTAAGGAGCTACAGGAGAAATACAGTTGGATAGAGTATCACAAGTGGAAGTTCAAAGCAAGAACCTATACAGCCTTGTCTGGTCACAACAAGTGTTTCGTGCTTATGACACGTGCCGAATTGGGCATGTTGGGCTCGTACAACAAGCACAAACCCTCTCCATTTGAGAACTACTATATGGGTGGTGATGGTACATCAGGTTATTCGTCCTACTATTCTACAGAGACCATCGGTTTGAGAGGTTACGACAATGGTTCTATCACTCCTGCCGGAAATATGGGTTATGCCTATGCTCGTTTCACTGTTGAGTTGCGCTATCCTTTTATGTTGGGTGCAAGTACTAATGTTTATGGTCTTGTCTTTGCCGAAGGTGGTAACTGTTGGAGTAGTATCGGTGGCATCAACCCATTGGATTTAAAGAAATCTGTCGGTGTCGGTGCCCGTGTGTTCTTGCCCATGATTGGCTTGCTCGGTATTGACTGGGCTTATGGTTTTGACAAGGTGCAGGGTTCGAGCACATACGCAGGAAGCCATTTCCATTTTGTATTGGGTCAGGAGTTCTAAGTATGGCGGTCATATAGTAAACCTTTACTTATGTATTCGCTTGGAATTGTATAATATTAAAAATAGAAGACATGAAAAGAATGATTTTAATGCTCGTTGCAATGCTTTCTATTGCAATGTCAGCCAATGCCCAGAAGTTTGCTCTGGTTGATATGGAGTATATCCTCAATCATATTCCTGCTTATGAACGTGCCGGAGAGCAGTTGAACCAGGTTTCAAAGAAATGGCAGGCTGAGGTGGAAGTGCTTCAAGAGGAGGCACAGACAATGTACAAGAAGTACCAGGCAGAGTCGGTCTTCCTCTCTGACGAACAGAAGGCAAAGAGCGAAGAGGCCATCATTGCCAAGGAAAAGGAAGCCAGCGACCTCAAGAAGAAGTATTTTGGTCCCGAGGGTGAGCTTTTCAAGAAGCGTGAGAGTCTGATGGCACCCATTCAGGATGAGATATACAATGCCATTAAGGACATAGCCGAACTCAAAGGCTATAGTCTTATATTGGACCGCGCTTCAGATGCCGGCATTATCTTTGCTTCGCCCAAGGCAGATATCTCTAACGAGGTATTGACAAAATTGGGTTACAAATAATACTACAAACTATTAAAATTAAATTATAATTATGAAAAAGATTCTTTTGGCCATTTTGATGGCTATGCCTTTGAGCCTTTTGGCACAGATCAAGTTCGCACATTACAACTATGCAGAGATCCTTCCTAATATGAAGGAATATGCTACAGCTCAGGCAGAACTTGAAACAATGAAGAAGCAGTTTGAGGACGATCTGAAACTGATGCAGGAGGAGTTGCAGAAGAAATATGCCGATTACGAGAAGGAAGCTGCTAACCTGTTGGATAATATTCGTGCACGTCGTGAGCAGGAATTGATGGAGTTGCAGCAACGTCTTCAGCAGAGCGTACAGGACAATGAGTTGGCATTCCAGAAGGCTACTCAGGAAAAGCTCGCTTTGATTAACGAGAAGGTTATGGCAGCTGTTAAGAAGATTGGCGAAGCTGGTGGTTATGTTTATGTTGTTGATACCAGCATTGGCGCAATATCTTTCATTAATGTTGCTATGAGCACTGATATTACTGCTCAGCTCAAGAAGGAATTGGGTGTTACTGCCAGTGTTGCTGCTCCCGCAGAGAATAAGTAATATAATATATGTATCCGCGGAAAAGCTTAAGCATCCGCGGATATATAGTTAGGTATTTAACCAAGTGAAGCAATGAAAGTTTTTAATAAATCAACCTTTTTCAAGATTCTCAGCTTGCTGTGCTTAGCCATATGCACACAAGTGCTTCACGCTCAGACAGAGGATGATTCTCTGCGAGTTGAAACTACACCTGTTTCACAACCTGATACCGTTTCTGATGAACAGCAAGACTCTGTTCCAACAGTACCAGTTGAAAAGAAAACCACTCCTCGTGTCACAAGAACTCTGTTCTTTGCTAAGGTAAGTTCAAAAACTATCCTTGCCAAAATGCCCCAATACCAGGCAATCCAGCGTAATATGGAAGCTCTAAGGGAACAATATGAGGCAGAGGCAAAGAAGAGTGAGAATGACTTCCAGAAGAAGTTCGAGGAGTTTATACAGGGTCACAAGGATTTTCCTAAGACTATTTTGGAAAAGAGACAGAATGAACTCCAGACCATGTTGGAAACCAATGCTGCTTTTCGTATTAAGGTACAGAATCTGTTGGTTGAGGCAGAGAAGAGCATGTTGGCAGATGTGATGACCGAACTGAAGGAAGCCATTTCTGTAGTGGCAAAGGAAAAGGGTGTAAGTATAGTCTTTGATGTCGACGGAGATAGTGTGCCCTATATCATTCCTGGTTTGGCACTGGATTTGACATCAAGTGTTATCGATTATCTTCTTATTGATGAAACTGGTGAATGATGTCACCAATAGGAATCTTTGATAGCGGTTATGGCGGATTGACCATTTTAAGGACAATCCGCCAAATCATGCCCCAATATGACTATCTGTATTTGGGCGACAATGCGCGTACACCATATGGAACGCGTAGTTTTGAAGTTGTCTACGAATTCACACTTCAGGCTGTAAAGCGTCTTTTTGATGAGGGCTGCCCATTGGTTATCCTTGGTTGTAACACTGCTTCTGCCAAGGCCCTTCGCACCATACAACAGAACGACCTCCCCCTTATCGACCCATCTCGTCGTGTGCTTGGAGTGATACGCCCCACGGCAGAGTGTATCGGCAGTATTTCGCACACTCGCCATGTTGGCATCTTTGCCACCCCTGGCACCATTCGTTCCCATACCTATGATTTGGAGATTGCAAAGTTGCACCCCGATATAAAGGTAACTGGAGTATCGTGCCCCATGTGGGTTCCCTTGGTGGAGAACAACGAGGCACACATGCCTGGTGCCGACTATTTTGTTAAGCAGAAGGTTGATGAAATGTTCACCCTTGATCCACAGATAGATGCCATAATTTTGGGATGTACCCATTATCCATTGCTGTTGGACAAGATAGAGAAGTATGTTCCTGCCAATGTTAAGGTAATACCTCAAGGAGACTATGTGGCACAGAGTTTGCAGGATTATCTCTTCAGGCATCCCGATATGCATGAACGCATAACGCAAGGTGGCACATTGCGTCTCCTCACCACCGAGCATCCTCGTCAGTTCAACGAAAATGCCAGTATTTTCCTCCACCATACAGTAGAGGCAGAAAGAATAGTGCTGTAGTTTTGTCGATGACCTTTTCTATGCATCTTTGTCAGGACTTTTCCATAAAGTCCTTTTTTAATTTCTCCATGAAAGGAGCAGAGTGCTCAAAAAAGCGTTTGTAGCCAGAACACAGGTAGTTAAGTCCTGGCTCCCCATCCTTGGTTTTTGCAAAACGATTTCTTGGGCATTCGCCATGGCAACAGAACTGCCACTTACATTCCTTGCATTGTGTGGGTAGTCCCTTTGTTTTCATGTCGGCAAATGTCATTTGTTTTTCGCTGTTCAGCATATCCAGAATACCACGATTGCGGATATTCCCCAGATAATACTCCGGAAAAACAAAGTGATCGCAACAATAGATGTCACCATTGTGCTCCATCACTGCTGCATGTCCACACCAATTGGAAAGTGAACATACCCCAGGTGTCACACCAACCCAATTTGCCAATGTGGCCTCAAAGGTCTGTACAAACATCTCACCCACATCGTTTTGGTACCACTCGTCAAAAACGGTGCAGAGAAACTCTCCCCAAGCCTCAGCAGAGACGCTAAAAGGAGCTACGGTATGCTCATCTCCATCCAAGACATGCGCCAGATGTCTTCCGTCGTCGTGTCGGTGAATTCTTTCCACTACAGGTGTGAATTGCAAATACTTGCATTCCAACTCATCACGGAAGAAACGGTAAAAGTCTAAAGGTCGTGCTGCTGTGATATCATTCACCACCGCCATGGCATTCCACTCCACATTGTATCGGTCGAGCATCTCTATACCCTTCATCACCTTTTCCCATGTCCCTCCACCATTGCGCTTCATGCGGTAGGCATCGTGCATATCCTGTGGACCATCTATGCTTATGCCCACAAGCCATCCCTCGTCGTGCAGGAATCTACACCATTCGGGAGTGAGCATAGTGCCATTGGTCTGTATGCAGTTCTGTATTTCCTTGCCTTCAGCATACTGGCGTTGCCATCGCACCACCTTTTTATAATAGTCCAGTGGGCGTATCATGGGTTCGCCACCATGCCATGTGAAGTTTACCTCACGAACAAACTGCGACTGTATGTATTCGCGGATGAATACTTCGGTCAGTTGGTCTGTCATCACATGTTTCTCGCCATTCTGATACAGTTTCTGTTTCTCCAGATAATAGCAATAGTCGCATGCAAGATTGCAATGTGCCCCAGCAGGTTTGCTCATTACATACAATGGTCGGGCATAGGGGTTGAATATATTTGCCATGTTCTACTTATTCTTGACTTGATGTCTGCCTTGATTCGCAAAGGTACGACTTAGTGGGCGGATAAACAAATTAATTCTGCTTTTTCCTGACGAGAGCACTTTCAACCAACACATTAGAGGTGCAGATAATATAAAAAACATATGCCAAATGTTGTCTTTTTATTAAATATAGCTATATTTGTGCCGTAAAATATTTAAAACAACATTCTCCTATTATGAAGAAGACCATTGTAGATTTGTTCGAGTCATCGGTTCAGACCTATCCGAACAATACTTTTTTGTTGGAAAAATCAGACGGCAAGTTCCGTCCCACTACCTATACTGAAGTTCATAAACTTGTTTATCGTCTTGGTGCAGGTTTGCAAGCTCTTGGTGTGCAGAAGGGCGACACCATGGCATTGCTCAGCGAGGGTCGCAACATGTGGGTTATCGGCGAGTTGGCAATGTTCTATGCCGGTGCTATAAATGTGCCCTTGTCAATAAAACTTGAAGAGAGCAACGATCTTTTCTTCCGTTTGCAGCATGGTGATGTTCAGTATGTCATGGTTTCTGGTACCCAACTGAAGAAAATACGCCAGATTAAGGATCGCTTGCCTCTGCTAAAACAAGTCATTGTTCTTGATGCTCAGGAAAAGTACGAAGAAAAGGAAATATCGGTAGATGAAGTTTTCAAGATGGGCGACGAGTTCATCGCAACACATAGCCTTGATGATTTCCTAAGTGTAGCACGCTCTATCCAAAACGACGACTATGCTACCATAACCTACACCAGCGGAACAACTGCCGACCCCAAGGGTGTGGTGCTCACACACCGCAACTATACAGCCAACGTGGAACAAGCCTGCACCTTGGTAAATATCGACCAGACTTGGCGCACACTGATTATCTTGCCTTTGGATCACTGCTTTGCACATGTGGTAGGATTCTATATCATGATGAGCAAGGGTGCAACAGCAGCTACCGTTCAGGTTGGCCGCACTCCTATGGAGACTCTAAAGAATATACCCCTGAACATCCGCGAGGTACGTCCCCACTTTATCCTCAGCGTACCAGCTTTGGCTAAGACCTTCAAGAAGAATATCGAGCAAGGCATCCGGGCCAAGGGACCTCAAGCGGTGCGTTTGTTCAATTGGGGTATGAAGCTGAAGCAGATGTATTATGGCGATAGCAACCTCGACTTCAAAGGTTGGCGCTATGCTTTGAAACCTCTTTGTGCCTTGTTCGACAAGATACTCTTCTCTAAGGTGCGCGACAATTTTGGTGGCGAATTAAAGTTCTTTATCGGTGGTGGTGCTTTGCTCGACAAGGACTTGCAGAAGTTCTACGTCGGTATAGGTATTCCCATGTATCAAGGTTATGGACTTTCTGAGGCCACTCCTGTAATCTCCAGCAATGGTCCCGAATTATATCGTTTCGGTTCTAGTGGTAAACTTGTGCAACCCATCGAGTTGAAGATATGCGACATGGATGGCAAGGAACTTCCTGTTGGCGAGATGGGCGAGATTGTCGTTAAGGGCGAGAATGTGATGGCTGGCTATTGGAAGAACCCCGAATCAACAGCGGAAACCGTTCGCAATGGTTATCTCTATACTGGCGACCTCGGATATATGAGCAAGGAGGGTCTGTTGTATGTCAAAGGCCGTTTCAAGAGTTTGCTTATTTCCAGTGATGGTGAGAAATATAGTCCCGAGGGTATCGAGGAAGCACTCGTAGAGAAATCTCCATATATAGATCAGGTGATGCTCTACAACAATCAATGCACCACCACAACAGCCTTGATTGTTGCCAACAAGGATGCGCTGAAGCGTCAACTTAAAGAGCGTGGACTTGCACCAGAGAGTGTGGAAGGTCGTCAGGCAGCGCTCCAGATTCTTGAAGGCGAACTGGCACGATTCAAGAAAGGTGGTGAGTTCTTTGGCATGTTCCCCGAGCGTTGGTTGCCCAGTAGTTTTGCTGTTTTGGCAGAACCCTTCACCGAGCAGAATCAGATGATCAACTCCACCATGAAGATGGTGCGCCCCAAGATCGAAAAGGCATATAAGGAACGTATTGACTATATTTACACCAGCGAGGGCAAGCAGACACTGAATCCCCAGAACGTCGAGGCTATTTTCTAATACACGTTCTTCTCTGATACGTTATATCTTATGGAAAAGACAGATAAGGTATGCAGACTGACAACAGTCTATAACTTGACAGATGCGTATATGCTTCGCGACTATTTGTTGCAAGAAGGCATAGAGGCATATATATTCAACGAGATAATGAGTACCTATGTTCCAACTATGGGTGCTGATATCATGGTATCAGAAAAGGACCTGGATGTGGCAAAGGAAAAGCTCCAATCTTTCAGGGGAGAGTAGAAGACAATATCAGATAATAAATAAAGAGGCACGAATCCGTGCCTCTTTATTTGTATAAATATGTTTGCTAAAAATGTTTATCCCTGAAACTTGGGGTCGTTCTTAATGAGCCATTCGGCAATCTGTACGGCGTTGAGGGCGGCGCCCTTCTTGATTTGGTCGCTTACCAACCAGAAGGTAAGGCCGTTGGGGTTGGCGATGTCCTTGCGGATACGGCCCACATAGACATCATCGCAGCCTTCCAGGAACAGGGGCATGGGGTAGTCCTTCTTCTCGGGGTCGTCCTGCAAACGCAGACCGTTGCCATTGCGTACTGCCTCCTTGAACTCCTCAACGCTTACAGGGCGCTCTGTCTCTGCCCAAATAGCCTCGGAGTGGCAACGAAGTGAGGGAACACGCACGCACATTGCTGAGCAGTCGGCATCGGTGTGCATGATCTTCTTTGTCTCGTGGAACATCTTCATCTCCTCCTTGGTGTAGCCGTTGTCGGTGAACACATCAATCTGGGGGATTACGTTGAAGGCCAGCTGGTAGGCGAACTTCTCCACTGTGGGCTTCTCGCCTGCCAATACCTGACGGTACTGCTCAAACAGTTCTGCCATGGCTGCTGCGCCGGCACCACTTGCGGCCTGATAGCTTGCAACATGGATGCGGCGGATGTGGCTGATGTTCTCCAGAGCCTGAAGAGCCACAACCATCATGATGGTGGTACAGTTGGGGTTGGCAATGATGCCGCGGGGACGGTCCAGTGCGTCCAGTGCGTTGCACTCGGGAACTACCAGGGGTACATCCTCGTCCATACGGAAGGCACTTGAATTGTCAATCATCACGGCACCGTGCTTGGTGATGGTCTCGGCAAACTCCTTGCTTGTGCCGCCACCAGCACTGGTGAATGCAATGTCCACACCCTTGAAGTCGTCGTTGTGCTGAAGGAGTTTTACCTCTATCTCCTTGCCACGGAATGTATATTTGGTTCCGGCGCTACGCTCGCTGCCGAAAAGCAGTAATTCGTCAATAGGAAAATTTCTTTCGTCCAAAACGCAAAGGAACTCTTGTCCTACAGCGCCACTGGCACCTACAATAGCTACTTTCATAGTTGTGTACTTATATGTTTATTGTTTTCGTTTGCTTGTTGAATAATCTTGAATAGCAGGATTCTAAAAAAACCGTACAAAATTACGGAAAATATTATAAATAAGGAGTGTTCTTGTCAAGAAATAGCATAAAATACCTTATCTTTGCACGAAATTATATAGAGAAATGCATCATATACTGACAATAACACGAATGCCTTTGGCTTTGGTAACAGACCCCACATGGGTGTTCTTTGTCGTATTGATGATAATACTTTTTGCCCCCATATTGTTGCGTCGTCTGCGCATTCCCCACATTATCGGATTGATTTTGGCTGGTGTGATGATAGGACAGCATGGGTTCAATATCATAGATCGTGACAGAAGTTTCGAGATTTTCGGTCAGGTAGGCATATATTTTATTATGTTCCTTGCCGCCTTGGAACTTAATATGGGCAGTGTGCGCCAATTTGGTCACAAGGGATTGGTCTTTGGCATCATCACCTATATAGTGCCATTTGTTTCTGGTTTTCTTGCCGCTCATTATTTGCTTGGCTTTGGTGCAGCCTCGTCGGTGTTGCTTAGCTGTATCCTGGCTTCGCACACCATGGTATCTTATCCCATAGTGGGGCGTTTCGGTTTGACTCGTCATCCAGTGGTGATAGTCTCTGTTGTTGCCACCGCCGTGGCTCTTTTCGTGGCATTGCTGGTGCTTGCCATTACCATTGGCACACTACACGAGACAACAACCTTCCATTGGGTGCTCTTTGCCCTTAAATGCATCCTCTATGGTGTTTTGGTTGTATTTGCCTATCCGAGGGTGGGGCAGTGGTTCCTGCGCAGATACGATGACACCATCATGCAGTTCATCTTCATCATGTCGTTGGTGTTTCTCAGTGCCGCCCTTGCCGAACTGGTAGGACTGGAGGGATTGCTTGGTGCCTTCCTAGCAGGTCTAAGCATCAGCCGACTCATCCCACGCACATCTCCTCTGATGTCCTACATACAGTTCGTGGGCAACGCCCTGTTTATCCCCTATTTCCTGATAGGTGTGGGTATGCTTATAAACCTCAGGGTTCTCTTTAGCGACATGTCTACCATATGGATTATCCTTGTCATGGTCGTTGTAGGTACCATCTCCAAATGGCTTGCCGCACACTTGATGTGTATGGTGTCCAAGGATATGAAGGGTGGTGCCCAACTGATGTTTGGTCTCACCAATGCCCATGCTGCTGGTGCTCTGGCAATAGTGATGATAGGCACCGACCCTATGGTCAATCTGATGAACGAGTCCGTCTTCAACGGCACGGTCATGCTCATTCTCTTCTCGTGCATCATCAGTGGTTTTGCCACCAACGAAGGAGCCCGAAAACTTGCCCTTGCCGACCTTGACACCGAGGAGAACCAGGGTACATGGCATGGTAAGTGTCTTGTCACATACAGTCAGCCCGATAGTGTAGGTTTGCTTACCCAGTTGGCATTGGTCATCCGCAACTCTCGCATACCGGACAGCCTCATGGGACTCACCGTTACTTTCAACGACTATGATGGCGAGGCCGAAGGCTATCGCGAAGCTCAGCGCATGCTCGAGAATGCCGTTTCTGTGGCCTCGGCAGCACATGTGGATATGAAGACCTTGTCTCGTCTCAGTACCAATGTGGCAGGAGGCATCCTCCATACCATCAGAGAATATGATTGTGGTGAGGTGATGGTATGTCTGACCGACCGCACCACAGGTATGCCCAAGTCCAGTCTTGGTCCTGTCATAGACCATGTGCTTGAAGGCACCAACCGTGAGGTTATGGCAGTTCGCATGGTTGTACCTCCTGGTACATTGCACAGAGTCATTGTTGCCGTGCCTCAAAAGGCAGAGTACGAGGCAGGTTTCTATAAATGGGTAGAGCATGTGTGCCGTATGGGAGAGCAGTTGGATTGTGTCATAGAATTCCATGCACACCCCGACACATTGCCTCATCTCAAGAACTATATGTGGCAATACCACATTTCCTTGCGCACAGAGTATATCGAGATGGCACTATGGACCAAGGTGATGTCTCTGTCTCAGCGAGCTGGTACTGACGATATGGTGGTATTTGTCACCGCACGTCCAGGTTTTATCTCCTACAAGGGTGCTTTTGCAGGTCTACCCTTGCTTATTCACAGGTATTTCAGTCATACCAGCGTAATGCTGCTTTATCCCGACCAATGGTCATGATTAGAATAGAAGGTATAAAAAAGAGTTTTGGCAACTTGCAGGTGTTGAAGGGCATAGATCTTTCCATCGGCAAGGGCGAGGTGGTCAGTATCGTTGGTTCCAGTGGTGCTGGCAAGACAACGCTTCTGCAGATTATCGGCACTTTGGACAAGGCCGATGATGGTAGGGTAGTGATTGCCGGAGAGGATGTCACTGCTTTCAATTCCGACCGCATGGCACGCTTCCGCAACAAGCACATAGGCTTCGTGTTCCAGTTTCATCAGTTGTTGCCCGAGTTTACTGCTCTGGAAAATGTCATGATGCCGGCATACATAGCAGGTTCTTCTATTCGCGAAGCCAAGGCCAGAGCAGTGGAACTCTTGGAATTTATGGGACTTGCCGAGCGTGCTCAGCACAAGCCCAACGAACTCTCCGGAGGTGAGAAGCAGCGTGTGGCAGTGGCTCGTGCCTTGATGAACAATCCCGAACTGGTACTTGCCGACGAACCTTCGGGCAGTCTGGACAGCCAGAACAAGGAGGAACTGCACAAACTTTTCTTTGATTTAAGGGATAAGTATGGTCAGACTTTCGTCATCGTCACTCACGATGAGGCTTTGGCTTCCATCACAGACCGC
>JAFYMW010000116.1 GCA_017548165.1 Bacteroidaceae bacterium
GACAAGTTCCGAGCAATAGTATCTGCCATTGTCGAACTTGAAGGCAAGGTCGTATCGTTTGCCAAGGTAGTTGGAGTAGCGGATTTTGATGTTCTCCTTCTTGCTTCGCTTTATCCAATACTTGCCTTCTTCGCCACGGGCGATGAACTTGTCCAGGGGGGTGAGCACCAGGGTCTTAAGGGTTTCGAGCACATAAGGCTTGCCGCCTCGCATCACGATGATGCCGCAATGGGTGATTTTGGAGCGTGTGGCTATCTGTATGAGGGGCGATTGCTGCGACTTGGATGTCTGGAAAATGACATCACCCTCGCGCACCTCGCTCACGGACCCAGTCTTGTGCGATTTGGATGTCTGTGGAACGCTCACGGGCTCAGTCTCTGCAGTTAGTGATTCCTTGGCGATTTGCATGAATGGCAGGGCAATGACAATCAGTATGATGCCAAGGATGGTTAACCATTTTTTCATATTACTAAGTCTTTTTTCTCAAAAATAAGCATCCAGCACCTCCTGGAAGATGCCACCAGGTGCTACTTTGTTGAAGAGATTCATGCAGGTTTGGAGCTTCAGCACATCTATGTGACTGCCCATGATGGTGTCTATGCCGAGCTTGTCCTTGTGGATGAGCAGAGCCTGGCACACCTCGCGCAAGCGTGCACCAAGCACAGGATGCTCCCAATAGGCGCGTGCCTCGTCGATGCCGTTCAAACCATAGAACTGGGAGTTGTAGCTATGTCCTAATCCCTTCTGCTGGGGGAAGATGTACCATATCCAATGGCTTGTCTTGCGTCCGTTCCTTATTTCGTGTAGAGCGTCTTCGTAGGAGTAGGTCTGCGCCTGGATGAAGCGGTCGAGGTCGAAGGACTTTGTCTTTCCAGGGACACCACCTAATAACTTCCAGAAGGAAGAGGGTAGGGAGATGTTCTCCAGCTTGGCGCATTGCGCGAATAGTGGTGCTATCTCCTCGGCGGTGTATCCTGCTATGCCACATCCTATCGGGGTGACGAGGAAGTGCATCTGTGGGTTGGCCTTGGCAAACTCGCAGAAATCCTTGATGTCCTTCTGCATGGCTGGTATGCCGCTCATGGAGTCTATGGCATAGCTCTTGCCCTGGAGTCCGTGACCCTGTCCCATGATAGCACCAAAGTTGTTCACCGCCGCCTTTGCCGCACCGCCATAGTGCAATCCCTGTCCGTTGGAACCAAACACGAATATCTCGTTGTTGCCCAGGCGAGAGATGTGCTCTGGGGTGATTCGGTTTTCGGAGACATTGTCCGATGTTTCTGATTGTCTGATGAGTTCCTCCTCAAGAATCTGCTTCTGCTTCCTCCATTCCTCCATGAAGTCCTTCATGTCGTATCTGAGGTCCTTCATTTCCTCATCGGTGAATACCTTGCTCTTGAGGATGTATTCCTCCACCTTCTTCCTTACCGTTGCTTCGGTCTTGTGCTTTGCCATCTCCCTGGCATCTATGGGGAAGGAGAATGCTTTTCCCGTCTTCTTGCCGTTGATGGTCTCAAACTTGATGACATTGATCTTCACTTTCATTATGGCTATTTGTTTTAGAGGTGTTTTATGTATATAATAGGTATAATGATGCTATTCCATTTTCAGAACTCTATCCAGAATCCCTTGCGCTTGAGTTCTTCCATATAGATGTTTTATATTTTTTTGCTTATTTGGATATTGCAAAGATAGTACCCTTTGTTGCAAATTGCTATATATAAAGGTGTGCGTTGTATAAAGTGGTGGCTTTATTGTATGAAGTGAGAGCAATTACCGTTCTTTATAACTAAATATTTGTCGAATTAGTAAAAACAATTAATGATACGAAATAGGGGTGTAACCAAATGTCACCCCCCTATAGGATACAAGCTTTATGCTTCGTTTTCCGTCATATCTCCATACCTCATCCTCTTCTTCTGAATTCCGCGCAGGTGATGGCGGTGGCCATGGCTACGTTGAGGGATTCGGTGGTGGGACGGTCCTGGGGGTAGGAGGGGATGAAGAGTTTGTCTGTGACGAGGGTTTCTATCTCGTGGCTGATGCCTTTGCCCTCGTTGCCCATGATGATGATGCCGTGGGGGGTGAGGGGACGCTCGTAGATGTTCAGTCCATCAAGGAAGGTGCCATAGATGGGGGTGGAGTGCAGGGATGCCTCGGAGAGGAAGTCGTGCAGGTTGGTATAGTGCACACGGATGCGCGAGATGGCTCCCATGGTGGCTTGTATGGCCTTGGGGTTGAAGATGTCGGCCGTTTCGGTGGAGCATACGATATCTTCGATGCCAAACCAGTCGGCCAGTCGGCAGATGGTGCCCAGATTGCCTGGGTCTTGCACTCCGTCCAGAGCAAGAATCAGTCGTTCGGTACCTGTCTGTGGATGTGGCAATTGCCATTGTGGCAGGGGAAAGAGAGCCAGCACTTGTTGAGGATGCTGAAGCAGGGATGCACTCTTTAGTTCTGCCTCGCTAACGATGTCGATGGGGCAGGAGAGTGCGCCTGAGTCAAGGGAAGGAACCTCCCATTGTGTGGTGTGGCACAGATATACTGGACGATGACCAGCGGTTAAGAGTTCGCCCACCAACTTGTGTCCCTCTGCTACGAAGAGTCCCTCCTGTCGGCGGTATTTCTTCTGTTCGAGAGAGTGTATCTGTTTTATGCGTGCCTTGCTTAGCATCTTCTCCTGAATGGTTGAATTGTGTGTTCTAAATTCTTTTAGACGAATTTTTAGGAAATCTGTCTAAAGTATGTTTATCCTATGGCAATGAGTTTGATTTCGAAGATAAGGGTGGAGTCGCCAGGGATGGGGCCTGCATTCTTTGGGCCATAACCCAGGTGCGAGGGTATGTACACCTCCCAATGGTCGCCGATGTGCATGTTCACCAGGGCTATCTGGAAACCGCTGATGAGTTCGTTCACGCGGAAGGCCTCGGGGCATGAACGATTGAAGGAGTTGTCGAACACCTTGCCATTGATGAGTTGTCCCTTGTAGTGGCATGTTACTATGCTACGAGGTCCCACGGTGCCACCACCATTGCCTTCCTCCAGCACCTTGTAGTACACACCGCCACGCAGACCTTTAACGCCCTCTTTCGTGGCCACTTCTTCAAGAAATTTCTCGTTCAGAAGGCGATATTCCTCTTTGTTCTTCTTTGCCATAGGGAATCTTACTTATTGTTGTTATTGATAATAAGTGCTGCTATCACACCAGGCACCCATGCGCAACAGGTTAATATGAAGGTTATCAGTATGGAACCGCATCCTTTGTCTAAAACTGCCAATGGTGGGAAGATGATACAAAGCAAAACTCTAAATAGACTCATATTTTTTTTGTGTATGTATGAAGTTTGTAGTATAGTTTTCTGCAAAGATAGTGCTTTTTTGCGGAATAAAAAATTTGCCCCTGTCTTTTCGTATTCAGACAAGGGCAAACTATCGTAAAAATTATTCTTTACTCGTGCAACTTGCTCATGCCGCGAAGCATGTGGCGGAGGTTACTGAGCAGTTCTTGCGACTCTTGCACCACATTGAGCAATACGGTCATCACCTCGATGCTATGACCCGTGGTGTGAAGTTCGTCCATCAGACTCTTGCGATATGCCGAGAACTTCTTCTGCAAGGCCGTGGCATCCATGCGGATGAGTTCGGCACCGTCCTTGGTCACTCCGTTGGTTATCAGCAAGATGGCATCGTTGTAGAGCTTTATCACCTCGTCGCGCAAGGGCAGGAACTTCTTGGCGCTATCCATGGGCACGGGCGAGAAATTGTTGCCCACATGCTCCAGACAAGGCTCGTTCAATCTCTTCAGGCTATATATCATCTGCGACACAGAGTTGTTGGCCAGGAAGTACCATGTGTTGTGCTCTATGGCCACCATGCTGTCTATGCGGCGCATGCCTACTATCTCGCGACGACGATGGCGCTTAAACTCCTTGCGCTCGTCTTGCAGAGCCTCGCCCGTGTGGCGCAATATGCGGTACTCTTCCTGAAGGAAGGCCGTTGTGGCCTTGGTGTAGGTCTCTTTGACGAACTCCAGACGGCGAGAGTTGTTCTCGTTGATATGCTGGCGCAATAGTTGCCATGTCTTCTGGGTGTCCTCGCTCTGAAGGATTTCCTTGAAGAGAGCATCCGTAGACTCGTCCTTGCTCTTCTTGCCAATCATGGTCTGGCTCTTTACCAACATGAAGATAACCAGGCAGATGGACAGAATCATTGCCACGAAATTACCGAAGTAGAGCACATTGGTGAGCAGGTAGCAACAGATGAATGCCACACCAGCGGTGATGAACCATCCACCGATAACGCTGATCACACCAGTGATGCGGAACACGGCACTCTCTCTGCCCCAGGCTCTGTCGGCCAACGAGGTACCCATGGCCACCATGAAGGTGACGTAGGTGGTAGAGAGTGGCAACTTCATCGAAGTACCAAATGCCACCAGCACACCAGCCAATACCAGGTTGATAGAGGCACGAATCATGTCGAAGGCAGCACCCTCTTCCAACTTCACATCATCGCGCTGGAAGCGAGAGTCCACCCACTTGCCCACGCTGGCTGGCACTATGGATGAAATGGTCTGAGCCATCTTGGTGGTATGGCGCACCAGGGTGCGTGCCACGCCCGAACTGCCGAACATCTCATCGCCATCGCCCTGGCGAGAGAGGTCCACAGAGGTCTTCACCACATTCTGTGCCTTCTTTGAGAATACCAATGAGAGCACCATGATGGCACCTGCTGCTATGAGGAACAGAGTGGGAGTGGTGGCCTCGTTCATCAGACTCGACATCATGAAGCTATGTGCATCGCCATTGCCATTGGCTCTGAAGTCGAGCAGAGCATCCAATCCGGTCAAGGGCACACCAACGAAGTTCACCAAGTCGTTGCTCGCAAATGCCATGGCCAGAGCAAAGGTGCCCAGGAGAACAACGAACTTCAGCACGGGAACCTTGACCAATGCCAACAGGGTCATCAGCGCACCAAACACTACTATGCCGCCACCCAATAACAATAATGTGTTCTCGTTGATGAAGGTGTTCAGTTCGGGAGTCATCAGCGTGGTGTGCTTCAGTCCCTTTACCAAGAGGAACCATATGATGGCCGTCACCGAGATACCAGCAAAGATACCAGTCTTCACACTCGAACCCACGAGCGAACCGCTCTTGCCATTCACCGAAGTGCTCTTCTTGCCTATGCGATAGGTGAAGGTAAACACCAGACGGGCCAACCATTGCACCAGTGTGCCGAAGAAGAAGGCTATGGCCACGCTCAGGAAGATGGCTATAATCACGCTCACGGCCTTCTCCGTGTTGAGCAGGTCGCCCAGCCCCAACAGACTTCCATCGGCCGCCGTGGCATCCGAGGCTATCTTCAGTATGGCCAATGCAAAGGCACCGCCCAGCAATTCAAATACCAACGAAACGGTGGTAGATGTGGGCATACCCAGAGTGTTGAACACATCCAGCAAAATCACATCAGTCACCATCACCGCCAGAAACACGCACATCACCTCGTAGAAGCTGAAGTATTCCGGCATCAATATGCCATGACGGGCAATGTCCATCATGCCATTGCTCATCGCTGCACCGGCAAACACACCAATGGCCGACACCGCCACGATGGTGCGGAAACGGGCTGCCTTGGCACCGATGCTAGAGTTCATAAAGTTCACGGCATCGTTGCTCACACCCACCACCAGGTCAAAGATGGCAAGCACGATAAGAAAACCAACAATCAGTTCAAACATAATTCTTACCTTTTAGTATTATATAAATATGTCTTGTGAAATAATTTTCCGACGCAAAAGTATGTATTAAATGCTACAAACACGTTTCAAAAATGTTACAATGTTGTTACATTTGCATCCTCCCCCGATTCTCGCCCTCCCAAAAGCAAATCACCCCATCCGTAATTACAACTGAAACTGAGCTAACTGAGCCGTATGGAGATAGCGTGGGTGGTGGAATGGGAGATGGAGAGAGGGGTGATGGAGTGGGGTGTACCTTGGTTTTTCTTTGGTGAAGTGGGGTGAAAAGTATGGGGAAATGGCAAAATGAGGGTGGAATAGAGGAAAAATTGGGGTAAAAGTGTAAATTTTTCACTAAATGCTTTGGTGGTTCGAGAAAATGTACTACCTTTGCACTCGCAAACGGGAAACAACAACGGTTCCCAACGGCAAATAAGCGTCCTTAGCTCAGTTGGTAGAGCAATTGACTCTTAATCAATGGGTCCAGGGTTCGAGCCCCTGAGGGCGTACAAAGCGATATCTTCGGGTATCGCTTTTCTTTTGTTTCTTTCTTCCTTTTCCATCCCTTTTCTTCCTTTCTCATCCCTTTCCTTCCTTTCTCCATCCCTTTCCTTCCTTTCCTATCCCTTTCCTTCCTTTCCCATCCCTTTTCCTTCCTTTCTCTTTTCTTTCCTTTTCTATTATTCTATTCTCAGTTCAGCAGATTTTCTGGCGGATGAGGGAGTATTTTTTGCTATTATTCCGTTCTTCCACCCCTTGCGAAGCTCTCTTTTGTGCTAAGGATGAGGCTGAGGTATAAAGATAGTAGAAGTGCTGAGCATGTAGATAGCGAGGACAAAACCAGTGCGGCTATTTGCTACGGTGGTTTGTTTGGCTCGGAAAAATATTTACATCCAATTTGCATTGTTTCTCGGTGCGTGCAACATAGTGCTGTTTGAGCAGAGGCGTCGTTTTGTTTTGTAGTGATTACAACATTATTGAAGCCTGGACAATGCTTTGACCGAGCTTGTTCGTAGTGATGAGTATTTGCATGTGCGAATCGAGTGGGCGAGGGGTGGATTTTACTTTGTATATTGTTGGTTTATAGCAACATAGTTTGATGATGTACTATCGGCTGGAGTGCTTGCAGAAGGGTGTTTGTGTGGGTTGTTTTCTCGTTTGGAGGGATTGGGGTATCTGTTTTCGGTATTGAAATATCCTGACATGGGTATGCTAAAGTAGAGTGTACCACAATTTATGCTCAACCACCTCCATAGCTCAGATAGCTCAGTTTCAGTTGTATTTTTTTGCATGCATCATTGGGGGGTGTTTAGGTTGATGTAAATTTTATATTATATATATTAGAATATATATAATATAACTAATAAATTAGTAGTAATAACAAGTCATTGGCATGGCATGGGTGTGGTGTAGGAATATTTTAACTGAAACTGAGCTAACTGAGCTGTGTGGAGAGCGGAAACGAAACATTTAGAACGCATCTCATCTAAGGCTAAGCAACGGGTGAACGAACCCTTCACCGTTATTGAAGCAAACCTGAGGTCGCGTTTCACGCCGTGAAAACTAACTGAGGAATGAGGAATGGAAACGGTGAGGGGGTGGAGGCCTGATAATCAGTGCCTGATAATTAATGCCTGATAATCAGCACTCGCTGAAAATTATTTATCTCTAATTATCTCTATCTCTCTCTAATTATCTCTAATTATACGAGCGTCGGGCGGATGTTGTATCTTTGCATCGCAATCAAAAACATGGAAACACAAAGCGCATGCTAATTCACCATAAGTCACCATAAGTCACCGTAATTCACCGTAAGTCACCATAATTCACTTTCCGTCTGGACAATGTCATACCTTTGCAGTATCAAACGTCGAAAGTTTAACGTTTAACGACTTCGCTCATCCGCTCACTTTGTCCCCCTGAGACAGGGGCGACGAGCGCGAAGCGCGGAGGGGGTGGATAAAAACCCGCTCACCGCTCACCGCTCACCTTTAACCCTTAACCTTTAATCTAAACAAAATGGGAACCTTCAACAACAACACTCTCTGGGGTAAAATCCTCAACGTAGTAATCACCATCCTCACGGCTATCGCCACCACCTTTACCGCAACGAGTTGCGTGTAAAATGGGACGGACTCTCCCCACTTTGTCCCCCTGAGACAGGGGCGACGAGCGCAAAGCGCGGAGGGGGTGGATAAAAACCCTCTCACCTCTCCCAATCCACCCTCCCCCTTAGGGTTGGTCCAGCGTCGCACTGGGTAGTGCTCCCCTCATGAGGTACAAAATGACATTTAGTCATTTCTCTAAAGACCTTATCCACCCCCTCCCCCTTCGGGTACTCCCCCTGTCTCAGAGGGAGAGTCAGTTACAACCGCAAGCACCGCGCCAGCCTTCTCCCCATAGAGGAGGAGATGCCTGAAAGGCAGAAGGGGTCTGTGTCCCATCCCTCTAACCATTAACCTCTAACCCTTAACCATTAACCTTTAACCAATTATAAAAGCTATGAACAAGCAAGCAAACACCAACACCAATCGTGCGGAGCTCATCTGTGCTCCCAAGTTTCCCACCCACTACACCTTCTCGGACAGAGACGGCTCGCTGGATATTCCCTATCAGTACCATGGCGACTATGAAACCAGCATCGTCCAGGAACTTGCCCACCAGATGGGCGGAGTGCCATCACAGGGAATGCTCTCCAACTTTATCTACTCCATGGCATGCCATCTGCGCCATGTGTGCAACGATGACCCCGAGTGGATAGCCGAGATTCTGCCTACCTACGGACAGGACCCCGAGAAGTGGATGAACTCCATCCGCCAGGCATGCAACAGATGCCAGGACACCAAGATGCCACGCATCATGAGAATGACTCTGGCCTCATGCAAGCAACAGATCTTGGAGGAGATGGAAATGGAGCAATGCAACATGCCTCCTGCCATGCCCAAGAAGTTGCCTCCTCTGGTCAAGCTCCTCGTCAGCCGCACGCCCGATATCTACAAACCTGCCGTGGCGCATGCCGTATTCCCAGCCCTGGCCTCCTACCTTTGGCAAACGAGATTCACCTATATAGATAATGTGGAGCACGAAGCCACGCTGATGAACGTGCTGATGGCGGGCACCGGTGCCGGCAAGAACTGCATCACGGAACCCATAAACCGCATACTCCAACCCATGCGCCAACGCGACCAGGAAAACATGGCCAGAGAGCGCGAATGGAAGCAACTGCTCCAAACCAAGGGAGCCAACAAGGACAAGCCCAAGCGACCCGAAGGACTTGTAATCCAGGAGATTGACCCCGATATGACAAATGCCGCCTTCGTTCAGCGCATGGCAGATGCCGAGGGAAGGTTCCTCTACACGAAGATGAACGAGATAGACCAGTTCGATGCCCTGAAGACCTCCTCGCATAGCAAGTCGCAATTCCAGATCATGTGCCTGGCCTTCGACCCAGGAAACACCTACGGACAGACGCGCGTGGGATGTGGTTCGGTGAGCGAGCGCGTGTGCATCCGCTTCAACTGGAACGCCTCCACCACCATCACCAAGGGTCGCAAATACTTCAGCCAGGTGCTCCTGGACGGCCCCGTGTCGCGCATAAACTTCTGCACCATACCCGAGCGCGAGATTGGTGCCGACATGCCAGTCTTCGGCACCTACG
Organism: Bacteroidaceae bacterium; assembly: GCA_017548165.1. Lineage (GTDB taxonomy): Bacteria > Bacteroidota > Bacteroidia > Bacteroidales > Bacteroidaceae > Physcousia. Next base: position 9,399 of record JAFYMW010000116.1, read on the forward strand.
GTGAGGATTTCGACCAGGAACTCCGTCCCTATCTCGAGCGCCTTCAGCAAGCCCGAGGCCTCATAAACTGCCCTCAGGCACAGAAGCTGGCCAAGCGTCTCATCGAGGAATGTGCCGACTTTGCCCAACTCTCCCAGAGCCGTTCGTATGAGAACCTCTCATATCGTGCCAATGTCATCGCCTATCTCAAGGCCATGGTCCTCTATGTGGCCGGAGGAGAGAAATGGGACAAGACCCTGGAGGAATTCATCCGCTGGTCGCTCCAGTACGACATGTGGTGCAAGATGCACTTCTTTGCCAACGACATAGACGATGCCGAGGTGCGCCTCAATCGCAAGGGTCAGCGTGGCCCTCAGAACATGCTCGACCTCCTGCCCGAATTCTTCACCCGTCTCGACCTCCATCACCTGCGCCAACGCCTTGGCATAGAGACCGGTACCGTGAGCAAGATGCTCAGCAACTGGAAGCAGCGTGGCTACATCGTCCCCGACCTCGCCACCACTCCCACCACCCTCGACGACGAAGTCTATCGCAAGACGGAAAAGTACCTTAAGAGGTGAAAAGGCGACTGCTTTAGCTTGATGAGCTAAGGCGAATAAAGGTGAAAACGGAAAACTTCCCCTCACCACTCACATTATAAGATATAAAATATATGTTGTTCATAGCTCTGCGCACTCTCAGCACCTTGTTGTTGTGGGTGCGCTTTTTCTTTGTCCCTGGCAGGGGAGCGCTAAAACACACCCTCCCCCTCTCTCTCCGATGGTGTCACAAATCATGACATCATCCCTTCGTATAGCTCAGATAGCTCAGTTTCAGTTAATATATGTGGTAGATGTTATATTTTAGGCATAGAGTTATAATAATGATGATGTGCGCTTTCTTCACCATCCCACGAAGGTGGTGCACTATCCTCAATCCTCAATCCTCAGTTAGTTTTTGGCGGTTGGGGTGGGATTCTCACTATCCTCTGCACTAAAACAGTGCCCCCCTCTGAAGTGGTGCTAAAACATAGCACCACCTATGATGCATATCAAACAAGGCTACCCCAAAACAAGGTTGCCCCCAATAGGTCCTCATCCCTGAAGATGGCGCCATGAAACACAGCCTCATATTGCATTTTTGTAAAAATAAATGCGTTTGTGTGATGTGTTTACGAAGAAATCCCTTAACTTTACGTACACCAAATGTATAATTTGTACATAAATTGCACGCTATGGACAAGGTTTTAAAGGAAACGACAAACTATTCGGCAGAGGATGCAAGGTTTATGGAAATGGCCATTGAGTTGTCGGTAAAGAATATTGATTCGGGAGGTGGTCCGTTCGGGGCAGTGATAGTGCGTGATGGCGAGGTGATAGCAACAGGTACGAATCGTGTGGTGCCCAATTCGGACCCCACCGCTCATGCCGAGGTGATGGCTATAAGGAATGCCTGTGCTAAGCTGGAGACATTTCAGTTGACAGGGTGCACGGTTTATAGTTCGTGCGAACCTTGTCCTATGTGCCTGAGTGCACTCTATTGGGCTGGGGTGAGCAGAATATGCTATGGCAACACCAAGGACGATGCCAAGGCGATAAACTTTGATGATTCGTTCATCTACGACCAATTGGAACTGAGGTATGACGAGCGTTCCATAAAGTGTGAGCATTTCATGCGCAAGGAAGCTCTGCGTGCCTTCAGGAAATGGGACGAGAAGGAGGATAAGGTGGAGTATTAACGAGGGGAGGACCTTTTGCCGTTTGTTTTTAGCGAAAGAAATTGGAGTAAACGGATTATTAACATCTGTTTGAGATTGTCGTGTGTTTTAGTTAAAGATTGTAATGATTGCAAACTTAGTAGTTTGTAATGATTGCAAATTAAGAAAATCGTCGTATCTTTGCATCAGAAAACAAAACCCGAATTGATTAACTAAATAATTATAGAAAGGAAAAATAGATTATGGAAACAAAGGACAAAGTATTGCAGGTGATGAGAGAGGCTGGTGAGCCATTGAATGCTGGTAAGATTGCCGAGTTGGGTGGTTTGGACCGCAAGGAGGTGGACAAGGCCATGAAGGCACTGAAGGAAGAGGGTGCTATAGTATCGCCCGTGCGTTGCAAGTGGGCTCCAGCAAATTAAACCCCAAATAAGTCATTAAACTGTTACGCGCTGATGAAGCTATTATCATCATAACGCTAATGACCGATTTGAGTTAAAATTGATTAACCACATAGATATATTTTAGTAGGATTGAGCGGCAGATCATCGGTTGGTGATTTGCCGTTTTTCTTTCTTGCATATAAGAAACGCACCCTCAACCATTGGAGTGTTGAAGGTGCGTCTGTGTGTTGTTATGTGTCTCCCCTATGTGGGGAAATGGGGTAGATTACTCTGCTTCGTTCTCTTCTGTTTCGTTGTTTTCTGTATCGCTTTCAACACTTTCGTGTGAGAGATAAACGGCATTGCCAACCTGAGGAGAACCATTGTAAGAAGCCTTATTACCTACGATGGTGATAGTGTCACCAAGCTTCAGTCCCTCGGCATCAACAAGTCCCTTCTTGGCATCGCCAGTAGCGCCATAACCGGGAAGAAGACCATATACATATACCTTGTCGCCGTTGGCATCGATGATGTCAACATTGCCGTACTGAGCATTCTTGATCTCGGCAATGGTGCCGGTGAGCTTGTAGTAAACCTCCTTGCTATCCTCCTTGGTGAGGAACTCTGCCACGCTTACCTCGGGGCTGGCGGTGTACTTCTCGAGCAAAGTGCCCTCGGGCAACTGGGGTACACCTTTGTATTCGCCACGTGTACCTACGACGGTTACGAAGTCACCAATGGCAATGTCTTTGACGCCCTGAGTGTCTACTTTGTAGGCATACACCTCGCCGCTCCAGTCCTTGAGGTAGAAGTTGTTGTTGTACTTGTTGAAACCGGTTACGTGGCCCACAATGCGGTACTGAGCAGCGTCGTTAACCTCGGCGGCAAGGAATTCTGCTACGGTAACGTCAGCAATACCACCTTCCTGAATGAAGCTGAAGGGAATGGGTTCGCCTTCGTCGGCAAAGAAATTGATGGTGCACTGACGTGCGCTGGCATCGTTGGGAAGGATGTTGAAGGTATAAGCTACGGTGTCGGCAGGGTTGGGCTCAATCTTTGTAGCTATGCCTTTACGATGCTCTACATTGTTGTAGCAAACCCATGTCTGGCAATTCTCTTCGATGCTGAAGTATGCACCCTTGCCTTTGGTGGCGAGGAGAATTTCGAGCTTGCCACCTTCCTTGCTCAATGTGTCGGGATTGGTCACAATCTTCAAAAGAGCCTTCTCGATTTTCTTTACGGTAACATCAACCATCTGGGGAGAACCATTGTATGAGCTCTTGGGACCTTCGATAGTAACCTTGTCACCAACCTCAAGACCGAGGCTTGCAAAGTTCTTGGTCTTTCCCTCGGCATCGAGAGTACCATAGATGTAGAGTTCGGCGGTGCCGTCGGTCATGTACCAGTTGCCATAGGTGGTGTTGGCAATCTTGGTGATGGTACCAGATACGGTGAAGTTCTTACCATCGGGAGCCTCGTTTACCTCCTTACATGTAGCGGTAGAAGATGTCATCTCGCCTTGGCGCACCTTGAGGAAGAGGCAGCGATTGCCAGAGTTGATTTTAAGTTCCACTTCGCGACCAGAGTTGCTGGCTTCGGCGCTGAAACTGATGACGGTCTGTCCTGCCTGACCTTCGGTTTGTGAAATGGTCAGCCATGAGGGGATGGGATAGGCATCGTTGCCCTTCTTGTCCTTCTCCTTGCTGAACTCCCATGCGTCGGGAGAGGTGAGGGTTACTTCAACTGTTTCACCTTCTTCGGAGATACTAATGTATGATGAAGAGAGATTGAGATCTGTGTAGTTTCCCAATACTTGTTCCTCTGAACAGCCGATGCAAAGCAGGGCTGACAGAAGAAGCGTGAATATTGACTTGATTTTCATCTTTGTTTACTTGGATGTTTAGTTAAACAGATATTTTACGCCCACAGAAATGTTCCAGCACTGACCGATAGAGTAGTTGGGAACCCATGTCTGAGTGTTGCCATTGATCTTCTCGGGAGTAGAGAAGGTGGGATAACCCTCGGCATCAGTACCTTCATACTTGAGGATACGACCAGAATTGAGCTCGGTGCTCATCTGCTTGCTCACGCCAAGGCTTGAGCTGAAGAGGTTGAGAACGTTCTTCATGTCGAAGCTCAACTGAAGTGTGTTCATGCTCTTGCCAGCCTTTACCTTGAAGTCGTGCTTATAGCTCATGTCTACACGGTGTACCCAAGGATTGTAAACGCTATATGCCTCGGCATACTTGCCCTGATTCTTGCTCAGGTAGCTATTGTTGTGAACGAAGTCCATGAAGCGGTTTGCATCGCCCTCTGAAACGAAACGGAACTCGTTGTTCTTCACCTGCTCGTCGGTGGGGATATAGAGAGCATCGTAGTTGTAACCATCACCATTCATGTCGTTAGCGGTCATGAAAGAGTAGTTGTAACCACCATTCCATGCCTCGTATACAAGGCTGAACTGGCTGTTCTTCTTGTGGAAGGTGGCCATAGCCATAACGCGGTTGGGGGTAACATACTGAGAGTTGTGAAGAGCAATGTTGTTAGGACCATTAACGGTGGGAACATAGGTGAATGCTGACTCTGCATTAGAACCAGGCAGACCAGTAATCTCCTTAGATACGGTGTGAGTGTATGAAGCCATCAAGCTCAACTCCTTGATAGGACGCATGTTCATGCTCACGTTGGCCGACCAACCATAACCCTCGTCGGTGTTCTCCAAAACAAATGCCTTGGTACCTGTGCGGAAGGTGCTGGGATAAATGGGACGTGCATCGGCACCATTGAAGCGTGCAAAGCCTTCTACGGGCATGATGCTCCAGTCGGAGATGGTAGCAGCGTTGAAGGTCTTGTTGAAGATACCCTCGGCAGAAACGCTGAAGGGGAATGAGGTGGGAAGGTTGTAGTCAATAGCCAAAGAGGTCTTCCACACTTCGGGCATCTTGAAGTCGGGGTCTACGGCAGAGATAGAAGAGGGCAGAGTGCCATCCTCGGAGGTGATGGTAGTGGGATAGCCCATGCTGATGAGCTTGTCACGCAAAGACTCGGTATATGATTTGCCATCCTCCTTGACAAGTCCGCCAGCAAACTGGCTCATGTCTGTGTTCTTGCCACTGAGCTGTGCCTGATACTGAACCATACCACCATTGGTGGGCATATTGGTGAAGAATACCAAGGGCAGACGACCGGTGAAGAAACCTGTACCGCCACGGAGTTTCAGTGACTTGTCGCCAAAGATGTCGTAGGTGAAACCAACACGAGGTGAGCTGGTTAAGCTGACACCAGGCCACTTACCAGTGTCGATGTGTCGGCCGTTGTAGTCGAGTGCCTTGATGGCATTGTTGGTCATGAGGTCGTTGTTGTTGAAGAAGAATCCGTCCAGACGAAGGCCTGCGGTGAGCAAGAAATTGTCGGTAGCATTCCATTCCTCCTGAGCATAGATGCCAAGCTTGCTGAAACGAACACGAGCAGCAGGAGCAGTTTCGCCATCATAACCATAGGTGAGACATACCACCTCGGGAGCTGAACCATTGATAAAGTCGTCTACACTACGATAGCGATAGTAACCAGTACCATTGCGCATGTACTGGTTGTCAGCCATCTGATATTCATAGCTCAAACCAGCAATAATCTTGTGGTTGCCAGTGTAGTAGGTGATGTCGTCCTTAATATTGAATACAGTATTGTGCACGGCATTGTTCCATGTAAAGAGCTCATAACCAAGTGCCATGTACTGAGTGGTGGTGTTGGTGCCATCGTGAATGTCGATGAAGGGGAACTCAGAAGAATTGCTTCCACGTACATCGTCGAGCTTAGAGAATGTTGCCAGGAACTGGTTGCTGAGATTGTTGGTCAAACGGCTATTGATGTCAAGAGAAGCAGAATGAACAACATTGTTCAGTGAATACATAGAATTGGCAAAAGCCATTGAATAAAGAGATGTACGACCATATGCAGAGCGCTCGCCACCATCCATAGAAGATGCATTGGGAGCATTCCAAGCGGTGTTCTTGGTGTAGTTGTAGCGTACGGCCAACTTATGACGGTCGGTGATGTTCCAGTCAACGCGTGCAAGCAACTTGAGGTTGTTCTCGTCGGCAGGGAAATCGGTGAATGAACCTGTGTCGTATCCGTATCTCTCGGCAACGAAATCCTTCACACGCTGCATATCTTTTACGGTGGTGTAAGACAGATACTGCTCCTCATTGCCCTTTCCATCCTCAGATGCTCTCCAACGTACTGCAACAGAGGGAGATACGTTGTACTCGGCATTAGCAAAGAAGAACAACTTGTCCTTGATGATAGGACCACCAAAGGTTGCACCATATGTAGTGCTACGGTCTTTGTCGCGAGCACCAGCGATGGTTTGGTCGTAAACGGCATCGCCACGCATGTTCTCGTTGCGGTGGAATACGTAAGCAGTACCCTTGAAAGTGTTGGTACCAGACTTGGTAATAGCATTGATACCACCACCGATGAAGTTGGTTTGGCGCACATCGAAGGGAGAAATAACTACCTGCAATTCCTCAATAGCATCGATAGAAATGGGATTGCCACCGCCAGGCAGACCATCGCTAAGACCAAAGTTGTTGTTGAAGTTGGCACCATCCACGGTGAAGTTGGCGGTACGACCATCAACACCGGCAAAGTTCATACCATTGCCACCATAGGGCGAGAGGCGTGTGATGTCGGTGATAGAACGGCTGATGGTGGGCATGGCCTTGAGTTGTGCATTGCTGATGTTGGTAGAAGCACCTGTCTTCTCGCCAGCAAACTTAGAAGAGCTACCCACAACAACGAGTTCGTCCATATCTTTGGTCTCCTCGTTGATGATGATGTTAAGATTGTAGGTTTCTGCGAGTTCAAGGTTGATGTTCTTGATAGTTTTTGGCTTGAAACCCATGTAGCGGATGTTGACCTCGTAAGGACCACCAGGGCGCATACCCTGGATAAGGAAACGTCCGTCTTCGTTTGTTGATGCCGTGTAGCGTGTACCGGAAGGCTGGTGTACGGCTTGGACGATGGCACCGATTATGGCTTTCTTCTTCTCGTCCGTCAACTTACCGCTCATACCGGAGGTGGTTACCTGTGCGGAAACCATGGTAGCGACCATAAGTAATGTCGCTAACCAAAATGACCTCATACTTTTAAACATGATGATAGTTTGATTGAGTTAATGAATTATATTTATTATTTCTTTTGCTAATGCAAAGTTAGTTAAAAAAACTGAAAATAAGGGTGTGCTAAAGAGGAAATCTTATTTGAGTGCATAAATTAGTGAAATAAAAAAAGAAGACAGATACAAAAGTATCTGTCTTTGCGCTAAAATTGCTCTAATTACTTTGGCACGGGAAGAGAGGCTCGAACTCCCGACACCTGGTTTTGGAGACCAGTGCTCTACCGACTGAGCTATTCCCGTGTGTTATTTTCGGGTGCAAAGGTAAGCATTTTTTTTATAATTCAAAGCTTTTGGAGCAATAATATTGATGAAAGTGGAGTATTTTGTGCGTCTTATCTTTTGGTTTTAATTTGATGAACGGATTCTATACCTGGAATTTTGCTGATATGTGCAATGGCACTTATCATTTCTTTGATGCTATGTACCATGATGGTGACGGTGCAATTAACAATGCAATCTTTGGTGCTGATGCTGAGCGAATCCATGTTGAGATGTAGCCTGTCGGCAATTTCTGAAGTGAGATCCATCAGCAATCTGTGGCGGTCTACACCAGTGATGGCAAGGGTGATAGGGTAGGTAAATCCGATGCGGTTGATAGTGACGGATGTGGGGGAGTGTACGACAATAGGTGGTTCGTTGGCACTTTCGGCATAGTTGATGCTTACCACATTATCTCCGAATTTGCTTGCCATTCGTATGGCTTCGGGACAAGAACGGCGGTGTAGTGTGATATTTTCATACTCAGAAATACTATCTATGCCTTGCATGCGTATACCTATGACTTCTCCACCAGGCAATGGATTGCATATAGGGCAACGGCAGACACCTCCGCGCATGCGACGTCTCTCGATGAGGAATAGGCGCAGATAACGCTTGGCAACGTAGGTTTGACAATGGTCAATCCAATCCTTGCGAGGGTGGGCATCTGGCGAGGTGATGAGCTTAATGCAATCGCCACCATAGAGCACTGTTTTTATGCTGCATAATTTGCCATTGACATAGGCATAGTGCGCGTGGGAACCAATTTCGTCACCTTGTTTGAAGGCATAGTCTATTACGGTACTATCCTTGGGCAGAATGAAGCTTTCTCCATTGGGTGAGAATACCGTGATGTCGTCATAATAAAGACTTGAAGAAATATGCTCAAGAAAGTGTGCCTCGTTGCCTTGGAAAGTGATGTCTTCCAGTACTTTACGGAATCTTTTTACCCAATTACCGATGTTGCTTCCTATCTCGTTGATACATCCAACCTGACTGGCTCGTACCATGGTTTCGGAGCATATCTGTACGTCTTCCCAGATACCTTCTCCTGATAAGAGCATGAGTCGGAGACATTGATAAGAATTCTCTTTGGGTTGCTCAATTTGGTTGATAAAACTACCAGGACGTTCGCGGAAGTCTCTGGTGAGTAAATTGTAGATTTTAAGGCAGGTTTCTTTGTCGGTCAGAGGGTCGTCCATGGTGTCGCCCCAGAATGTGATACGGATGTAGTAGCGATGTGGCAAGTGCCAGAAGTCAACATCTTGTTGCTTCATTCGACGCCATAGTGAGTAGGGACGGCGCCAATACGGTTTTACTTCGCATTGTATACCATGGTCTTTGAGTGTGCCTTTAACATCTTTGCAGAATATGTTTAGTCGTTCGCGGCACAATTCCTCGTCTTGTTGAAGCCATCGCTCAATCTCTCCGTATTCGTTTTCGCAACGATATTTGAAGGAAAGGTTTTCAAGATCTGTCTTTACTTCAAAAAGACCTAATCTGTTGGCTAATGGAGCATAGAAACAGTCTGTCTCTCCGGCAATCTTCATCTGCTTGTCGGGGCGCATGGATTCAAGGGTGCGCATGTTGTGCAGACGGTCGCTTATCTTAACCATAACGGCACGTATGTCGTAGTGCAGAGATGCTAGGATTTGCTGGTAGTTGTCAACTTGCTTGGTGGTTTGGTAGGATTCTTTCTTTTGTTTTGTGACAACATTCACCAATCCGGCAACATCATTGCCAAAGCGTTGGCCGATGTCTTCAACAGTGTATGGGGTGTCTTCAACTACATCATGAAGAAAGGCTGTGATGACCGTGTTGGCATCCAATTGTAGCTCCTTCGCAACGATGAGAGCCACAGATATTGGATGGAGGATGTAGGGCTCGCCAGATTTGCGTTTTTGTGGTGCATGTGCCTCCTTGGCCAGAAAGTAGGCTTGGCGTACTCTTTCCATATCTTCGGCGCTTACGCGTGGTGCAATTGCGTCGAACACTTGTTGTGCCAGATCGTTGGCAATTTGCTCGTAATCCATACTTGATTTCGTCTTTCGTGTTCTATATCACCATATTTTTATGGTTTGTTGAGCAAAGTTAATGTTTTTTATGAGTTAAAAAAAATGTTTGTCGCGCTTTTTGAGAAATACGAGTATTTTTTATTATCTTTGCGCATAAATGTTATTAAATAATGTGTGCGCTCCAGTAATGGGGCCGTGGTAAAGTAAAAAATATAATTAAAATAATAATGAAAGCATTTGTTTTCCCTGGACAGGGAGCACAGTTTACTGGTATGGGTAAGGACCTGTACGAGAGTAATGAGGTGGCTAGAGATATGATGGAGAAAGCCAATGAGATTTTAGGCTTCCGTCTTACAGATATTATGTTTGAAGGCGATGTCGAGGCTTTAAAGCAGACAAAGGTAACGCAGCCTGCTGTTTTTCTTCATAGTGTTGTTATGGCCAAGTGTATGGGTGAGGAATTCAAACCCGATATGGTCGGTGGACATTCTTTGGGAGAATTTAGCGCTTTAGTTGCAGCTGGTGCTTTGGGCTTTGAAGATGGATTGAGATTGGTATATGCTCGTGCTCTTGCTATGCAAAAGGCTTGCGAGGTAGCTCCTGGTGGTATGGCAGCAGTGTTGCGCTTGGATGATGCCAAGATAGAGGAAATTTGCGCTCAGGTTAGTGCAGAGGCAGGTAAAGGTGTGGTTGTGGCAGCTAACTATAACTGCCCTGGCCAGTTGGTGATCAGTGGTAATAAAGAGGCAGTAGAAGTAGCTTGTGAAAAATTACTTGAGGCTGGAGCTCGACGTGCAATGATGTTGCCAGTGGGAGGTGCTTTTCATAGTCCTTTGATGCAGCCTGCCAAGGAAGAATTGGAGGCGGCAATAGCAGCAATGGAATTCCATACTCCTACTTGTCCCATATATCAAAACGTTGATGCCAAGGCTCACGTTAATCCAGAGGAGATTAAACAAAATCTTATTGCTCAGTTAACGGCAAGTGTACGTTGGACTCAGGAAGTGGAAGCTATGGTAGAGGCTGGTGCTGCTGAGTTTGTTGAGTGTGGTCCTGGTCAGGCTCTGACAGGTATGATTACAAAGATTGCTAAGGATGTGACTGTATTACATGCATAATAACGAAACTTATTAAGAATTATGAATATATATCAAGTATTTACCCGTTTGTTTGGTGCCAATGTGGAGAACCCTGTGCCTCATGGTAGCAAGAGTCAGAATGGTTGTGGTACAATGTCGTCTTTTACCGCCAAGGCTTTGACAGAGATAAAAGCAATGGGTGTTACTCATGTGTGGTATACCGGCATCATAGAGCATGCTACACAAACAGATTATAGTCGTTATGGTATTAGAAAGGATCATCCTGAAGTAGTGAAAGGTCGTGCTGGTAGTCCCTATGCAATAAAGGATTATTACGATGTTGATCCTGATATTGCAACAAAGGTACCAGAGCGTATAAAGGAGTGGGAGGCGTTGATTGAGCGTACACATAAGGCAGGAATGAAAGTGATTCAGGACTTTGTTCCTAATCATGTGGCGCGTGAATATCATTCCGATGCATGTCCGGAAGGTTGTTTTGATCTTGGTGAAGGGGATGATACCTCGTTGAACTACTCTCCAGAGAATAATTTTTATTATCTCGGAGAACCTCTTCATTTGGATAATATCCTTAGTGAAGAAGAACGAACAAAGGCAAATATATATCAAGAGAATCCAGCAAAGGCAACGGGTAATGATGTTTTTTCTGCTTGGCCAGGTAGAAACGATTGGTACGAAACTGTAAAGCTGAATTATGGTCCTAACACCTATCAGAAGATGTTGCAGATTCTGCTTTATTGGGCAGAAAAGGGTGTGGATGGTTTCCGTTGTGATATGGCGGAAATGGTGCCCGTGGACTTCTGGGGATGGGTTATTCCCCAGGTAAAGGAGAAATACCCTGAAATTATTTTTATTGCAGAGGTTTACAATCCTCAGTTGTATCGCGACTATATTTTCCGTGGTCATTTCGACTATTTGTATGACAAAGTAGGTCTTTATGACAAACTCAAGGCTGTAACCGCGGGTTGGTCTTCAGCAAAGGAAATTACATATTGTTGGCAGAGTGTTGAGGATATCCAAGGTCATATGCTCAATTTCTTGGAAAATCACGACGAGCAACGAATAGCAAGTGATTTCTTTGCTGGTGATGCGCGCAAGGGTAGACCTATGATGTTGGTAAGTGCATTGATGAATACCAATCCAATGATGGTGTATTTTGGTCAAGAGTTGGGTGAAAAGGGTATGGATAGCGAAGGATTCTCTGGTGAGGATGGACGTACTACAATCTTTGACTATTGGACAGTGGATACAATACGTCGTTGGCGTAATGCAGGAAAATTTGATGGTGCACTCTTGACAGATGAAGAAAAGAAATTGAGGGAGTTCTATATACAAACTCTTAGATTAGCAGAAGAAGAACCTGCTTTTAGCGAGGGTCTCTTTTGGGATTTGATGTATGTCAATGGTCATCTTGATAAACAATATGTCTTCTTGCGAAGCGACAAGAAAAAGACCTATCTTGTTGTAGCCAACTTTTCGGACGAGAATATAACAACAGACATCCGCATCCCTGCTGAGGCTCTTAGATCTTTGGCTCCCGAATCAGAGAAGGTGATAAACAATAAGGCTCACGATACTATTGTCTCTGTAAAGGTTAAGGCTTGGGATGGTCTCGTGAAGAAGATTAAATTGTAGTTAACGTAAAATCGTTTTTTTAACGATTGCTAATTTGTTAATCTATGCATAAACAACTTATGGAAAAACATACTCACTTAGTTGTTATGGCGGGAGGAATTGGAAGCCGTTTTTGGCCTATGAGTACTCCAGAACGTCCAAAACAATTTGCTGATGTCTTGGGAACAGGACGTACATTTATACAGATGACATTGGATCGTTTTAAGGGTATTGTGCCTGTCGAAAATGTGTGGGTTGTTACAAGTCAGAATTATCGTGATTTTGTGACAGAACAATTGCCAGAGATTCCTGTCGGTAATATATTGTTGGAACCATGTCGTCGAAGTACAGCCCCTTGTATAGCATATGCTGCATGGCGAATAAAAAGTATTGATCCCAAGGCAACTATTGTTGTAACTCCCTCTGATCATTTGGTTCTAGATGTTGCAGAGTTTCAACGAGTAGTGTGTAAATCTCTGGAATTTGCTTCAACATCGGATGCTATAGTGACACTCGGAATGAAACCAACTCGTCCAGAAATAGGATATGGTTACATTCAGACAGATATGACTAGTCCCTCGGTTCGTAATAATGAGATTTTCCGCGTTGATGCTTTTCAAGAGAAACCAGATCTTGCAACAGCTGAGAAATATATCCAGAAGCCTAATATGCTATGGAATGCTGGTATTTTTATATGGAATGTAAGCACGATAGTTAATTCATTGAGGGTTTATGCTCCAGAAATAAATGATATATTTGAGAATCTTCTTCCTTATTACGGAACAGACAAGGAACAAGTGTATATCAACGAAGAGTTTCCTAAGTGTGAAAATATATCTATTGACTATGCTGTATTGGAAAAATCGGAAGAGATTTATTGTTTCCCTGCCAGTTTTGGATGGAGTGACTTGGGCACATGGGGATCTTTGCATGAAAATGTAGTCAAGGATAATAAAGGAAATGCCATAATCGGTAGTAATATTCATACCTATGAAACTCGCAATTGCGTAATACATTGTAGCGAGGAACGTAAGGTTGTGGTTCAAGGACTTGATGGATATATTGTTGCAGAAAAAGATAATACACTCCTAATATGCAAGTTGACGGAAGAGCAAAGGATAAAGCTGTTCTCGGAATAAGCAATATGAAAAATTAGAAAATGGAAAAGAGAAATGTAGCTCTGATAACAGGTGTTACTGGTCAGGATGGTAGCTATTTGAGCGAGTTCCTTATAGAAAAAGGTTATGAAGTGCACGGAATCATCCGTCGTAGCAGCGTAGATTTCCGCGAACGTATCGCGCATCTGGAGGGGCATCCTCAGTTCCACCTGCATTATGGCGATATGGGCGACTCCATGTCACTAGTAAAAGTGATTGCAGACGTGCGCCCCACCGAGATATACAACCTGGCAGCACAAAGTCATGTGCAGGTAAGTTTCGATGCACCCGAGTTTACGGCCGACGTAGATGCCGTAGGTGTGCTTCGTGTGCTGGAGGCTGTACGTGCCAACCATCTGGAGAACGAATGTCGCATCTATCAGGCATCCACCTCCGAACTCTATGGAAAGGTAGAGGAAGTTCCCCAGAACGAGAACACTCCCTTCCATCCCTATAGTCCATATGCCGTGGCAAAGCTCTATGGTTTCTGGATTATCAAGGAGTACCGTGAGGCATACAACATGTTCTGCTGTTCTGGTATATTGTTCAATCACGAGAGCGAGCGTCGTGGCGAAACCTTTGTTACACGCAAGATAACCCTGGCCGCTGCCCGTATAGCACAGGGTAAGCAGGAGAAACTCTTTCTTGGCAACTTGTCATCGCTTCGCGACTGGGGATATGCCAAGGATTACGTTGAATGTATGTGGCTCATTCTTCAGCAGAACGAACCAGAGGACTTTGTCATCGCCACAGGTGTACAACACTCCGTGCGCGAGTTCACATATGCCGCATTCAAGGCTGCAGGCATCGAATTGAAATTCGAAGGTGAGGAGATGGACGAAAAAGGTGTCTGTGTGAATGGACCGGCCGAACTTGTAGGCAAGACACTCGTGGAGGTGAGTCCCGACTTTTATCGTCCCACCGATGTTGTCAATCTCTGGGGCGACCCCACCAAGGCCAAGACCAAACTTGGGTGGAATCCTGCCAAGACAACCTTCGAGCAGCTTGTCTCCATTATGGTTAAGCACGACATGGAGAAAGTTGCTGCTGATCATGTGGCCAGTGTGATGCGTACAAATCTTGCCGAATATCTGGAGAAAGGCTTGGTAAAATAATTTCTCTATCATAGCGATTCATATTAGGATGGAAAAGAACGCCAAAATATATGTTGCAGGACACCGTGGTATGGTGGGCAGTGCCATTGTTCGAGAGTTGCAGAGACAAGGCTACACCAACATCATCACCCGAACACATGCAGAACTGGATCTAATAAACCAGGAGGCCGTAAATCGATTTTTCGAGCAAGAGAAACCCGAATATGTCTTCTTAGCCGCCGCCAAGGTGGGTGGTATTATAGCTAATCATACGTCTTTGGCAGATTTTATGTACGAGAATATGATGCTTGAGATGAATGTAATTCATGCTGCTTGGAAGAATGGGTGTCAAAAATTGGAGTTTCTAGGTTCATCCTGTATATATCCTCGTATGGCTCCACAACCAATGCAGGAATCTTGTTTGCTTACGGGCGAATTAGAACAGACCAATGAGGCATATGCATTAGCAAAAATTAGTGGTTTGAAATACTGCGAATACCTTAATCGCCAGTATGGTACGGATTTTATTTCTGTGATGCCTACAAATTTATATGGACCCAACGATAACTATCATCCTACCCACTCACATGTATTGCCGGCGTTGATACGTCGTTTCCATGAAGCAAAAGAGATGGGGACGCAGGAGGTAACATGTTGGGGTGATGGTTCTCCATTGCGAGAGTTCCTGTATGTTGACGACCTAGCAAACCTTTGCGTCTTTCTGATGAATAACTATAGTGGTAATGAAACAGTAAACGCAGGTACTGGCAAGGAATTGTCTATCCGTGAACTTACAGAAATTGTTGCCAAGGTTGTGGGTTACAATGGACGCATTCTATGGGATACTACCAAACCTAATGGAACTCCACGCAAGCTTTTGGATGTAAGTAAGGCAAAGGCGTTGGGGTGGACGTACAGCACAGAACTAGAAGATGGTATTAGGCTCAGTTATCAAGATTTTTTGAACAATCCTATGCGCGCAGAGCGTTGATGACGAAATATAATTTGGATGGCCTACTTATTATAGAGTTGTTAATTAATAAAAGTATATTAAATTAAATCCAATATAGTGATATGAAGAAACTGTTATCTCTTCCTCCTAATTTGGTGGAGTGTTTTCACGATGTAGCTAATGTAAGTCGTGACGAATATTTCTGTACTTCCGATCCTGTTGGTGCAAGATTGGGAAGTGGTGGTGGTACCAATTGGCTTATGGAGGCTTGTCATCAGGATGAGGCTCCTGAATTGTCTTTCGAGGAGTGGCTTTCACAAGAGAAACGTATCTTGTTGCATGCCGGAGGTCAAAGTCGTAGATTGCCAAGTTATGCTCCTAGTGGTAAGGTGCTTACACCCATACCTGTTTTTCGTTGGGCACGTGGTCAGCGTATTGGCCAGAACCTGTTGCAACTTCAGTTGCCTTTGTATCAAAATATAATGAATTCTGCTCCCCAGGGATTGCGTACTTTAATAGCATCGGGCGATGTATATATCCGTGCAGGCAAGCTTCAACAGATTCCTGATGTAGATGTGGTGTGCTATGGATTGTGGGTCGATCCATCGTTGGCAAAGAATCATGGTGTATTCCTATCTAAACGAGAGACCCCAGAGGTGTTGGATTTTGTCTTGCAGAAACCAAGTGTAGAAACCTTGGGAGAATTGATGCATTCGCACCTCTTCCTGATGGACATAGGCATATGGCTGCTTTCAGACAAGGCCGTAAATTTGCTTATGAGCAAGAGCACAGGTGCAGATGGCAGCATCTTAAATTACGACCTATATAGTGATTTCGGTCAGGCATTGGGCGAGAATCCCACAATAAAGGACGAGGAGCTGTCGCAATTAAAAGTTGCGGTATTGCCTTTGCAGGATGGCGAATTTTATCACTATGGAACTTCTCGCGAGATGATTAGTTCAACAATGGCTATTCAAAATTTGGTTTATGACCAAAGAGCTATTATGCATCTTGGGGTTAAGGCCCATCCCAGTATCTTTACCCAGAATTGTCATCACGACATAACTTTCCTTCCAACCAACAAAAATACATGGATAGAAAATTCGTGGGTTCCCGCTTCTTGGACATTGACTCACGAGAATATCGTTACTGGTGTGCCCAAGAACGATTGGAGTATTTGCCTGCAACCAGGAATTTGTGTAGATATAGTACCTATTGGGGAAAATCAATGGGTTTTGCGCCCTTATGGTTTTAACGATGCTATGCGAGGTGCATTGGCTGATGATTCAACGGAATACTTAGGCCTACCTGTTAAGGAATGGTTAGAGAAACGTGGTATATCTGTGGACGAGGTTGAAGGCAACAAGGATTTGCAGAATAGCCGTATTTTCCCAGTATGTGACAATATTGAGGATATGGGCAAGTTGTTGCAATGGATGATTGCCGAGTGTCCCGAGGGAACAGTCGAAATGTGGCGACAGACCAATCGTCTTTCTGCTAACGAAATCAGTGATATGGCCAATCTGCGTCGTTTGCAAGAGCAACGTCTTGAATTCAGAAAGGAGAACCTCACGGCTTTGGCCAGCAATCATCGTTGTAGCATATTCTATCAGACAAACCTGAATGATCTTGCAAACGAGTTTCACAAGCTTCAGGTTCCTGTTCCTGATGTGTTGCCTGAAACAGAACCTCTGTTGAAGCGTATTAATGACCATATGTTCCGTTCTCAGTTGATGGAATTCAATGGTCAGGACGGAACAGCCGAGGGTGCAAGAGCTTTTTCTTTGCTAAGCGAAGGATTGACAGAGGGAGTACTGATGCACAAGCAAATGCCCCACCTAGATGTTTATAGCGATCAGATTGTGTGGGGAAGAAGTCCTGTACGAATAGATTTGGCAGGTGGATGGACAGATACACCTCCATATTGCTTGACATCTGGTGGTAGTGTCGTAAATATGGCTATAGAATTGAATGGACAGCCTCCTTTGCAGACATATATAAAACCTTGTAATGAATATCATATTGTACTTCGTAGTATTGATCTTGGTGCGATAGAGACTCTTACCACATGGTCTGAATTGGCAGATTTTGCTAAGGTTGGCTCTCCTTTCTCTATTCCAAAGGCAGCGTTGGCTTTAGCTGGCTTCTTACCAAATTTCTGTGAAAAGAAGTATAAATCATTGGAGGAACAACTTAAGGACTTCGGTTGTGGTATTGAAGTGACATTGCTCAGTGCCATACCTGCTGGTAGTGGTTTAGGTACAAGTTCTATCCTTGCAGCAACGGTATTGGGTGCTGTTAGTGATTTCTGTGGATTGGGTTGGAGTAAAAACGAAATATGCAACCGTACTCTTGTTCTCGAGCAGTTGCTTACTACAGGTGGCGGATGGCAGGATCAGTATGGTGGTGTGCTTCATGGAGTGAAATTGCTGACAACACAGGGAGGCTTCGAACAGACTCCTGAGATTAGCTGGCTTAGCGACAATTTGTTTACCGATCCTCAGTATCAAGCATGTCACTTGTTATACTATACCGGTATAACCAGAACAGCAAAGAAGATTCTTGCTGAGATAGTTCGTAGCATGTTCCTTTATGAAACGGATAATCTTATGCTTTTGGATGAGATGAAGACACATGCCTATGATATGTCTCAGGCGATAATGAAGGGCAACTTTACTCAACTCGGCAGCATGGTAGGCAAGACATGGACTCAGAACCAGTTGCTTGATAGCGGTACAAATCCCGAGCAAGTACAGTCCATTATAAATAAGGTGCAGGATTTGTGCCTGGGCTTGAAACTGCCTGGAGCTGGTGGTGGAGGTTTCCTGTATATGATAGCAAAGGATCCTCTTGCAGCTTTGCGCATACGCGAGATTCTTAATCACGAACGTCCCAACGAGCGAGCTCGCTTTGTAGAGATGAGCATCTCTCGTACAGGTCTTCAGATTTCAAGAAGTTGAAGCGATTTCCATTAGTTGGAATTATGATAGAATTAACTATGGGTGTGTTTTGAAGGGTGATAAAGCAGTATTTTGAAACATACCCATAGTTTTATATTTTCTAGGACATAGTCTTCTTTGTGTAACCTAGTCCTCTATATATAACCGTGGCATTTGCCAATTATAGACGAGAAGCATAGTATAGATAGTCTTCAGGTCGTGCCTCGTTGGGGAAGATGTCACGAAAGAATATCTGTGTATCTTTGGGGTTGAGCATGATGGCCTGCTGAAGATAGTACAGAAACTCAGCCCGATGTCCGGTTTGGTAATAGCAATATGCCTGTGCTGGACAGATGGCTACATTTATGTCATGCCTTTTTTCTTCGTACTCGGCACTCTTTGCTATTTCCTCTATTTCTTTTAGAATGCTTGTTGCTGTGGTAAAGTCTTGGCAATCCATAAACACCTGAGCTATGGTACGCATAGTGTGAATATGGTCTTCGGATTTGGTTAGGGCTTCAGAGAAGAAAGCCAAAGCCCTGTCTTTTTGATGGAAAAGCAGATAAATGTGCCCTTTTAGCAGGTTGTAATCTACCTTGGTATATGGATCGTTGTAATTGACAGATCTCTCCAATGCATCCAATGCCTCTTGCATGTTGCCAATTCGTGCTTCGGTATATGAACGTTGTAGGCATATGTTGAGGTGCTCGGGACTAAGTCCTTGGCTAAGCTCCTCAGCTTTTGTAAGCATATCGTTGGCTTCATGAAAGCGCTCGAGAAAGCATAGATTGAAGGCGGCATGATATAGAGCTAATTCGTCATCAGGACAGCGCTCGATATATTGGTTAAATATTTCGCTTGCCTCATAAAACCTATCTTGTCTTGACAATGCATATGCCTTTTGGAGTAGGGCATGCAGGTTGTCTGGTTGTATTGCCAAAGTGTATTCTGCACTGTCCAAAGCTTCAGCAAAAAGTTCGCATTGTAATTGTGCGTCAGCAAGATTCAACCAAGCCTGAACGTCAAATGGCGTGTTGTCTAAAACTCTGTTCAACCACACAATAGCCTCTTGCCATTGTTGTGTTTCGAACATTATGTCTGCCATCATTGTAACAGGGTCTTCGCTATCGGGATGCAACTGCAAGGCAAGCTCGGTAGCCTTTTTAGCTTCCGTATGCTTGCCCTGTGTCATATAGTAATCGGCTACATCAATCAGTTCGTCGCTATCCATATATGGATTTTGACCACTATTGATTGTCTGTTCGTAGCGATTAATAATGTCTAGAAACTCTTCCGACTGGAAGTAGTCGTCCTCTTCCTGTTGCATGATGGTTTGGTTTCCGAGTTATCAGAGTATTCCGATTATTCTGATTACTCCGACAATCTCTTGTTTATTTTGTGTCCCTCAGCCCTACGGTCTTGTTGAAGACGGGGTGCTCGGGTGTGGAGTCGGTATCCACGTTGTAGTAGCCTATGCGCTGGAACTGCAGGTATGAGAGGTGGGGCAGGGTAGCAGCCCACTCTTCGATGAAGGCGTTCTTGTTCACGCGCAGAGAGTCGGGATTGAGGAATGGACGCATTGCATCGATACCGCGCACACCATTCTCCTTCTCATACTGCTTGATGGCATCGCGAGGATTCTCGCATGTCCATAGGCAGTTGTAGTCGCGTACCTCGCAAGGTATGCTATGCTGGCAACTAACCCAATGCAGGGTCTTGCCCTTGATCTTGCGGTCGGCACCAGGCATACCGCTACGGCTATCGGGGTCGTAGGTGGCATGTATGCAGATGATGTTGCCTTCTGCATCTTTCTCGATGCACTTGCTTGCATCCTCGTCGCACTTGATGATGTAGGCATTCTTCAAGCGTACCTCCTTGCCGGGACCAAGGCGCATGAACTTCTTGCCTCCGTCCTCCATAAAGTCCTCGCGCTCGATGTAGAGTTCGCGTGAGAAGCGTATGATGTGTGTGCCTGAATTCTCGTCCTCGGGGTTGTTGATTGCCTGCATCTCCTCTACCTGTCCCTCGGGATAGTTGTCGATGATGAGTTTGACGGGATCTACCACGGCGCTAACGCGAAGTGCACGGGTGTTGAGGTCCTCGCGGCAGGCGGCCTCCATCAGTTTAATGTCGTTCAGTGCATCAAAGGTGGTGTAGCCAATCTTGTCAATGAACTTCAGTATTGCCTGGGGGCTATAACCACGGCGACGGATACCGCAGATGGTTGGCATGCGGGGGTCGTCCCAGCCGTTTACCACGCCCTCCTTGGTCAGGATGAGCAGGTTGCGCTTGGACATGAGTGTGTAGTTGAGGTTCAGCTTGTTGAACTCAAACTGGCGTGGGCGGTTGTCCTCTATGTCTCCCTCGTCGCCCTTCCACTCCTTAATCCATGTTACGAACAGGTCGTAGAGGTCGCGGTGAGGCACGAACTCCAGTGTGCAGATAGAGTGTGTCACGCCCTCCAGGTAGTCGCTCTGTCCGTGTGTGAAGTCGTACATTGGGTAAGCGTTCCACTTGCTGCCTGTGCGCCAGTGAGGCATGTTCAGCACGCGGTACATGATGGGGTCGCGGAAGTGCATGTTGGGGCTTGCCATGTCTATCTTGGCACGCAGAATCATCTTGCCAGGCTCCACATTGCCCGAGTTCATCTCGCGGAAAAGAGCTAGGCTCTCCTCTGCGGGGCGGTCGCGGTAGGGACTGTTCTGACCCGCTTCTGTTGGAGTGCCCTTCTGTGCCGCAATTTCCTCCGAGGTCTGCTCGTCGATGTATGCCTTGCCCGTCAGTATGCACCATTCGGCAAAGTCCCACAGATCCTGGAAGTAGTCGCTGGCATAGCACACCTTGCCCCACTTGTAGCCCAGCCACTGGATGTCGCGCTCTATGGCACGCACATATTCCATGTCCTCCTTCTGCGGGTTGGTATCATCCATGCGCAGGTTGCACACGCCGCCAAATTTCTCTGCCACACCGAAGTCCATGGCAATGGCTTTGGCATGACCAATGTGCAGGTAGCCGTTGGGCTCGGGTGGGAAGCGGGTCTGCAATCGTCCGCCGTTTTTACCCTCTGCCAGGTCCTCTACAATCTGCTTCTCAATGAAGTTGAGACTCTTTACGGGAGCCTCTTGTGTTTCAATAGTTGCCATTATTTTGTGAATGTCTTTTTATTAATTTCAGGCGCCAAAGTTACAAATATCTTTCAATATATAAGGTATGCTTTGGAGCAAAAATAGTTTAAAGTCCGCAGAAATAGCCCAATTTGTAGAGTTGGAATATGCTGATTGGTGCAAATCGAGAATGTAATAGTCTTTTTGTGATGGGCAATAGCATGAGGTGTGTTAGTGCTATGACGCGGTGCAGATGAAGTGCATGAAGTCTGTGGTATAATTTGGTCAATTTGGTGTCTGGCCACACTTCTTGGGGCAATGAGTGTAGAGTGCGCAGAGCCTGTCTGCTTTTGGCCAGAAACCCTTTGTTGGTATCAATGTCCAAATGTATAAGTCTGTTTTCTAGATGGTATATTTTCTTGTTCTGTCGTTGTAATTGTTGGATGAGGATGATGTCCTCATAACCATACTGAGTGATTGCTTCCAAGAAACCAGTTTGTATAAATGCTTCACGGCTGATCATAAAGTTTTGTGTCGTCAAAGATTCGTAGGGATGTTCTTGACGATATGAAACCGTTAATTTTCGTGCCACTCGTGTTTCGTAGGTCCATCTGAGTTCACACCCAGGAGGGCAGGTTTCTGTGTTCTTCATCCCTCCGCAAAAGGCATCTGCAACATGGTTTTCTGTTGCCGTTAGATAGTCTTTAATGTAGTTTGGATTGTCAATCTTTGTGTCACAATCCATGATTAAAATCCATTTCCCGGATGAGAGTTCGAAGAGCCTGTTAAGAATGCGTGCTCGTCCTAGGTTTTCTGTTGGTTCAAAAATCTTGCATTGCTTTAGTGTGGCAATATATTGAAAGGCAGCAATAGCCTTGGGGTCAGTGCTTTTGTCGTTGCCTATAATTATTTCTGCATCTTCGGGTATTTGTTCTAATAAATCTTGTACTAATTGTGAGCAATCCCAATTGTATGATGGTATAAGAATGGATAGTGTCATGTTGGTGTCCTAATGGTATTAATTTAGACGTCGTATTGTCTAGCCTCATTCGATGTATTGTCTTCGTTCATTCGACGTATTGTCTGAGGTCATTCAATGTATTGTCTAATTTAGTGCTTTATGAAGAGTAAATTTCTACTCCACTATACAAATATACGATAAAAAGATGATTGGAAATGTATGATGGTGTAGTAAACTTATTTTTTCTACTTAGAATATCACTTTTTATCTGCTAATTACTATTCTCTGCTTTAATTTTGCTATCTTTGTAACCAACTATGCAACCATTGGCAGAAAGAATGCGTCCTCGCACATTGGAGGATTATATCGGTCAGCAACATCTTGTTGGCCCCAATGGTGTTTTGCACCGAATGATAACGAGCGGAAGAATCTCCAGTTTCATCCTGTGGGGACCTCCGGGCGTGGGCAAGACAACACTGGCCACCATCATAGCCGGTACGCTTGATGTGCCTTTCTTCACCCTCTCTGCCGTGACAAGCGGAGTGAAGGATGTGCGCGATGTCATAGACAAGGCACGCAATTCCACTTTCTTCAATTCCTCCCGCCCCATCCTCTTTATTGACGAAATACATCGTTTCAGCAAGAGTCAGCAGGATTCGTTGCTCGGTGCGGTGGAGCAGGGCGTGTTTACTCTGATAGGTGCCACCACGGAGAATCCTTCCTTCGAGGTGATACGCCCGCTTTTGAGTCGTTGCCAGGTGTATACGCTCAATTCGCTCGGCAAGGAAGATCTGCTTGCCCTATGCCA